>JAYYCW010000051.1:0-33485 GCA_036161535.1 Bacteroidota bacterium | reverse complement strand
TGGTTAATTTTGTTAATATTTGGAACTATTGCAATCTTCTTTTTCTTTTTATCCGAAATGGGAACCATGGTGAAAATCGCTACGATTTTATCCTTTCTAACGGCGCCTTTCTGCGCACTGATGAATTATATACTAATTTGCAGTAAACACACACCAAAAGATTGGCAACCTTCTAAATCAATTCACATTATAAGTATTTTTGGAATTTTATTTTTAGTAGGATTTAACATTTGGTATCTTAGTATTTTATAATTTTTTAATGGAATACTTTGTATCTTTGTGATTCAACTAAAAAGTATGCCCGCTAACACACTTTTAAAATCAGCCAAATTTAACGCTACAGATTCACTTGAAAAGTCTCAAGAAATCAGTTTAACAGCGCCTGTTGAAACGCCTCAACTTCGCCAAGAAAAACCAAAATGGCTGCGAGTTAAGTTGCCCACAGGGAAAAAATACACAGCTCTTAGAGGCCTGGTTGACAAATATAAATTAAATACGATTTGTACTTCTGGTAGTTGCCCTAATATGGGTGAGTGCTGGGGAGAGGGTACTGCTACTTTTATGATTCTTGGAAACATCTGTACTCGCTCTTGTGGATTTTGCGGAGTCAAAACAGGACGACCAGAATCTTTAGATTGGGATGAACCAGAAAAAGTAGCCCGTTCCATCAAGATAATGGGCATCAAACATGCGGTTTTGACAAGTGTTGACAGAGACGATTTAAAAGATATGGGCAGTATTATGTGGTCCGAAACAGTGCAAGCGGTCCGTCGCATAAATCCAAATACCACATTAGAAACATTAATCCCGGATTTTCAAGGCATCGAAAAACACATCGATAGAATTATTGCTGTGGCCCCCGAAGTGGTGTCACACAATATGGAAACAGTCAGACGGCTGACAAGAGAAGTCCGCATTCAGGCCAAATACGACCGCAGTTTAGGGATTTTAAAATACCTTAAAGATCAAGGACAGCGCCGTACCAAAACTGGACTTATGTTGGGCCTTGGAGAAACTCGAGAAGAGGTTATTAAGACTTTACACGATCTAAAAGAAGCAAAAGTTGATGTTGTCACCATTGGTCAATATTTACAGCCAAGTAAAAAACACTTGCCTGTCAAAGAATTTATCACACCAGACCAGTTTAGGGAATATGAAGCCATTGGCTTGGACCTTGGATTTCGTCACGTAGAAAGCAGTGCCTTGGTACGCTCCTCATACAAAGCACAAAAACACATACATTAGATGATTCTCGTTGGTGTCAACGGTTTTGGGCAAAATGGCAAAAGTCATTGGATGTTATGACAATGAAACGGGCTATTCTTGTCGAATCATTGAGTTGATTCGTTTAACAAACTAATCAAATTTTTTAATATAATCCGCTACTAGTGTCTCAAATTTAATAGATGCATTAATTTGGATATTGATTGGCAAATAATACAGTGCAGGGTGATGAAGTGATTCTAGCCTAAAAAAGTCTTTTTCTGTGGTCAATACTAGTGATTTTGAGCCAATAAGGTCCAATTCTTTGTTGGAAAAAACATGGTGGTCCGAGAATTCTAAATGATCAAAAACCAAACCTAAATTCTCTAAATAATTTACCATTGGAGCGGCTTTTGCAATGCCTGTAACCAATGAAAATTTTTGATTTTTAAGCCATTCCAAGGGTTGTGTTTTTTTCTTTGCAATAATGGTTTGCGAATAGACGATGCTGCTAAAAAATAACTGTTGACCTGGGATTGGTCTTAAGCGATCTTTAATCCATTGTTTTTTGGAATCTGGCAAATCTTCTGGACATTTAGTAACCACTATGATTTGTGCACGTGAGGCCGCTGATCGTGGCTCCCTAAGGTTTCCAGCAGGCAATACAACGTCCTGGCAGTACAAATTATCATAGGATGTGAGAATAATTGATAGACCAGCTTTTACAGCTCTATGTTGAAAAGCATCATCCAGTATAATGATCTTAGGAGGGTTATCAAGAGTTTTTAAGCTTTTGATTCCATGGCGTCTATCGGCGTCTACAGCTACCTTAATATCTGGGAATTTTTGCGCGATTTGAAAGGGTTCATCTCCCAGTATTTGGGCAGTGCTCTTTGAATCTGCTAATATAAAACCATCGGTTTTTCGGCCATAGCCCCTACTTAAAACCGCCAAACTGCAGCTGGGCTTGAGCATTTGAATCAAATATTCAACCATGGGAGTTTTTCCTGTACCACCTACAGATAAATTTCCCACACAAATTATGGGCATTTCGTAGGTTTTTGAGCTGAACACACCAAAATCAAAGCATTTATTACGGATATAAATGGCAACGTAATACAGCGGATTGAGTGGAAATAATATTTTTCTTAAAAGCTTCACTAGCACGAAAGTAATTATTTTATCTTTGAACTTAAACAAAATCACATGATAGTTCAGGACATCATACAACAGCTCGAAACACTTGCCCCCTTAGCCTATGCAGAAGAATTTGATAATGTGGGTCTACTTATAGGTGATAAAAATACAGTCGTCAAAGGGGTTTTGGTTACATTAGACTGCCTGACTGAGGTCATCGATGAGGCCGTAAACAACGACTGTAATCTCATTGTTAGTTTTCATCCGATTATTTTTAAGGGCTTAAAATCCATTAATGGAAAAACTTATGTAGAACGCGTGGTTCAAAAAGCCATCCGTAACGACATTGCCGTATATGCCATTCACACGGCTTTAGACAATGCATTTGAAGGGGTCAATGCAGGTATCTGTGATGTCTTGGATTTAAAAAACAAATCCATTCTTATGCCACAGAACGGAACTTTAAAAAAATTAATCACTTATGTACCGAATGCGGAATCCGAAAATTTGAGATCAGCCCTTTTTGAACTTGGTCTTGGCGCCGTAGGAAATTACGAAAACTGCAGTTTTAACAGTAAGGGTCAGGGGACTTTCAAAGGTAATATAGAATCAAACCCTGTTTTAGGAAACCCTAGTGAGATGAAAAAAGTGGAGGAAACAAAAATTGAAATAACTTTTGCTAAGCATCTAGAACCTGCTGTTTTAAAAACACTTTTTAAAACCCATCCCTATGAAGAGGTCGCTTATGAAATAAGAACACTTGAAAATAAAAACCAACATATCGGCATGGGTATGATTGGAGACTTAAAATCACCCATGCTCGAGACTGATTTTTTGGAATTTGTAAAAAAAAGGATGAAGTCAGCCGTCATTAGGCATTCTAAACTTTTAAATAAAAAAATTAGAAAAGTGGCCGTTTTAGGAGGCTCTGGAAGTTTTGCAATTTCTACAGCAAAAAGTGCTGGGGCAGATGCCTTTATCAGCGCCGATTTAAAATACCACGACTTTTTTACCGCTGAAAATGAAATTTTACTAATGGATATTGGCCATTACGAAAGCGAACAATACACAAAAAATCTTTTGGCGTCATATCTTAAGAAAAAAAATCCTAATTTTGCAATCCATTTATCAAAGATTAATACGAACCCGGTAAATTATAAATAAGCATGGCTAAAAAAAAAGAACTGACCATTGAAGAAAAACTCAGAGCGTTGTACGACTTACAGCTCATCGATTCAAGAGTCGATGAAATCCGTAATGTTCGAGGCGAGCTTCCCCTTGAAGTTCGCGATTTAGAGGACGAAGTAGAAGGCTTCAAGTTAAGAGTTCAAAAATTCCAAGACAACCTCACTGACATTGACGATCAAATCAAAGCGAAGAAGATTTTAATTGAGGAAGCGAAAACATTGATCAAAAAGTACAACGAACAACAAAAAAATGTTCGCAACAACAGAGAGTTTAATTCCTTGGCTAAAGAAATTGAATTCCAGGAACTAGAAATTCAATTGGCTGAAAAACATATCAAGGAGTTCAGAGCCCAAATAGAGCAAAAAAAGGAAGTCATTGAGGGGACTAAAGAGCGCCTTAAAGAAAGAGAGGAGCACCTCAATCACAAAAAGAAAGACTTGGATGCGATTTTGGCAGAGACAGAAAAAGAGGAAGAAGTCTTGCTAAATAAATCTGAGGAGTATAAAACTAAAATTGAGCAGCGTCTTGCCAAGGCCTACACTAAAATACGTACAAGTGTAAAAAATGGACTTGCAGTTGTGCCCATCGAAAGAGGCGCCTCAGGAGGGTCATATTTTACCATCCCCCCACAAGTTCAGGTTGAGATTGCAGCCAGAAAAAAAATAATCACGGACGAGCACAGCGGCCGAATTTTGGTCGATGCAGTACTTGCAGATGAGCAGAAAGCTAAAATGGAAAAATTATTTTCTACCATGTGATAATAACCCAACTCCTACAAAAAACCCTCACATTTGTGAGGTTTTTTTTTGACCCAAATTTTTTAGAAATGTGAACCTACATTAAAATTTTTATTCAATACCAAGAAAATTTTATCTAAAAAAAGAATGTTTGTTGGTTTGTAGTGAGTTATTATTGAACTTAAAAAGAATGCTGTAAACAACAATGAGATATTAGAAATTTAAAAGAAGTAAAACCCAATTATAGACTCCCTGATAAGTTAAATTCTAATCCACTCTCAAAACCCCAAGAAAAAACTCAAGTCTTTTTTAATATAAATTTCACAGATTTTAAGACCATCCTTCATAATTTTACAGAATAAATATTAAGCCTATGAAACGTCTTCTTATCTTTCTACCCTTCTTATTTTTTAATCTTAGTAGTTGTCAAAATCCAGCAAAAGACCCACAGCAAAAAGCGGTTATCAATGCCGAACCCATCGAATTGCCCATTGAAAATGGCATCGCCAGAGCCTATTTTGCCAGTGGCTGTTTTTGGTGTGTGGAAGCCATTTATGAAAGCGTGGCAGGTGTTCAAGAAGCCATTAGCGGCTATTCGGGTGGGCATACCAAAAATCCAACTTATGAATTGAGTAACACAGGCCGAAGCGGTCATGCCGAAGCGGTGGAGGTATATTACGATCCTCAGCAAGTGAGTTTTTCCACCTTGGTTGATGTATATTTTGGATCTCAAAATGTATCACAGGTCAATGGTCAGGGGCCAGATAGGGGTTCGCAGTATCGCTCTATAGTTTTTTATCAAAACAAGACCCAAAAAGCAATCATATTGCAAAAAATTGAAGAAATTGAAAAAACACAAAATATCAAAGTAGCTTCTGAAGTTTATCCCTTTCAAAAGTTTTGGAAAGCAGAGAATTACCATCAAAACTATGAACGCCTTCACCCCAACAATTATTATGTGCGCAATGTTTCCATCCCAAGACTCAAGCGCTTCAAGGCAAAATTTCCTCAGCTTTTAAAGTCTAATCATTAAATTCCCAATTTTATAATCTTTGAAAAATGGCTACATTTGACCAAACTCAAAACCTAAGATTTGTTTGGATTTGAACCACATCTTGAATATGCGCTCAATAGAGACCAAAAAGACGCTCTGAGGCCTTACCGAGAGGCCTTTCATATTCCCAAAGACAACAAA
The DNA here is from genome assembly GCA_036161535.1 of Bacteroidota bacterium. Lineage (GTDB taxonomy): Bacteria > Bacteroidota > Bacteroidia > Flavobacteriales > Flavobacteriaceae > UBA3537. The sequence goes on along the minus strand of JAYYCW010000051.1, from coordinate 28,025 downwards.
GGCAATGATTGGCTTTATTTTACAGGAAACTCTTTGGGTCTTCAACCCAAAACCACCAAAGCAGTTGTTGAACAAGAGTTAAAGGATTGGGCAAATTTAGGAGTTCAAGGCCATTTCCAAGCCAAAAACCCATGGATGCCCTACCACGAATATCTCACTGAAAGCATGGCTAAAATTATGGGTGCCAAACCCATTGAGGTGGTGGTGATGAATACCTTAACAGCCAACTTACATTTTTTGATGGCCTCTTTTTACAGTCCTACAAAAAAACGACCAAAAATTCTGATTGAAAGTGATGCCTTCCCATCGGATCGTTATGCAGTGCAAACACAATTGGAATTTCATGGCTATGACCCCAAAGACTGCCTAATAGAATGGTCTCCAAGGGCAGGAAAAACCCTGCTTCACATTGAGGATCTTGAAAGCCTGCTTGAAAAACAAGGGGCCGAAATTGCACTTATCCTCATAGGGGGGGTCAATTATTATACAGGACAATATTTAGACTTAAAAAAAATTGCTGAGCTCGGGCATGCCAAGGGTTGTAAAGTGGGTATTGACTTGGCGCATGGGGCTGGCAATATTCAACCAGATTTACACGCTTCAGGTGTGGATTTCGCAGCATGGTGTACCTATAAATATTTAAATTCTGGCCCTGGAAGTTTGGGGGGTGTTTTTGTACACCAGCGCTACGCACACGACAAGAACTTAAAAAGATTTTCCGGTTGGTGGAGTCAAAACAAAACCACTCGATTTGACATGCGCCAAGCATTAGACATTAGCCCTGGTGCTGAAGGCTGGCAACTGAGCAATCCTCCAATTTTATCGATGGCGGCGATCAAAGCCTCCTTGGATTTATTTAATGAGGTAGGGATGGAGGCACTGCGTGAAAAATCCATTCAACTCACTGGCTATTTGGAGTACTTGATAAATGAGCTCAACAACCCAGACATTGAAGTCATCACACCCAAGGACCCCAATCAAAGGGGCTGTCAATTGTCTATTCGGGTTAAAAATACAGACAAAACACTGCATAAAAAATTAACCGAAATGCATGTCATTACAGACTGGAGAGAGCCGGATGTTATTCGCTGTGCACCCGTCCCCTTTTATAACTCTTTTGAGGATGTGTATCGCATGGTAAAAATTTTAAAAACCCTATTGTCATGAAAACCAAAGAGGATATCCTGATTATTGGTGCTGGTCTTTGCGGATCGCTTTTGGCCTTAAGAATGGGGCAAAGAGGCCATAGAGTACGGGTCATGGAGAGGCGATCAGATCTCAGAAAGGTGGACCTCAAAGCGGGTCGTTCAATCAATTTGGCACTGTCAAATCGCGGACTAAAAGCCCTGAAAATGGTAGGTCTAGAAGCAGCGGTAAAGCCGCTGTGTATTCCTATGTATGGTCGGATGCTTCACGACAAAGAAGGGCGTCTTAAAATGTCTAAATACAGTGGTCGGAAAGGAGAATATATCAATTCTATCTCTAGGGAACTGCTAACAGCACTGCTTATAGACCAAGCCGAGGCTTTAGAAAATGTAAGCTTTGAATTTAATCTCAAATGCGATGAGGTAGATTTAAAAAATAATATTGCCAGCTTTACAAATACAAAAAATAGGTACTCTTTAAACTGCAAGGCAGGACGCATCTTTGGGACCGATGGAGCGGGATCCTCCCTCAGAAAGAGTTATGTGTCAAAGCGAGAATTTTTATTTAATTTTTCTCAGGATTTTTTGACCCATGGTTATAAAGAATTGAGTATTCCGGCGGATAAAAACGGTGGCTTTAGAGCCAAAAAAAATGTCTTACACATATGGCCAAGAGGGGATTACATGATCATTGCACTCCCCAATTTAGATGGAAGTTTTACGGTGACCTTATTTTTGGCCTATGAAGGCGGAACATATAACTTTAAAAATTTAGATACGGAATACAAGGTGCTAAACTTCTTTTCTAAAGAATTTCCTGACACCCTTGAGCTCATGCCAGACTTGGTCAGCGAATTTTTTAAAAATCCTACAGCCCCGCTGGGAACCATCAAGTGTTTTCCTTGGCAATATGCCGGTAAAAATCTCATCCTAGGAGATGCAGCCCACGCCATTGTGCCGTTTTATGGCCAGGGTATGAACGCCTCTTTTGAAGATGTTAGTGAATTAGATGCTGCATTTGACCTTCACCAAGGCGATTGGGAAGCGGCATTTAAAGCCTTTGAACTTAAGCGGAAAAAGGACACCGATGGCATTGCTGACTTGGCCATTGATAATTTTCATGAAATGAAAGATCATGTCTCCAATCCCAACTTTCAGCAAAAAAGAAGTCTTGAAACACGCTTGGAAAAACAATTGCCGGAGGCCTATTTTTCAAAATACTCTATGGTAACCTTTAGAGACGATATGGGTTATAACGAAGCTATGGTGCTAGGTCGTGCACAAGACAAAAGCATTTTAAAAATGATTGAAAAAAAACAAATAAACTTGAATTCTCCCATTGAAGAACTCTACGAAAAAATCAAAGACGAAACCAATTCTATATTAAAAAATCAGGGGATTTAAAATCATTGTAATTGCATGAGTTATAAATTCTTAACTTGTAGAATGATGAAAGACTATAAAAATTATAAATTGAAAATATATGGAAATAAAAAAACCTTTTAACTTACAAAAGTGGATAGCGGATAACAGACATCTATTAAAGCCCCCTGTGGGCAATAAAAATCTATATGTTGAATCAGAAGATTATATTGTAATGATTGTTGCCGGTCCTAATGCAAGAAAAGATTACCATTACAATGAAACAGAGGAGCTTTTCTTTCAGATAGAAGGTGAGATCATTGTAAAAACACAGCAAAACGGCAAGCTTGTTGAAGTTCCAATAAAAGCCGGGGAAATGTTTCTTTTGCCAGCAAAAATACCCCACTCGCCTGTAAGATCTGAAGGTTCAATTGGCTTGGTCATTGAAAGAAAAAGAAAGAAAAATCAAAAAGATGGATTGATGTGGTTTTCAGATACTGCAAATGAATTGCTCTATGAAGAATATTTTACACTGACCAATATAGAAAAAGATTTTCTACCTGTTTTTAAAAGATTTTATTCAAATGAAGCCTTGAGAACTTGCCCCAAAACAGGTGAAATTATGGAAGTAGATAACAGATTTGATAATACATAATATTTTACTCTAAAACACATTCATATTGCTGCTGAAAACATTGTCTTATGAAACCTAAACTCCGCATCAATGGCCATTCGCACCTACTTCCCTACCCGGAAGAAATTCCTCAATTTATGAAGGATAAAGAAATTTTTTGGGTTGACGATGAACGCAAGCATATGCTTCAAAAGGGATGGAGTCGGCCAGTAACCCATTCTAGTTTTTTCTTTGACGAAAAGTTAGAGTGGATGGAAAAAAATAAAATAGACCATGCGGTAGTGCTCAATCTGTCTCAACTCTACGGCAATGGATTGCGCTTGGAAATGATGAAAAAGGCACTGCGTTTTCAAAATGATTTTAATGCAAAAATACAGCAAGATCAGGGCTCTAAATTTACTTGTGGATTTGTTGTGCATCCCGGCTTTATACAGGGCGCTCTTTGGGAAATAGAACGCTGTATTGAAGATTTGGATTTAAAAGTACTTTGTTTACCCACACACTTTATGGACAGTGTTGGACAATGGCGCAGTGTTTTTGATCGTGAAAATGACGCCATTTTTGAACTGGCCAATCAATATAAATTAGCCATTGAAATTCACCCCTACGACGGGGATAAAATGATTAAACTTGAGAATACTTCCTGGCGTTTCCACCTTATTTGGATGTTGGCGCAATGTGGAGATGCCTATCATTTTTACACCCTAAATGGAATGCAAGAACGCTTTCCAAATATTCGAACTTGTTTTGCGCATGGAGGCCAAATGGCACAAATGAATTTAGGCAGACGCATTCAAGGATTTGATGGACGCCCAGATTTGTTTAAAGGAAAATCCCATCCGCGAAAAGCAGTTGGACATGAAAATATTTATTTTGATACATTGGTGCACGACACAGATTCTTTCGATTTAATGCTCAAGCGTCAGGGAAGCAGACAAATTATAATGGGCTTGGATGATCCCTATCCTTTGGGTGAGATGGAAAGTGAGGCACAATCTTCTTACCCAGGAAAGTTATTAGACCTTGCCAAAAGAGAAAATATGATTGATCAATCGCAATATGATGATATATGGGAAGACAATGTACTGCGCTGGTTGTTTGGCAATAATAATGATAAGAAAGAAGAGTTGATCCAAAAAATTTTAGGTTGATGCAATTTATAACTGAAGCCCTCAACAACTATGTAGTTCAACACTCAGAAGACGAGCCAGCATTGCTTGCAGACCTAACACGTGAAACCTATCAAAAAGTATTGCAACCACGCATGCTTAGTGGGCATTATCAAGGTCGTGTTTTGAGTGTACTTTCACAATTGATTCGGCCAAAAACAATTTTAGAATTGGGAACTTTTACTGGGTATTCGGCCTTGTGTTTGGCAGAAGGCCTCGTAAAGGGCGGAACCCTACACACCATTGACCGTAATGAAGAATTGGTGGAACTGCAAAGGCGGTATTTTGACCGCTCTGAATATGGCTCTCAAATTTATCAATACACTGGAACAGCCCTAGAAATAATTCCAAAATTAAAAGCTAAATTTGATTTGGTTTTTATGGATGCAGACAAAAGCAACTATGTCAATTACTTCCACCTAATTATAGACAATCTTAAATCAGGGGGCGTCATCCTTTCAGACAATGTGCTGTGGAGTGGAAAAGTAATTGAAACAGTCGAGAATTCTGACTTGTCGACAAAGGGCGTCATGGCATACAATAAACTTTTAAAAACAGACAAACGCTTAAAAACAGTCTTGCTCCCCATAAGAGACGGACTCACAATTAGCATCAAAAAATAGGCAGTATTATTTTCTGCGGACTGAGCCTGCTAAGTCATTTACTTCGTCTTTGACTTTATTAATTTCTTTAGTGACTTCTTGTGAAATATCAGTTTCAATTCCATGAGATTCAGCACTCCGCTTGATCTCACCCTTTATATCTGTTGTTGCATTCTTCAAAGTTCGGATCCCTTTACCCAGGCCTTTGGCAATATCAGGTATCTTATCGGCACCAAAAATCATCACAACAATAAACAGTATAAATACGATTTCTGTACTACTTATAAAAAGGGGAGTCAAGATTAACATGTTACAAAGATAGGAACTAAACTTTAATTCTCAGAAATAATATTGGCTTTAAATTCTGGAAGCTTTTCTTCCAAAAATTGAAGAATTTCTACATCACTTTTGTCCTTATTGCAACGTCTTTGAAAATTCTCGTCATCTGCACAAAAGTAGTAAAATTCTGGCCTAAGACTTTGTGAGAGCTCAGCATATTTAAAAAGCTCGGGGCCAATAACCTGTTTGATATGTTTTAAAATATTTTTATCTCTTTCAATTTTTAGATTTTGTTTTAAACGCTTGGTCCGACCTGTAATTTTATTCAATATTTTCCAGAGGTTAGGTCTGGGTGGAATTCCCAAAAAAATATATGGGTTTTCGGTGGCTTCAACCACTCGATTTTCAATCAGCGTTCTTCTAGGTCCTGTATATCCCGGGAGGCCAAAGTCATAAAAATCTAAGGGCCGTTTAGCGTCGGAGTTATTGATGTCAGAATATAGATCACCAGTTAAAATCTGTCCTAAAATAACCTCATCCAGTGAGGTCACAGAATCCTCTAATTTGACCATGATTATTTTTTTTTGAATAACTTCAAGAGATACTGAAATTTCTTTTGGAATATACTGAATCGATGAGAAATAAAGCGTATCCGAAACTTTGGCCTGAATTTTAAAAATGCCATTTTCATCCGTAGTGGCATAGCGATAAGAATTTCTGTTAATGACATGAATGCCTTCCACACTTCCGCTCGCACTTACAGCCCCTGTAATTTCACGCGTTTGAGCGAGTGAAATTGTTGCTGTTAACAAAGCGAAGGAAGACACTACAAAATGAAGACAAAAACGCAAAGTGATTCGTTTAATTTTGCATAAATTTACGAAACGAATGGCACTGCAACAATAATTTTTTTAATGAAAAAAATACTAATAGCAAGCACCTCAACAACCTACGGAAGCAGCTACTTGGAATATCTTTTAGTAGAACTGTCTGATTTTTTTAAATCCGTAGACTGTATTTTATTCGTTCCTTATGCAAGGCCAAGTGGGATGAGCCACGATAACTACACAAGAATTGCTCAAAATGCATTTCAAAAAATTGGAAAGAAGGTAATGGGGCTTCACAAATTTAAAGATCCTAAAAAGGCAGTTGCAGATGCTCAAGGAGTTTTTGTGGGGGGAGGTAATAGTTTTGTCTTGCTCAATGCATTGTATAAACTCGATTTGATGCAACCCCTGAAAGCTGCCATTCTGTCTGGAACTCCATACCTTGGGACCAGTGCAGGCAGTAATATTTGTGGCCAAACGATAGGGACTTCAAACGACATGCCTATTGTATACCCGCCTAGTTTTAAAGCGCTTGAATTGATACCATTTAATATAAACCCTCATTATTTAGAGCCACTAAAAGACAGTAGACACATGGGGGAATCAAGGGCTACGCGTATTAAAGAATTTCATTTTTTTAACGATCATAATGTATTGGGACTGAGAGAGGGTAGCTATTTAAAAATTCATGGAGATAAAATCAAATTAAAAGGGCCCTTCAAAGCCTGTGTTTTTAAAAAAGACAGCTTGCCCTATGAAATTGAGCCCGGAACAGATTTAAGTAGATTTAAATGATGCGGAAACAATCCAAAACTGTGAATTCTTACTATCTTTACAACCATACCACTAGCGATGAATAAGAAAGTAATTTTGATGATTTTAGATGGTTGGGGGCACTCCCCTGATCCAAAAGTCTCAGCCATTGACCACGCCAAAACCCCCTACATTGATAGTTTGTATAGAAATTATGCTTACGCCAACTTGCGAACAGATGGATTGCATGTTGGACTTCCTGAAGGTCAAATGGGAAACAGCGAAGTCGGACATATGAACCTTGGAGCTGGAAGGATTGTTTATCAGGATTTGGCCAAAATTAATTTGGCTGTAGAAAACAAAACACTGCAAAGTCAGCCAGTGTTGAAAAAAGCCATTGCCTATGCCAAATCTGAAAACAAACCCATTCATCTTTTAGGTTTGCTTAGTGATGGAGGGGTACACTCTCATACCAGTCACCTGATGGGTCTGATTGATATTTTGGAAAAGAATAATATTTCAAAAGGTTTTGTTCATGCTTTTACCGATGGAAGAGATGTAGATCCCAAATCAGGTTTGGGCTTTATTTCAGCTTTGGAAACCAGATTGGAGGATTCAAGTATAAAACTAGCCACGGTTATTGGACGGTACTATGCTATGGACCGAGACAACCGTTGGGAACGTACCAAACTGGCTTATAAAGCAATCGTCAATGGCCAAGGGGAAGTTTCAAAAGACTTTAAGACTTCTATACAAAAATCTTACGATCATGGGATTACGGATGAGTTTATAAAACCCATCATTGCCACAGATCAAAACAACCAAGCGCTTGCCAAAATCAAGAATGGAGATGTCGTCCTCTTTTTTAATTTTAGAACTGATAGAGGCCGTCAATTAACCCAAGCTTTGTCCCAAAGTGACCTCGCTAAAAATGACATGCCTGCTTTAAAATTACACTATGTTACCATGACCAACTACGATGAAAATTTTAAAGACATCGGAGTTATATTTAACAAAGAAAACATCCAACAAACTCTTGGTGAGATCTTAGAGGCTAATGGAAAAACCCAGTTGCGCATTGCCGAAACAGAAAAATATCCACATGTCACTTTTTTCTTTTCCGGCGGAAGAGAAAAACCATTTAAAGGTGAAAAACGAATCTTAAAAAATTCTCCCAAAGTTGCAACTTACGATCTCCAACCAGAGATGAGCGCCTATGCAATTCGTGACGCCTTGATCCCTGTTTTAAAAGCAGAATCTACTGATTTTATATGTTTGAATTTTGCTAATGGTGACATGGTCGGACACACTGGCGTAATGGAAGCCGCTATCAAAGCATGCGAGGCGGTTGATAATTGTGTCAAAGCGGTGATTCAAACTGCTCTCAGACACAACTATACCACCCTTTTGATTGCCGATCATGGCAATTGTGAAACCATGGTAAATCCAGACGGTAGCCCCCATACCGCACACACCACAAACCCAGTACCCATTATTTTGATTGACAATGATTTAAAAAAAATTAATGGGGGTGTATTGGGGGCGATTGCACCCACTATTTTGGAACTGATTGGGATTGATCCACCAGAGGCCATGACCCAAAAATCATTGCTCTAAATCCAATAAAAATTTAAGCTCAAATAAAGTCTTTTGAGTATCTTTGTAGCTGCCAATGAAAACGCTTAATTTAAAGACTTCAGAAGAGATAGAATGCATTCGCGAGAGTGCTTTAATTGTGTCCAAAACGTTGGGCATGTTGGCCGCCGAGCTAAAACCAGGAGTTAACACATTAAAACTTGACGGCTTGGCTGAAACTTTTATCAGAGACCATGGCGCAGTCCCTGGATTTTTGGGTCTTTATGATTTTCCAAACACGCTTTGTGTCAGTCCAAATACACAAGTAGTTCACGGTATCCCAAACGACACACCACTTGAAAATGGAGACATTATCTCCATTGACTGTGGTGCCCTTAAAAATGAGTTTTATGGGGATCATGCCTTCACTTTTGCAGTGGGCGAAATAGCATCAGAAACTCAAAAACTCTTGGAGGTTACCAGAGCGTCTCTTTATGAAGGTATCAGGGCTTTTAAAAAAAATAATCGTGTTGGCGATGTTGGCTATGCCATTCAAAATTACTGTGAGTCTTTTGGATATGGTGTGGTCAGAGAATTGGTAGGTCACGGTCTTGGGCGTACGATGCATGAAGCCCCAGAAATGCCTAATTTTGGCAAAAGAGGACGTGGGAAAAAATTCTTAGACGGCATGGTAGTTGCCATAGAACCCATGATAAATATGGGGACACACCGCATTGAACACCACCAAGATGGTTGGACCATCACCACTAAAGACAAACGACCAAGTGCGCATTTTGAACACAATGTTGCGCTTGTTAACGGAAAACCTGAACTGTTGTCAACCTTTGCTTATATAAACGAGGCATTGGGTATTAGCACCAATGAAGAAGATGAGTTTAAATCTAATAAAATTACCTAAAGAAGTTATCATGAAAACCATTGAACACGTAGAAACTGAATTACGACCGCTGAGAAAGCAAATAAAAAACCATGCTGTTTATGGGTGTTTGTCAACCATTGATGACATTAAGTTGTTTATGGAGTACCATATTTTTGCTGTTTGGGATTTTATGTCTTTACTGAAAGCGCTTCAGGGAACTCTGACAAACACTACAGTCCCGTGGACACCCAAAGGAAGTGGGGCCGCAGCCCGCTTTATCAACGAAATCGTTATGGGTGAAGAAAGTGATGTCAATGAACAAGGAGAGGTGAAAAGTCACTTTGAAATGTACATCGACTCAATGGATCAAATTCAGGCCAATACACATCAAATTAAAATATTTTTAAAAGCAATTGAAAATGGAGCCTCTGTAAGTAAAGCCTCAGAAATGGTTGAAATGCATCCCACTGTCAAATCTTTTATTAATTTTACTTTTGGCGTGATTTCAGAAGGAAAACCACATTGTATCGCGGCTGCATTCACCTTTGGTCGCGAAGATGTTATTCCAGATATGTTTTTAGAAATCATTCAGCAATCAAAAACAAGCCCAGAAGATGACCGTTACAGCAAGTTGCTCTATTATTTAAATCGTCACATTGAACTAGATGGAGACGAACATGGACCAATTTCACTAAGTATGGTTGAAAATTTATGTGGCGATGACCAAACAAAATGGACGGAAACACTTGAAATTGCAAAATCTGCACTGCAACAACGCATTGCTCTTTGGGACCTTATAGCCACTTCCATTTTAAAAAGTAAAAATGAAATTACAGCGCCTTAAAGCGCCTACTCTGTTTGGACCAAAGAAATTTGAGTAAATGAAAAATACCGTCAAATTAGTCTTAAATCTCTTTCCAAGAACTTTTCTAACACAATTGAGTTTTATTGTAAAGCCCTTAATTTCAATCTATTACAAAGGATCAAAGTATACCGATCCAATTGACGGATCGAGTTTTAGAGGATTTTTACCCTATGGCTATCATAAAGTTAGAAAAAATGCACTGTCCCCTTCTACTTATTCTTTAGAAAGACATCGGCTTTTGTGGTTGTTTTTAAAAACTGATACCAACTTTTTTAGTGCTGAAAAAAAAGTCCTTCATTTTGCACCAGAGCAGGCATTTTATAAAAGGTTTCGGGATATGGAAAATCTAGATTATACAACAACAGATTTAGAGTCTCCAATGGCGGATGTAAAAGCCGATATTTGTCAACTTCCCTTTGAATCGAATTACTTTGATGTTATTTTGTGTAACCACGTATTGGAACACGTTCCGGACGACCAAAGGGCGCTAAAAGAATTGTTTAGAGTAATGAAACCAGGCGGGATGGGAATTTTTCAGATTCCATTGGATATAAATCGCAAAAATACTTTCGAAGACAAAAGCATCACCGATCCTAAAAAACGGGCTAAAATATTTGGTCAATACGACCATGTTCGCATTTATGGAATGGACTACTTTGAGCGCTTAAAGTCCTGTGGCTTTAAAGTCGAAAAAGTAGACTTCACCAAAACACTTTCAGATGCGCAAATTACAAAGTACTGCCTTAGTAAGGGGGAATTAATACCAGTGGTTTACAAGCCCTTGTAAAACTGAAAACCATTAAAAGACTTAAATTCTAAGGCCTTATCTTCTGACTCAAAAACGATAAAAACTTTCAACTCAGGGTGAGACTCCAAAAATATGGACATATCCTCTACGGGCATGGTTTGAAGGGCCGTTGCATAGGCATCAGCAGTCATACAGTCATCAGTAATGACTGATACGCTTAAAATATTGGTAGGACTGGGATATCCGGTTTTGGTGTCCATAATATGGGTATAACGAAGACCATTTTCGTCAATTTTAAATTTGCGGTAAGTACCTGATGTCGCCATTGAGGCATTGTTTAATGTAACTTTATCAACATAGGGCAGTTCACTATTTAAATCGGGGTTTTGCAATCCGACAACCCATAATTTTTGTTTTGTGGCGTTGAGTCCACTACATCTTATTTCACCCCCAATTTCAATTAAAAAATCAGAGCTGTTTTTGGACGCTAAAAATTCTGCTATTACATCCACTGCATAGCCTTTCGCAATAGCGTTAAAGTCTAAAGCCGTTTCAATTGGCTTAAAAATCTTAGAGTCTTCTAACTTGACTTTATCAAAACCAACTGATTGCATTAATTTTTTTATTTTAAGACTGTCCAAGTTTTCAACAACACCAGTCGGGCCAAAATCCCAAGCATTGACAACTGCGCCAATAGTGGGGTCAAAACAACCATCGGTCGCTTTGTAAATTTCTTTGGATGCCTTAAAGACCTTTTTAAAGTGTTCGTCTACTTCAATAGAATTATTTTTATTGATCTTTGAGATCATTGAATTTGGAATATAGGTGGAAAAGGCGTTATTGATATCTTTAAAAAGTTGGTCAAAATCGGATTGAAAATTCTCTTCACCATCATATATTATGGTATAGGTCGTTCCAAAAATCGCTCCAGAGAGACGAAACTGTTCCCGCTCTTTTTTACAAGAAATAAAGATCAATAAACAAAATAAAGATAGTTTTTTCACGATGCTAAAATTAATTCAAATTAGTTTCGATGACTTGTATGCCATTGTACTCTATCAAGTATTCCTCATTTAGGTAAATGGGTAATTCTTCCCCTTTTGGGTTTCCCAAAGCGACCCCAGCATATAATACCTTGGCTTTATTTTCTACAGCATGCTGTTTAAAGGTCTCCATCCATACAATGTCGTAATTGTTAGGGTTTTCAGGGAGCATGACGGCACGGACAATGATAAAAAAATACTGACTGTTTTTATCAATACAAACAAATTGAGGGTGCTTTTTTAAGCGGCTATTAATGGCCACAAACTCAAAACCTCTAGACTCTAAGTCTTTACCAACGTGGTTCATGGCTAGGTTGTGCAGTTCTTGTTTAGAGAGTGGTTTTGACATAATACAAAAATACAAAAAGCCCAACACTAAGTCGGGCTTGGTACGTTAATTGAATGGTAATTTTTAGCCTCCAAAATCATCAAAACGGATATGCTCATCTGGTATACCAAAATCCTCACCCATTTTTTGAACGGCTTGGTTCATAAGCGGTGGCCCACAGAAATACAATTCGATGTCCTCAGGGGTTTCATGGTGATTTAAATAATTCTCAATCACACAGTTGTGAATAAATCCAACGAAGCCATCTCCTGGAGCATCAATATTTTCTTTAATTTTCCAATGGTCCTCTTTCAAAGGTTCGGAAAGGGCTAGGTAAAATTTGAAATTTGAAAATTCTTTTTCCAATTGTTTAAAGTGATCTAAATAAAACAGTTCTCTTTTAGAGCGTCCTCCATACCAATAGGTGACTTTGCGACCAGTTTTTAGCGTTTTAAATAAATGGTAAAGGTGAGAACGCATGGGGGCCATACCTGCACCACCACCTACATAAAGCATTTCAGACTCGCTTTCGTTGATGAAGAACTCACCGTAAGGACCAGAAATCGTCACTTTATCACCAGGCTTTTGTGCAAAAATATAAGAAGATGCAACGCCAGGATTTACATCCATCCAAGCATTTTTAGAGCGGTCCCAAGGCGGTGTGGCAATGCGTACATTTAGCATAATTTCACGACCCTCAGCTGGATATGAAGCCATGGAATAGGCGCGCTCAACGGTTTCAGAGTTTTTCATGGTTAATGGCCACAAGCCAAACTTATCCCATTCTGTTTGGAATTTCTTGGGATCGTCGTGCTCTTCTGGATGGGCAGTGATATCGATGTCTTTGTAATTAATTTCACAAGGTGGGATTTCAATTTGGATGTATCCGCCTGCTTTATAGCCCATATCGTCGGGTATTTCAACCACAAATTCTTTGATGAAGGACGCAACATTATAGTTTCTAACGACCGTAGCTTCCCATTTTTTAATCCCGAAAACCTCTTCTGGAATTGTGATTTCCATGTCCTGCTTGACTTTGACTTGGCAAGACAATCGCGCACCCTGTTTCAACTCTTTTCTGGAAAAATGCGGCGTTTCAGTAGGCAGAGCCTCTCCCCCGCCAGATAAGACATGGCATTCACATTGTATACAGGTTCCACCACCACCACAAGCCGATGGTAAAAATATTTTTTGATTACCAAGCGTCGATAACAAGGTTCCACCAGAAGCAACTTCTATTTCTCTTTCCCCGTTGATCATAATTTTGACGGGGCCTGAAGGTGATAATTTTTGTTTTACAAATAATAAGACACTGATCAACATTAAAGAGATGACTAAAAAAGCTACCACGGTAGCAACGATGGTTCCAGATGTTCCTGCGGCTAAAATTAACATATCTACTCTGTTTTTTTGATTTCGTTATTGTTACTATCTTCAAGCTTTATCAACTCCACAACAATTTCTTTGGGCGCTTCAGTTGATTCTTCCTCACCCCCTGTCAGCATACCTCCAAAACTCATAAACCCAATGGCCATGAGTCCAGTAATTATAAAGGTAATTCCCAAACCTCTAAGAGGTGCTGGTACACTTGAATATCGAATTTTCTCTCTTATGGCAGCAATGGCCAAAATGGCTAAAAACCAACCAATTCCTGAACCGAAACCATAAACGGTTGCCAGACCTAGAGTCGCAATTTCTCTAGATTGCATAAACAATGAGCCCCCGAGGATGGCACAGTTTACAGCAATTAATGGTAAAAAGATTCCTAAGGAGTTGTATAGTGCAGGTGAAAATTTCTCAACGATGATCTCTACTAGTTGAACCATGGTCGCAATGGTCGCAATAAACATAATAAAAGATAAAAAACTAAGATCATAAACGGCGTAATCTTCGCCCAACCAGGACAATGCGCCAGGTTTTAGGATGTATTGATCCAACAACCAGTTTAGAGGGACTGTCACCAAAAGGACAAAAATGACTGCAGCACCCAATCCTACAGCAGTGGATACTTTTTTGGAAACCGCCAAATATGAGCACATGCCTAAAAATGTGGCAAACACCATATTGTCAATAAAAATAGATTTAAAAAACAATTCTAAATATTCCATAGTCTCTTTAGTCTTCTATTAATGCTTTATTTTTGCTACGTTGCACCCATATAATCAGACCAACAACGATCAATGCCATAGGAGACAATAACATAAATCCATTATTTTCGTAACCAAAAGCATAAATGCCCGTTTTCTCAATAGGATCGCCAAGAACCTTAAAACCCATCAGAGTTCCAGATCCAAGTAATTCTCTAAAAAACCCGACAAGTATCAATATGAATCCATATCCAGCGGCATTGCCTATGCCGTCTAAAAAGGAGCGCCAAGGTCCATTGCCCAAAGCAAAGGCTTCAAATCGTCCCATAATGATACAGTTAGTGATGATCAATCCAACAAATACTGAAAGTTCCTTGCTCAGCTCGTAGGCAAAGGCTTTAAGGACCAAATCAACAATTATAACAAGCGCTGCTACCACAGTCAATTGAACAATAATTCTAATTTTTGAAGGAATAATGTTTCTAATAAGAGAGATGACAACATTGCCAACGCCCAACACAAACAATACCGAAACAGACATCACAATCGAAGCCTTAAGCTGTGCTGTTATGGCGAGTGCTGAACAAATTCCCAATACTTGTATGGTAATGGGATTGTTATCCGCCAAGGGATCTAAAATTAATTTACTGTCTTTTTTAGAGAGAAGTCTCATAGGCTTTAGTTTTTAGTGATTTAAAATAAGGCACATAGAGCTTTAACTCAGATTTAATCATCGCTGCCACACCGTCACCAGTAATGGTCGCACCTGCAATGGCATCCACTTCGTAATCCATTTTATCTACATTCTTTGGATCGGCATTAGTTTTGGAGACAGTAATACCTTTAAAATTTCCATTTTCCATAAGGTGCTCACCAATAAAATCATCCATAAAAAAGCGTTCTTTGATATTAGCTCCCAGTCCTGGTGTTTCTCCTTTATGATCAAAATAGGCCCCTTGAATGACCATATTTTCATCCATGGCAACATAGGCCCAAATAGCATCCCAAAGGCCTTTGCCTCGAATCGGTGCAATATAGAATTTTTTGTTTTCCTTTTCTCCAACAAACAAAGGTAATTTTCTTTCAATTCCAGCTTTGCTATTGGCCTGTTGTTTTTTAACATCAATCAAATAAGCATCCTCAGAACTGCTAATATCGCCACCTTGGATGATTATTTGTTCTACGATGTATTGTTTAAAAAGATCGGGCGCTTTTTCAGTAGAAACAAATTTAGCACTGCTGCTTGTATTCTCATTGATGCCCATGGCATATAAGATATTTTGTTGTTTTTCCAAACGCTTATTGACATCAATATTGGGTGCCAAGCTAGAGGCTGTAAATGCCAATAGCGAACCGACCACAATGACCATTCCTATGGCAAATAAAATTGTGTATTTATTGGTATCTGTATTCATCCCCATATCTAAGCTGTTTTTACTTTTAAACGATTCATGCGTTTCTTAACATTGCCTTGAACCACATAATGATCAATAGTGGGCGCAAATACATTCATTAATAAAATGGCGAGGAAAACCCCTTCAGGATAAGCCGGATTAAAAACGCGGATCATAATGGATATAAATCCAATCAAAAAACCGTAAATCCATTTCCCTTTGTTGGTTTGCGCAGCCGTAACAGGGTCTGTGGCCATATAAACCGCTCCAAAAAGAATGCTTCCAATGATAAGGTGTTGCCAAAACGGAACGCTCATTAATCCATAAAATTTGCTTGAACTGCTAATGATGCCTGCATCTACAACTCCATTGAAAATAAGTCCCATGGCCATTGCACCAATCAAGGTACTTAAAATGATTCTCCAACTTCCAACTTTTGTAAAAATTAGAAATAGGGCTCCAAAAACGATTAAAAGCTTTGAAGTCTCCCCAATAGACCCGGGGATCAACCCAAAAAACATATCGGCATAATTATACACCACGTCTTGACTTTGAGCGTAACTTCCCAGGATTGTTTCTCCGGATATAGCATCAGCTGTACCAGCACGTTCCACGGCCCCATGTACCCATACTTTGTCACCACTCATCCAAGTCGGGTATGCAAAAAACAAGAAGGCACGTATTGTCAAAGCAGGATTTAAAATGTTCATTCCGGTACCACCAAAAACTTCTTTTCCAATGACAACTCCAAAAGCCACAGCCACTGCCAACATCCAGAGCGGTAAATCAACAGGAACAATCAAAGGTACCAACATACCGGTTACCAAATACCCCTCCTCTACTTCATGACCCTTGATAACTGCAAATATAAATTCAATTAAGAGTCCTACACCATAGGAGACGACTAGGAGTGGCAATACTTTCCAAAGCCCAATCACAAGGTTGTCCCAAGTCCAGAAAGTGTTGCCCAAAAATCCTTGTGAAGCTTCAATTGTTCCAAGTGCCAAATGGTGCTGATAGCCTGCATTAAACATACCGAAAATCAAACAAGGAAGCATGGCCATTATCACAGTATTCATGGTTCGCTTAAGATCATCCGCAGCTTTGACATGTGTCCCACCTTGGGTGGTCTCGTTAGGTAAATATAAAAAGGTGTGAATGGCATTAAAAGCAGGAGCCATTTTGGTGCCCCTGTATTTTTGTTTTAAACTGTGTAAGTTTGATTTTAAACCCATAATTATCCTATTTCTTTAAGCATTAAATCCAATCCTTCTCTAATTATTTTTTGGTGTGGTTGTTTTGAAACGCAAACAAATTCTGTCAATGCAAAGTCTTCGGGTGAAACTTCATACATTCCCAAGGCTTCCATTTCGTCTAAATCCTTGTACATACAAGCTTTTAAGATTTGCATGGGATAAATGTCTAGGGGAAAAACTTCCTCGTAAGAACCTGTAACAACAAAAGCTCTGTGTTCTCCGTTTGTGTTGGTATTGAGATCGTATTTTTTATTGGGCATCAACCATGAAAATGTCAGTGCACGAGAGGTTGAAACCTTGTCAAAAATAGGTTTATTCCAACCAAAAAATTCATAATCGTCTCCTTCTGGTATGACAGTAATCACATCGCTGTAAAAATCTAAAAACCCGTCGGGTTTGACTTGCTTCCCGGTTAGTACATTACCAGAAATAATTCGTACGTGGGCATCTTTTTGAATGCCACGATCGTATACCATAGTGGCCACTTCACTGCCGATTCGTGTGCTCAAATACCTTGGTTGCTCGACTTGAGAGCCAACAAGAGCAACAGTGCGTTCGGCATTGTATTTGCCGGTCAATAGCAACTCGCCAATGATAACTAAATCGTGAGGGGCCAAAGTCCAAACAATCTCCCCTTTGTTTATGGGGTCAATCTTATTAATAAGCGTACCAACATTTCCGGATGGATGTGGACCCGAAACTTTGCAGCAAATAATGTTGTCTAAAGCGCTAAATGGAGAAACTGAATCTCTAGAAATTCCAACATAGACTTGGCCTTCTGTTAATTTAGAAAGTGCTGTAACAGCTGCTTGAAGTTCGGCCTCTTTGCCTTGAAGCGTAAAATTATAATCCACCGCGAGTGGAGCTGTGGCATGTGCAGATATAAAAATTGATTTGGGCAGACGCTCAGGGTCCGCAATGACATCATAGGGGCGTTGTTTTATAAAAGGCCAACAGCCCGAAGACAATAAAAGGGTCTTTATCAACTCTGGAGCCGCAGTTTCAAAATCTATTTTTTTATGAGTTTTAAAAATTATTTTTTTATCGGCTTTTATCTTAAGCTCTAAAATACGGCGCTTTTCTCCTCTTTTAATTTCAACAATTTCACCAGATACTGGGGCCACAAATTTAATGGACTCGTTGGATTTGTCAAAAAAAACAGCCTCTCCTGCTTTGAGTTTATACCCCTCTTTGACAATTAGTTTTGGAACCACACCGTGGAAATCTTCTGGTCTAATAGTATTGTAATTGCTTATGATCGCTGCAGATTTAGAAAGGGCTGCGGCGCCTAGGAGATTAATATCAAGACCTTTTTTAATTCGAATGTCTTTAGACATAGGGTTGTAGATGTTGGAATTTGAATTTTAAAGTCGCACAAATTTACAAATAATCAACTCATTTATTATAAATTTTGATTAGATTTTTTTGTTAAAATTAAAAAATTATAGACCCCATAATTTTTGATTATATTTACCGTTAGTTTTTGTAGAAATGCGCACTCTATTTTTTTTTATTATCATTTTCCTAACCCCCTTAAATTTGAGGGGGCAAATACAGGAAACTGAACCGCCAATGGATATCAAAACCATTACTTTTGGCAGCAGCGCAAACGCTTCTGGGCTCCCAATTGTCAATCTCAATGACCGACTGTATTTAGAATTTGACGTATTGAATAATTTAGAGGAAGATTTTTATTATGTAATTGAACATTTTGATCATGATTGGCGGCCTTCAAAACTGATGAAAACAGAATATTTGTCAGGCATGGATAACCTTCGGATTTTTAACTATATAAATTCTTTTAACACCTACCAAATTTACTCGCACTACAGTTTGCAAATTCCAAACCGACAAACCCGTCTAAAAGTTTCGGGAAATTACATTATTAAAATCTTTGATGACTATGAACAGTTGGTGTTCAGTCGAAAATTCATGGTCATGGAATCCATGGCAAATATTGGGGTTCAAATCCGGCGTTCAAGAGATGTAGCACTAATCAAACAGACACAATCAGTCGATTTTAAAATTGTTCCTGTAAACGTTAATTTTATAAACCCAATGGAAACCATCAAAACAGTTGTCATCCAAAACAATAATCTTAAAACCGCGGTCTATGGGCTAAAACCTCAATATATCTTGGGAAATGAATTGGTTTACAGATACAACAACGCCTCTTTATTTTGGGGTGGAAATGAATATTTATTTTTTGAAAACAAAGATGTTCGCGCCACAAACTTAGGCATTCAATACATTGACTTGCAAGAAATTTACCACAGTTATTTGTATACAAATGTTGATCGGTCCGCTAAAAAATACACATTTAATCCAGATATCAATGGTGGTTTTATGGTCACTGTTCTAGATCGTGATGACCCCAACATTGAAGCTGATTACACGCATGTGCACTTTTCGCTTTTAAGATCAGAATTATTAAACGCATCTGTTTATGTTTATGGAGGCTTTAACAATTTTGCAACAACCGCTGAAAATAGAATGGTTTACAATTCAAAAAAGGGGATTTACGAAACCTCTATATTAATGAAACAAGGCTTTTACAATTACAAATATGTAGTTGTGGACAAAGACAATGTTTTATTGGAGGGTGAAATTAGCGGAAATTTTGATGTCACTGAAAATAATTACAAAGTAGTGGCCTATTATCGTGAAATTGGAGCGCGTTATGACAGGTTGATTGGATTGGGTGAGGCCAATTCAGTCGAAATGACAAATTAAATTTAAATAATGATTCAACAAATTACTGAGGGTGTTAAAATTTCCGTACAATCCAATTTTGAAAGCAGTTACTTTGATGGTAAATCGCTGCAATTCAGATTTAACTATTTTATTGAAATAGAAAATAACAATCCTCACTCCGTTCAATTGATCTCTAGAAAATGGA
Source organism: Bacteroidota bacterium (assembly GCA_036161535.1). Classification (GTDB taxonomy): domain Bacteria; phylum Bacteroidota; class Bacteroidia; order Flavobacteriales; family Flavobacteriaceae; genus UBA3537. Next base: position 8,179 of record JAYYCW010000051.1, on the reverse strand, counting down.
CCATTTTAGATGCCTTAAATGAATCAGAAATTATTGAGGGTTTTGGCGTTGTTGGTCAACAACCCATACTCAAACCCTTTGAATCATATCGTTATAATTCCGGATGTGTACTGAAAGGCCCTGTAGGATCCATGAAAGGGATTTATGACATGGTTCGACTTACAGATCAACATACATTTGAAGTCATCATTCCAAACTTTAGACTATGTGCAGAATTTACTCAAAATTAATTCTGCCAAGCATATGGTGCATTCATTCATAAATTGTAATTTTAAGTTCTAATTATTTAATCATCAAACACTATGGGAAAAGGATTTTTTAAGGTGCCTGTGGCAGTCAACGAACCTGTGCTTTCTTATGCACCTGGCTCCAAAGAAAGAGAAAATGTTCTAAAGGCCTATAAGTCAATGTACAATTCAACCATTGAAGTTCCAATGTACATCGACGGAAAAAATATCAAAACAGGGCAAACACAAACCATGAGCCCACCCCATGATCACAAACACATTGTTGGAACCTACCACACCGCAAATCAAGCAGATGTTGAACTTGCCATCAGTTCAGCATTAGAAGCTCGAGAGTCATGGTCTCAACTACCATGGGAACAACGAGCTGGAATCTTTTTAAAAGCTGCCGAACTCATTGCAGGTCCTTACCGTGCAAAAATCAATGCCGCGACCATGATGGCACAATCCAAAACCGTCCACCAAGCTGAAATTGATGCGGCCTGCGAATTCATTGACTTTTTAAGATTCAATGTGCAGTTTATGACTGAAATATACAATGACCAACCTCAGAGTACCAACGCCGCTTGGAATCGTATTGAGTACCGTCCTTTAGAGGGCTTTACTTATGCAGTCACCCCTTTTAATTTTACAGCAATTGCTGGAAATCTTCCTGCCTGTATGGCGCTTATGGGTAATGTAGTCGTATGGAAACCCAGCGACAGTCAAGTATACTCAGCCAAGGTGATCATGGATGTGTTTAAGGAGGCCGGAGTACCCGCCGGTGTGATCAATGTTGTATTTGGCGACCCTGTCATGGTTACAAATGCAGTGCTCGCAAGTCCTGACTTTTCTGGCCTGCACTTCACAGGATCCACTTTTGTATTCAAAGAGCTGTGGAAACAAATTGGAACAAACATACACCGTTATAAAACCTACCCTCGAATTGTAGGAGAAACTGGTGGAAAAGATTTCATCATAGCCCATAAATCTGCCAATCCAAAACAAGTCGCCGCAGGAATCATAAGAGGCGCATTTGAATTTCAAGGACAAAAATGCAGTGCAGCGTCTAGAGCTTACCTACCAAAGAGCTTATGGAAAGATATTAAATCGCAATTATTAGAAGATTTAGAGTCTATAAAAATGGGCTCCCCTGAAGACTTGTCAAATTTTGTAACGGCTGTTATTCACGAAGGCTCTTTTGATAAAATTGCCGGGTATATTGACAGCGCAAAAAAAAGTCCTGAAACAGAAATTATTGCGGGTGGCGGCTACGACAAAAGCAAAGGTTATTTTATTGAACCAACTGTTATTGTCTCTAAAAATGCCAAATATGAAACCATGTGCACTGAGTTATTCGGCCCGGTAATTACTATATTTATTTATAAGGATACTGATTTTGAAGAAACACTGAAGCTCATCGATCAAACAAGTGAATACGCCTTGACGGGTGCTGTTTTTTCCACAGACCGATACGCTGCAAATATGGCCACTAGGGCGTTGGAAAATTCGGCAGGGAATTTCTATATCAATGACAAACCAACAGGTGCAGTTGTTGGGCAACAACCGTTTGGAGGTGCAAGAGCATCAGGTACCAATGACAAGGCTGGTTCTGCGCTTAATTTATTGCGGTGGGTTTCTCCGAGAATGATCAAAGAAACCTTTGTAACACCCGAAGACTATCGCTATCCGTTTTTAGATCAAACCCCTTAACTCAATGGCAAGTGTACCAGCTTTTTTGTTTCAAAAAAAGGTGCCTCAAAATGATCTTTGAGATTATAGACGGTCGCGGATGAGAATGGACTCAGTTCCTTTGACAATTCTCCTCCTTTAAGGTATAAAATTCCATTTTTTAAGGGATGAATATTCTTTTTTTTAATATTCTTGCCGATCCATTTTACAAAATTTGGCATGCTTGTCACCGCACGGCTCACAACAAAGTCATAAAGTCCATCCAGTTGCTCAGCTCGGCAATGTTGGGATTTTGTGTTTCTTAAATTTAAATCACTGGTAATGGCTGCTACCACTTTAATTTTCTTTTTAATACTGTCGACCAAATGAAACTGTGTGTCGGGAAATAGAATTGCAAGTGGAATGCCTGGGAACCCTCCCCCTGTACCCACATCTAAGACCGATGCTTTTGGTGAAAAATTTATATATTTTGCAATCGCCAAAGAGTGTAAAACATGTTTGAGATACAGAGATTCAATGTCTTTTCTGGAAATGAGGTTTATTTTTAAATTCCAAACACGGTAAAGATGTTGAAGTGCCTTGAATTGTTGGATTTGAAGATCCGATAATTCAGGGAAGTGTTTGATAATTAAATTCACAAAATGAAATTTGAACAAAAATAGTTATAAATTTCATAAAATGGTGAGAGGTTGTTACATAAGAGTGATTAATTAATTATCTTTGATAAAGAAATTTAGACTATGGACAAAACCTCTTTAAAATTTTCTAGAAAAGACCCAGCAAAGTTCTTTAGAACACTCAATTCTAGAGTCAACAATTATTTCCAAGATAACCAAATAAAAAGGACCGGTAATTGGAAAATATGGCTTAAAACAATTGTGATGTTCAGCCTGTTTTTAGTGCCTTATTATTTAATTTTAACCTTAAACATGCCTGGATGGCTACTATTTATGTCAGTCTTTTTAATGGGGGTTGGTATGGCAGGCGTTGGCATGAACGTCATGCACGACGGCAACCACGGATCCTATTCAAAAAAATCGTGGGTCAATAAATTAATGGGAAGCAGTATTTATATTCTGGCTGGTAATGTCTACAATTGGAAAGTACAGCACAATGTTTTGCACCATACCTACACAAATGTACACGGTCACGACGAAGACTTAGATCCGGGGCGAATCTTGCGGTTTACCAAACACGCACAATGGAGGTGGTACCACCGATTTCAGCATTATTATTCCATTTTAGTGTATGGTCTATTGACGATTAATTGGGCTATTACAACCGATTTTTTGCAAATGAAGCGCTATATGAAGCAAAAGCTAGCTTATGGGAAATTCCCCAATCCATTTGTAAATTGGAGTACTTTGGTCATTTCTAAAATAATTTACTTAAGCTTGTGGATTCTGCTTCCCATAGTTGTATTGGATTTAGCTTGGTGGAAAATTCTCATTGGCTTTTTTATCATGCACTACACAGCAGGATTGATTTTGAGTGTTATTTTTCAATTGGCACACATCATGGACGATGCAGAAATGCCGATGCCCGAAAAAGACGGCAGTTTAAAAAATACATGGGCCATTCACCAACTAAAAACAACGGTTAATTTTTCACCAAAAAACAAATTCATCAATTGGTTTACGGGTGGGCTAAACCATCAAGTTGAACACCATATTTTCCCAAATATATCTCATATTCACTACGGTAAAATTGCCGAAATTGTAAAGAAAACAGCCAAAGAGTTTAATTTACCTTACAACGAATACAAAACCACTAGAAAAGCGATAGTTGCACATTTCAATTACCTAAAACTGATGGGGATAAAGCCAAGCTTACAAGCCTAAACAACAATTAATGAACCAATTACTTTCTGAAAGAATCCTAAATATGGCCACCTCAGCCACTCTTGCAATGGCCGCAAGGGCGAGAGAACTCAAAGGTCAAGGAAAAGACATTATAGGCTTGAGTCTTGGGGAACCTGATTTTAATACGCCTGATTTTATCAAAGAAGCTGCAAAACAAGCCATCGATGACAACTACAATTCATATACTCCAGTTGATGGTTATTCAGAACTAAAAAAAGCCATAATCGATAAGTTTCATAGGGATAACCAAATCCACTACACGGCAGCTCAAATTGTAGTATCTACCGGAGCCAAACAATGCTTGGCCAATGTGGCTTTGGTATTGTTAGATAAGGGAGACGAAGTGATTTTACCTTGCCCATACTGGGTCAGCTATGCCGACATTGTTAAACTTTCTGAAGGGGTTCCAGTTGAAGTTAAAACTTCTATAGATACAGACTTTAAAATGACCGCAACACAGTTAGAAAGCGCTATCACTACAAAAACTAAAATGGTTTGGTTTAGCTCCCCTTGTAACCCTAGCGGATCCGTCTACAGCAAACAAGAATTGAGAGCTTTAGCAGATGTACTTAAGAAGTACCCTAATATTTATGTGGTTTCAGACGAAATTTACGAACACATCAACTACGGAGCTGGCCATGCAAGCATGGCACAGTTCAAAGATATGTACGAAAGAACCATCACAGTAAATGGGGTTTCGAAAGCCTTTGCAATGACTGGCTGGAGGATCGGCTTTCTGGGAGCTCCTGAAACCATCGCAAGAGCCTGTAATAAAATGCAGGGGCAAATTACCAGTGGTGCTAATTGCATCGCTCAACGTGCCGTAATTAAAGCTTTAGAAGCACTGCCATCCAAAATTCAATATATGATTGATGAGTTTAAAATACGGAGAGATTTAATGTTAAACCTTCTGTCCGAAATTGAAGGTTTTTCGTGCAATATTCCTGAAGGAGCATTTTATGTATTCCCAGATATTTCATCCCTTTTTGGCAAAACTTTTAAAGGAAAAAAAATCGCCAACGCATCAGATCTTTCGCTTTTTTTGTTAGAAGAAGCTTTGGTAGCTACCGTAACAGGTGATGCCTTTGGTGATCCCAATTGTATTCGGATATCTTATGCCGCCTCACAAGCGCAAATAACTGAAGCTGTCACAAGGATTAAAAGAGCGCTAGAAGGCTAATACTTATTAGCGGTTGCGCCAGAAAAAGGGTGTAAATAATATCAGAACGGTAAATATTTCCAAACGTCCAATGAGCATTAGAAGTGCCGACCACCACTTTCCAAGGTCTGGCATTTCGGAGAAGTTACTAGCAGGGCCAAAGTCACCCAGTGCAGGACCAACATTCCCCAGACTTGATGCAGCAACCCCAATGGCAGATTCAAAATCTAATCCCAACAGGGCAAACCCCAAAGCACCTACAATAAAAGAGAGCATATACAAAATAAAGAAACCCAATATATTGAAAACAATACTTCCGGAGACTGTTTTTGCATTGTAACGCACAGGGACCACAGCACTGGGATGTAAAGAACGTTTGAACTCCATAAAACCATTGCGAATCAATAACAGATGGCGTACCACTTTTACACCCCCAGAAGTACTTCCAGCAGAGCCGCCAGAAAACATCATACCAAAAAAGAAGACAACTAAAAATGGAGACCAAAGAGTGTAATCTGCACTGACAAAACCCGTCGTGGTGACAATGGCCACAACTTGGAAAAATCCGTGTCGAAAAGCAGCCTCAAATTTTCCAAAAACAAAAGGGTGCGTAAAATTAGAAAAATGGTCGATATCGGAATTAAAATAAAGAATCACAACCGCGATAGAAGTAAAAATCACAATAAACTTTATGTACAATAAAAACTCTTCGTCCTTTAATATTTTTGCAAAATTTGCTTTAAAACCAAAATAACTTAAAACAAAATTGGTACCCGCTAAAAACATAAATAAAGCAATAATGTATTGAACAATTGGAGTGTCGTTCCAATGTGCGATGCTGTCATTTTTAGTAGAAAAACCGCCCGTAGACAGTGTACTCATGGCGTGATTCAGAGCATCAAAAAATGATAGTCCAGCCAATTTTAAAAATATAGTTTCTGCGGCTGTATAACCAAAATATATAAGCCAAAGACGTTTGGCAGTGTCTGTGATCCTAGGGTGAAGTTTATCGGCGCTGGGGCCTGGAGCTTCAGCTGCAAAAAGTTGCATGCCACCAATGCCAAGAAGTGGAAGTATTGCGATGGCCAAAACAATAATTCCCATACCCCCAATCCAGTGGGTTAAACTTCTCCAAAACAAAACGCCTTCTGGTAAGGATTCGATGTCTGTCAAGATACTTGCACCTGTGGTTGTATACCCTGAAATCGTTTCAAAAAAAGCATTGGTAAAATTGGGAATTGTAGCGGTCAAAAGATAGGGTACCGACCCTGAAAGTGCCATGACAATCCATCCAAAAGTAACGACAATATAACCCTCACGCTTGTTCATTTCTTTAGAGTGGTTTTTTGTGAAAACTATAAGCAATAACCCAGCAGTCAACACCAAAGCGCTTGATAAAAACAAACCAAAAGAAGCCCCATCTTGATAGCAAAAACTTAACAGAGAAGCAACTAACATGAAGCCGCCATTGAAAAGTAATAAGAGTCCAAAAAAATAAAAAATTATTTTATAATTCTGTTTCATGTTTGAATTCTAGTAAAACAAACTTTCAACTTTTTTTATGGATTGTGGTAAACAACATACAACCACCCGATCACCAGGTTGAATTTTAAAATCCCCAAGAGCTATGATTCCTTCTTTAGATCTAATAACTCCGCCAATAATGGCAGCTCTTGGAAAATCAATATTTTTAATAAAATGGCCGCATATCATGGAAGTTTCCTTGACAACAAACTCCAATAGCTCAGCTTCCATATTGGCCAATTTAGTCATGGCAACCACCTCCCCTTTGCGGATGTATCTAAAAATACTGTTAGCAGCCAACAACTTTTTATTGATGAGAGTGTCTACACCGATAGACTGAGTTAAGGCAAAATAATCCATATTTTCAACCAATGCGATGGTCTTTTTCACCCCTTTCGATTTAGCGACAAAACAGGACATTATATTGGTTTCAGAATTTCCAGTGAGAGAAATTAGTGCGTCCATTTCACTAAGATTTTCCTCTTCTAAAAGTTCAATATTTCTGCCATCGCCATTGATGACCAAAGCATCCGAAAGTTGGTCAGCCAACACAACGGCTCGTTCTTTTGATTTTTCTACAATTTTGACATTAAAATCCGTATTGGCTAGCTCTGAGGCACTATTAGATCCAATTTGACCTCCACCTAAAATCATAATATTTTTTATTGGTGTTTTTTGCTTACCTGTAAGTTTACACAATTCTTCGTCACCTCCCTCAGAGGTCATAAACACTACTCTGTCCCCCTCTTTAAACTTTGTATCACCTCTAGGAATAAGTGTTGAACGAGATCCTAAGCGTTGAATTGCGATGGGGATAAAATGAATGTCAGATAATATTTCTGCGGCGACTTTAACAGGTTTGTCAATAATTTGAGCCTCACTTGAAAGGGTCAATCCAAGCATGGTCAGTGCACCATCTTCAAATTCATAAGTATCGTTAAAAACAGATTGATTAAGAATCAATTCAATCTCAGAGGCAACTAAGGACTCTGGGGAAATCAACTCGTCAATTCCCAATGCTTCAAATCCCAGCTCTGCTTTATTTTCAATGAACTCAGTGTTGGAAATTCTTGCAATGGTGCGTTTGGCCCCTAACTGCTTGGCCAATACGCAAGAAGTGATGTTAGAAGTTTCAAAAGAAGTCACAGAAATAAATAAGTCTGTAATGGCAATATTAGATGCTTTTAATACTGAAACAGAAGTGATATCTCCAGAAACAACTTTTATATCTAGATGCGTTTCTGCATAGGCCAACCTTTCTTTGTCTAAATCAATGAGTGTAATCTCCTGAGACTCATAAGACAAGAGCTTGGCCAGGTGAAATCCGACATCTCCAGCGCCGGCTATAATAATTTTCATTAATTATCAATTAATAGATGTGCAAATATAGTTTATTTTTAGGGATTTATATTTGAATTGCATTTCTTTGCAGTGCTAAAAAAAAAAAATTAACCCACATCCATGCCCGGGAAAATAACCCCATATAAAGAGAGTTCTTTAAGTAAAAAAGATCAAATTGCTCAAATGTTTGATAAAATATCCAGAGAATATGACGGCCTAAATCGGGTCATTTCATTTGGAATCGATATCAAATGGAGAAAGAGGGTGGTGGCTCTTGTGGGCTTGCATAATCCCGATACAATTTTAGATATTGCCACAGGAACTGGCGACTTGGCCATCAATTTGACCAAAACCAATGCAAAAAAAATCGTTGGATT
>JAYYCW010000050.1:0-5529 GCA_036161535.1 Bacteroidota bacterium | reverse complement strand
ATTATCCAATAAAAACAAGAAGATGAATTCTAAAAAACAAAACGCAAATAAAGCTAAAGCAGAAGAAATCTCTAGAAAAGAGGCCTTGAAAAAAATGGGTCGCTATGCAGGGATGACTGCACTTGGAACTTTTATGATTCTTAATCCTAAAAAAGCACAAGCTGCTTCCCCAATCGATCCAGGTGGATTTGGATTCTAAGATTGGATTAATTTATTAAACATAAAACCCTACACAAAATATTTTGTGATAGGGTTTTTTGTACTATTTAAATTTATTAAAAGTAAGTTAAATTAAATGCGTAACTTGATTGATGTCTATTTTTATAATTTAAATGTTTTTGCAAAAAAATAATTATTGGAAAAAAAATCTTACTTACCTAAGAATATTACTGAGCATATGGTTTTTTGTATCATTTGGAGCAGGTATTCTTTTCGTTGAAAATTTGAATAAATTCAAGTTTGCGGGATTTAAACTTGGATTCTGGTTTGCACAACAAGGCGCCATCTACAGCTTTGTAATTTTGATATTTATATATATTTATTTGATGAATAAGCTCGACAAAAATTATAATTCAAAACAGGACTAATGGATTTACAGTATTGGATTTGGATTGCTGTTGGCCTGAGCTTTAGTCTTTATATAGGGATTGCTTTATGGTCTAGAGCTGCTTCAACTCGTGAATTTTATATTGCAGGGGGTGGTGTTCACCCGATTGCAAACGGTATGGCAACAGCTGCTGATTGGATGTCTGCAGCTTCTTTTATATCCATGGCAGGTATCATTTCTTTCAATGGTTATGACGGATCAGTATACCTTATGGGGTGGACTGGAGGATATGTGCTTTTAGCCTTACTAATAGCGCCTTACCTACGCAAATTTGGTAAATTTACAGTCCCTGATTTTATAGGTGACCGCTATTATTCGAATACCGCAAGAGCTGTTGCAGTTTTTTGTGCCTTGATTGTTTCATTTACCTATATAGCAGGCCAAATGCGTGGAGTTGGAGTTGTTTTTTCTAGATACTTGGAGGTAAATATCAATACAGGAGTTTTAATTGGAATGGCTATTGTACTATTCTATGCTGTATTAGGAGGTATGAAAGGAATCACTTACACACAAGTCGCCCAGTATTGTGTTTTAATTTTTGCTTTCATGGTCCCTGCTATATATACATCATTAGTTGCAACTGGAAATGTAATTCCTCAAATAGGTTTTGGGGATACAGGAACAGATGGAATTTTTCTATTAGACAAGCTCGATGGATTGCATCAAGAATTAGGATTTCATGAATACACATCAGGAAGTAAATCTACTGTAGATGTTTTTTTTATTACTATGGCACTGATGGTAGGAACCGCTGGTCTGCCTCACGTTATTGTTAGGTTCTTCACTGTAAAAAAAGTAAGTGATGCCCGAAAATCAGCTGGATGGGCCTTGTTGTTTATAGCGGTTCTGTATACCACTGCGCCAGCCATTGCTGTCTTTTCTAGAACAAATTTAATTGAAACCGTGAGTAATCAGCCATACAGTGATATGCCTGAATGGTTTAATAAATGGGAGGATACGGGGCTTTTAAAATTCAATGATAAAAATTCTGATGGTAACATACAGTATTTGGCAAATCCTGAAACCAATGAATTAACAGTAGATGCCGATATTATGGTGTTGGCCAATCCTGAAATTGCCAATTTACCCAATTGGGTCATTGCTCTCTTGGCAGCAGGGGCATTGGCCGCTGCCCTTTCGACTGCTGCGGGACTTTTATTGGTTATTTCGTCTGCGGTATCTCACGACTTATTAAAAAAAATGATCAGGCCTGATATTTCTCAAAGAGGAGAACTTATAGCTGCAAGGATTTCCGCAACACTAGCAGTGTGTTTGGCAGGTTATTTTGGTATCAATCCACCAGGGTTTGTAGCGGCGACGGTCGCACTGGCTTTTGGATTGGCTGCTGCCTCCTTTTTTCCTGCGATTTTAATGGGAATTTTTTATAAAAAAATGAATAAAGAGGGGGCTGTCTCCGGGATGATTGTTGGAGTGAGTGCAATGCTTTTTTATATGACAAAATTTAAATTTGGTTGGTTTGGCGGTGGTCTTGAGGCAGATTGGTGGTTCGGTATCTCACCAGAAGGATTTGGAACCTTTGCAATGCTAATTAATTTTGCAGTCGCTATTACAGTCTGTAATTTTACAAAACAAACCCCAGAGAATATCGTGACTCTAGTTGAAAAAATCAGACGCCCCTAAATCAAGGAATCTAAAAATTATTACCCACACGCTCATCTTAGTTTGGACTTGAACCCAACGACAACTGAAAAGAAAATTTAAAACAGTTGTGAAAAACGTCAACAAGAATTACTAATTCAGAAGCAACAGCAAAAAACTTATTATTCTTTGCTAACCAAGGATTTTAATGCGTAATAAGCCGGTTTTTTGTTAAAGTTCCTATCAAACAGTAAAGGATAATCCGTTCGACCTATCATTGGAAGGTAATTGCGCCATGAGTTGCCATCCCAAACACCCCAAAAAGTTACGCGCTCTACAATGTCACTGTATTTTAAAAAAAGCTTAAAAAGTGCTTTATAACGTTTGGCTTGCTGCTTTAAAATACGCTCAGGAACTCCCTTTGAATATGGATTGAACTCTGCCGCCAAATCAAAGCGATCTTCAACACTAGCTCCCTTATGCTTCCAAGCATTAGGTAATACACTGATGTCCAATTCAGTAATGTGTAAAGGGATATTCGCTCTAGAGCATTGTTTTAGCCAATATTCTACTTGCGATAATTCCGGATGCTGCATAAACATATGAGCTTGAGAACCAATACCGTAAATAGGCACTCCTTCAGCTCTTAATCTCAAGACCATATCAATTATAAAATCAATCTTTTCCTTTTGGTACATATTGAAATCGTTATACAGAAGCTTACAATTTGGATCCGCCCTGTGCGCTGCTTTATAGGCAATTTTGATATAATCCTCTCCAATTATGTCATACCAAGGCGTGGGTTTTAATTTGGCATATTTTTCTCCATTTTTAGTCCTGAAAACATCCACTGCTTCGTTGACAACATCCCAATAAGCAATCTTTCCCTTATACCTAGAAACAACCGTTTCAATATAAGATTCAAGACGCTGAATTAAAACCGCTCGAGATACTGGTTTTCCATCATCCCCTTTAAAAAACCAATCTGGAGCACTATTTTTCCAGACCAAAGTATGACCAACAATCGTCAATCCATTTTTTTCGGCAAATTCAACAAAAGCATCTGACTCTTCAAAATTATACTGACCTTTTTCATCAATTAAATACATGGGTTTCATACAGTTTTCAGCAGTAATCACATTAAACTCATTTTTGGTAATTTCAAATTCCTTCTGCTGATTTAGATTCGGATTGTCATCTCCAAGAACAGCACCGTGGTAAATGGTTCCAATCATAAAATGATTCTTGTAATAATCCGATAAACCCAATTCTGTGACTTGGGCAGTGACGGAAAACAGTTTTAATAATAAAATAAGACAGTAGAAATATTTATTCACAGAGTTGATTTATTTTCGTTTTGAAAAAATTCTTTTGGGTTCATACCAAGGTTGAGCATTTTTAATTTGTCTGCCTAAACCCTGAGGTTTTTTTATTGCTTCGCTTATCCTCATATCTAAAATATTAGAAAGTGAATCTTTCACCAACTTATAGTCCTTAGAATTAGCTAAGTTTTTGAGCTCTTCAGGATCGTATTTATGATCATATAGTTCATATTCAAGTTGGCCATTGAATGCCCATCGGTTCAGGCGGTAGCGCAAGGTTTGAATCCCATATCCCTGAGCTCTCCCATTCCCTGTATAAACTTGTAGTTCTGTCAAAGCAGAAGAGCGAATGGATGCTTTGGAATCCTTGAAAAAAGGGGTCAAACTTTTGCCGCTAACAAATGATGGGGGTTCAAATCCAACCATTTCCATAAGTGTTGGGTAAATATCAACCAACTCTACCGGTGATTCAACTGATTTAAGTCTCTTTTTTACACCAGGACCCGCAAAGATTAATGGAACACGTGTCGCATCCTCAAAGAGGGTTTGCTTTTGCCAATGGCCATGCTCCCCTAAATGGTACCCATGATCAGAAGTAAATACAACGATGGTATTTTTATCCAAAGCTGTTTCCTTTAATTTATCTAAAACCCGTCCAATTTGTGCATCCATAAAAGTGGTCGTGGCATAATAAGCATGTTTGATTGTTGCAGCTAGTGTGGGATCCAAGTTCAGCTGCTCTTTTCTAGCACGAAGTGATGCTGCCGCTGGCTTGGGAAGTGTTTGTAGATAGGCATCGGAACTTTCTGGAACACTAAAATCGTTTATGTCATAAAGGTCATAATACTTTTTGGGAGCTACAAATGGCAGATGAGGTCGATACAAACCGTAGGCCAAAAAGAAATTCTCACCGCTTTCAGCAAATTCATCCAAAAAATCAATAGCAGCAGTAGCTCCAATTCCATCAGTTTGTTCTTCATCAGTCCCCTCCGCTTCTAGCCAACTCAGTGTTGCGCCATCAAATTGAGGTTTGACTTTATTGAGTTTGTATTCATCTACTTTGTCGCGACCATAAGGATTAACTGTTCGATCCCAACTAAAAGAATCATCATGACCAGCAGTCCCAATATCTCTTGGGTTGTGATAGTGGTAAATTTTTCCAACCCGGACAGAGTGGAAATTTTCCATCCTAAATTTTTGTCCCAATGTAACAACATCAGGAATTGTTTGACGCACAAACAAACGTAATTTTTTTGATTTTGTTTGATCTGGATACATCCCTGTCATAAATGAAACCCTAGAAGGTCCGCAAAGAGGATATTGGACATGGGCGTTGGCAAAAACTAGGCCTTGTTTAGCCAACTTATCCAAATTTGGTGTGATAGCCAAGGGATCGCCGTAGACACCCAACGCACAATTCAGGTCATCTGCAACAATAAACAGAACATTGTATTTAGAACTAGATTTAGGAGGCTTTGACCCCGTGATGGTAAGAGCCAATAAAAACATTAATCCAAACTTTAAAAACCGCATGTTATTAACTGAACTGTATGTTCTCAAGATAAAAAAAGTAATTCAATATTCTGACCTTTATCGTTTTAAAAATTTAGTATGGCGTCCATTGACTGTGATAAAATAAACCCCCGCGGCTAAATCGGATACATCTATGCAATTGTCTAAAGGAGTTTTTTTAATCGATTGTCCATTGAGGTTATACATTTTAAAATCTTTTATAGTTGAAGAAATAATAATTTTTATCAAGTCTGTAGCCGGATTCGGAAAAACTTTAATATTATAATTATCATGGATGTCATTTGAATTAATAGACAATGAATTATCGATTGTACATTGGGGGTCATGATCATTTAATAAAAGTTCATTACTTAGATTGTTAATTCCTGTGTAATAAGAGCTTGCCATGGATGGGTTTGACACGTAGTTCCTATAAAAAGTTCCTAAATCGGTGAGGCTTCCATCAATATTAAAAAACTCACCATTACC
>JAYYCW010000049.1:0-7099 GCA_036161535.1 Bacteroidota bacterium | reverse complement strand
GCCTCAAAAACACAAATACTCTCATTGTTTTCACCTCAGACAATGGTGGCCTGTACGGAATCACCGCGCAGAAACCTCTAAGAGCTGGCAAAGGAAGTTATTATGAAGGTGGAATACGTGTTCCTTTTGTATTTGTTTGGGAAGACAAAATCCCAAAAGGGTCAAAAAGTGATATACCCATAACAAATTTAGATCTCTTCCCCACCCTTTTAACAGCAGCGCAAATTCCAACCGATGAGCAGGCTTTTGATGGCTGTAATTTACTCCCCATATTGATGCAAAAAAAGAAAGAAATAGACAGGGCTCTATATTGGCACTTTCCTGTCTATATTCAAGCTAAAAAATGGAAAAATTACAGCTCTGAAAACAGAGATTCACTATTTAGAACCCGCCCGGGTTCAGTGATTCGAAGAGGTGATTGGAAGTTACATTATTATTTTGAAGATGAAAGTGTGGAGCTTTTCAATCTCAAGAATGATATCGAAGAATGCCATAATTTAATGTCAAAAAAATCAGGGAAAGGGAAAGAACTTTTGACTGAATTACAAACCTGGTGGGCTCAAACAAAAGCGCCAATTCCAAATAAAAAAAACCCCAATTTCAAAATAGGGAACTTATAAATTACAAAATTTGGTATAGAAATCCGTTTACAGTTCATTTAATCTTTGACAAATAACTTTGTCAAACACAAAAATTTATGATTAAAAAGTATTGAGTTTTATAATTTTCGAGAAATATCAGTGTAAAAAGCGGTAGTTTTTTCTCCATTTTTTAACCAAAAACCGGTTTCCATCGTAGTTTTACCAGCACTGATATAAACACTTATTTTTGCAGCCTCATCCTCGGGATTTAAGGAAAGTCTGTATTCTTTATCCCCGAGTTTTAAAAAACCAGAATCAAGGTCCATTCTTTCTCCTTTTGTTTGAGCCTCCCAAAATGGGGTCGCAGCCCTGGCGTCTTCAACTTCTGCAGCCAGTGGCAAATTAGTTTCTTTGGGCCATCTTCGCAAACTGATTTCATAAGTTCCAGATTTCTTAAAGTTTACGCTTAATGCGCCAGTTGCGACGGGAATGCCTTTACGAATGTCTTTTTGATCCCAAGCGGTGATGGAATTGACATGAATGTCATGACAGCTCAAAGTATTGATTTGATTGGGTTCAATATCTATATAAGAGTATTTAAATTCTTTGGCTGCCTCTATCCACCAAGAATCGTAATAATCTTGTAATTTAATAGCCATTTTCGGCTCGCTGCTAAAAAGATTTTGTAATTGACCGGGATCTGTGTTTACATTGTACAATTCATTGCCATTGACCAGCCGCCAACTTTGATACATCACACAACTTTGTTTTCCCTTTACAGGCCACTGATTGCGCTGTGTGTCTGTAACGAGCATGCGTTCAGAAGTTTTATTTGATTGTACAAAGGGTGAAAAATCAATGCCATCAATTGTCTTGTCAGGTGTAAAGGCAACCCCTGCCAAAGCTGCTAAAGTGGGTAAAACATCCACATGAGCAGACAAGCCGCTAAAGATTTTACCGTCTGAAAAACCTCCTTTTTTCCAATGCATGATAAAAGGGACCCTATGACCGCCGTCATATTCGCTTGTTTTAGTACCTTTCATTAGCGCATTATAGCCATACCACTTCTTTTCTTTTTTATTGTATTTATAGCCATTAGAAGTACCATTGTCAGTGGTAAATATTAAGATTGTATTGTCCATGAGGCCTAAAGATTTTAATGTGTTGGTCAGCTTACCAAAATTATCATCAATATTACTAATCATCCCATAAAACCGTTTTTGAGAGTCTAGCAAATCAGGGTTATCCTTGTAGATATTATAATAAGCTTCGGGTACATTTAAGGGGCTGTGTGGGGCGTTTAAGCTTAAATAGCATAAAAATGGGGCAGATTTAGACTTTTTGATAAATGTCAAGGCTTCCTCAAAAAACACGTCGGTACAATAACCCTCCGTTTTTTCAGGAACGCCATTTCTAAAATAGGTGTCATCATTGTAATCATTGCCCCAATAATCCGGGGTTTGACCAACGCCACCGCCCTTGTGATAAAAGGTCTCTTGAAATCCGCGTTGTTCTGGTAAAAAAGAAAAATTATCCCCCAAATGCCATTTACCAAACATCCCTGTTTTGTAACCTGCAGAGGAAAATACATCGGCAATGGTTTCTTCTTCTTGGTTTAACAAAGAACAGCCTGCATTGGTATGCCAAACGCCATTTCTCAAACAATTTCTTGCCGTCATCAAACCAGCCCTTGTGGGAGAACAAGTGGTCCCAACATGGTAATTTGAAAAATTAACAGATTGGGAGGCAAATTGATCAATATGCGGAGTTTTAATTATTTTATTCCCATTACATCCCAAGTCGCCGTAGCCCTGATCATCGGTTATAACGATAATAATATTGGGCATTTTATCGAGGACTTTTTGATGATTACAAGCCATAAAAACTAAGAAAAAAAAGAAAAAGCAGCAGGGTTTTAACTGGCGTTTCATAAGTGTCTATTTTAATTTAATTGAGCGACGTTTCGTCTTTTGAATTCATTTTCAAAAGCTTTTACAACTTGTTTATAGTCTGGATTGTCAGACTGGTTAACAGTTTCCAACGGATCGTTTTGATAATCGTATAACTCTGTAGCAATCAGGTTTCCTTTGCGTTCACCGGTTTTATAATTCATCTGCAACCATTTTACATAACGAAATCTTTCACTCCGGAGTGTATAGCCCATACGTTTGGGTCCTCTGGGGTATTGAGACAAGGCTGCGAAGCGCAGCGATGTACTGGGGTCTTTCATTAGAGGGACCAAACTTTTTCCGGGCAGATGTTTTGGAATGTTGAGATTGGTGAGTTCGCAAAGCGTTGGAAAGATATCGACAAATTCAGTGGGGCTATTGTTTTTATTGGCTGTGAATCCATTTGGAGCAGAAATAATCATTGGCGAACGAACGGCTTGTTCAAAATTGGTGTGTTTAGTCCAAAGTCCGTGATCACCAAGATGAAATCCATGATCACCCCAAAGTATGACCACAGTATTATCTTTAATCCCCAAGGCCTCTAATTTATCTAAAAGTAAACCCACTTGGGCATCCATATAGCTGGTAGCCGCCATATAACCATGAATCAATTGTATTTGTTTTTGAGTAGTGAGTGGCCCTTGGTTTGGAATGTCGCTATAAGAACTAATCTCACCAAGATTGCTTCCTTTATAAGCGATATTTGGACTGTTTTTAGCTCTTTGTCGAAATGCTGCCAACGAAATATCTTCTTGGTTGTACAGATCCCAATATTTCTTAGGAGCTACAAATGGTAAATGCGGTTTTGAAAAACCCACGGAAAAAAAGAAAGGAGCCTTGGCTTTGGCGAGTTTATCCAACATTTTTACAGCTGCTCTGGCGTTGGCACCATCTGCATAGGTATCATCTGGAACATCCATACACTCAGTTGAAGGCCGGCACAAAGGACCCCCCAAATCAGAAATGGCCTTGGCGCGGAGGTAATTGACTTTAAATTTTTTACCTGCTACTAATTTTTCAGCTTTTTCCCATGCCGCATTGACTTCTGGATTTGCATACTGCTTTGAATGTACTTTAAGATAAGGGATAGACCAGGAAGGCTTGTCCATATCTTGCCCATTGTCTACGCATCGGTTGTCAAAGGTCTTTCCAACACCTGCAGTCGTATATCCTTGGTTTTTAAAGTATTGTGGAATGGTAAGAATCTGCGGGTTTATATCCCTCATTTTGGTTCTTAAATCCCATACTTGAGTGTAATCCGGATACATGCCAGTGAGCAAACTGGCGCGAGTAGGGCCACAGATAGCTTGTTGACACGAGTTGTTTAAAAACACCGTCCCGGTTTTGGCCAAACGGTCTATATTGGGTGTTTTAACCAAAGGATCTCCATAAACCCCTAACAGGGGTTTTAGATCGTCTACAGGGATAAAAAGAACATTAGTTTTTTGAGCACTCAAAGAAGTTAAGGATAAGATTAAAAAGCCCAAAAGGATTGTTGCCGATAATATACTACTGATGCGTTGATTCATTGTTTTATTTTTAATTTCAATTTTTCAAATTCAATACTCCAAAACCAATGCTGTGTGGCAGGTAAATTTAGGAATTATTACACTCATTTTATCATTTGATTTTGTAGTGTTGAGTTCTATATTTCCAGGCATCAAATAGGCCTTTTTAATGTTTTCTTTCAGCTTGATTTCAACAGTGGTGTCGTAAATAGGCACCAAGTC
Organism: Bacteroidota bacterium; assembly: GCA_036161535.1. GTDB lineage: Bacteria > Bacteroidota > Bacteroidia > Flavobacteriales > Flavobacteriaceae > UBA3537. Next base: position 2,839 of record JAYYCW010000049.1, on the reverse strand, counting down.
GTCAATGACCTGCGCCACCCCACGTTGGACTGGCACAGCATAAAGCAAGTGCGCAACATAACGGTTTTTTTCTGGAAAATGTAAAAGATTCAGCCGACCTGAACTGGGTAAGTTGGCCCGAACCATCGGAGTGGTTAACAAAGCATCCAACGTATTTTTAAAAAGTTCTCTGTGAATTTGAGCCCCATACTTTAGGTACATTTTATCCAGTGGGTGGGCTATGACCATTATGTTTCCATCTCTATAAATCGCAGGGTGTAAGGCGGGCTGCAAATTGTATGGGGTATTTTGATGAGAGGTATAATGTGCTTTTGTACGACTAAAATAAGGTTCTCGAATGGTTGCAAGCAGCTTTACATTTGCGTCGGGTTTGATTTTTATGGCTGGCATATAATTTAAAAACGGAGATCGAACTACATTTTTTGACAGTGCCTCAGAAACGACTGTATAATCTACATCATAGCTAGCCTTGCCAAGGTAAGTACCACCTACATCCAATGCAAAACCGCTCTTATCTCTTTTTAATGCCCCTTCACCAAGGACTAATAATTTACCGCCATCAGCAACAAATTGATTTAGAGTTTCAACATTTTTAGCAGATAAATTTGGCTTACTTGGAATGATAATTAGTTCCAAATCAGACCAATCTTTTAGGTTGTTAACCACAACGTAATTTGTTTGGGTGTCAAGCAGTAAAAGACTGGTAGCTTGCTCAGTATGATTGTCAAAGGTCATCCACAATCCGGTTTTAGCAACTTGTTTTCCGCCAGGGCCAAAAGCTTCAATGCTCTTGACATAAGAAAAAGCAGAACCGATGTTTTTATAGGTTTCACTATCAATAATTCCCGAGGGATGCAACTGGTCTCCAAAATTCACATTGGCCCCAAAGGCAATCATGGAAGCCGCTTCGTATTTTAAAGCATTGGGGTATTTAAACCCTCCAAACTCCCCCCAAGCAGTATGAAACTTTCCGCTCATACCAGTGACTGGTTTGCCCATATTGCTGAAATATTTAGCGCGCAATGGAAATTCATTATAGCCCTCCCAAGTGGTGGGTAAATCTTCTAAATCGTAACTGGTGTTGTATTCATAGAGCTTATATTTGAAAGTATTGGAATTGTTCATGTGGGTGGACCAGTTATAAAAAATAGAGGCATCTGGATGGTATTTCTTGATAATGGCATTACAAGAGGCCATAAAAAACTTGAGTTTTTCAACATGGTGCATTTCAACTTCCAAATCATTGTCTACATCGATGCCCGCTTTTTTAAAACCCGCTCTGCTGTAAGCGTTGTAATTGATGGCATTGTTAGGGATGATATCATACCAGAATCCGTCTAGCTCATAATTTTTACACAACTCCTCGGTTTGTTTTAAAATAATATCGAGATAGTCTCCCTCGGGCATTAACAGTTCCCAAGTAAAATTGGGGTAAGGATCTTCGGCGTTTAAGGATTGGATCAGATCACCTTTCTTTGATTTTCCGTTTTTATTTTTGATGACCCATTCTGGATGGGTGACCGCGTCCAATACGGACCAACCAATTGCAAAATAGAAAGGTGTTTTAATACCAACTTCGTGAGAGGCTTCAAGCTGAGACTTTAACAAATCAAAGTCCAAGTTGGGGTGTTGGGTCCCTATTTTGGTTGGGTAATAAGAATATCCGTGGTGTCCCTTTGCAAAAATGTTGATTGAGCTAACATGCGCATCGACTAGGGCTTTTTGCCATGATGCTTTGTCAAATTTTTCCCCTATGTTTTTAAGATGTTCTGAAGTGTGAAAATCTAGGTGAACCTGACGACTCGAAAAATCTTCAGATGAAACCTCTGGGTTTTGAGCATTTAAAATACTTGTAGAAATTATTAAGCTTTGAAGGATATTTAAAATTTTCATACTGTTTTATTTAAAACTTATTGTTGATCCCAAAATCTAAAGGGATCGTTGAGCGCTTTCATTTCTGCCAACAAAAGGGCTTCCATTTCTTTGCGTTTTGCAGCATATTTTGGATGGTCCGCTAGATTGATTTGATTTTTTTTTGGAGTATTACCAGTGAGTGCAATGATTTTAGCATCATGGTGCTCAATCAAAAGCTCGTTGGGATTATTTTTTAAATTAAACAGTTGTGTTTTTCGAACTTTACCGTCCATAACATCGTATTTAATCAGTTTCCATTTACCTTTCTTTAACGTCCGAATGCCCGGTTTTGTCCCACCAGAGTAGACCCCGTAGATAACATCTCTAATAGTTTTAGCTTTGCCTTTTAAAACAGATTTGAAACTCTTTCCATAGACTGTTTTTGGGATTTTAATCCCTGCCAAATCACAGAGGGTTGGTAAAACATCAGACAAATAAATATTACCCTTTACCTTTTTATTGCTTTTGACTTGAGGCCCTTTAACTATAAAAGGAATTTTTAGGCTGTGTTCGTATAAATTTTGCTTCCCCATTAAACCGTGTTTTCCAACGGCAATCCCATGATCTGAAACAAAGAAAATATAGGTATTTTCGAGTTCACCCGTGGCTTCCAATTTATCAATTACACGACCAATTTGAATGTCTATAGCCTCAATAGTGGCAAGTTCTTTGCCTCGTTCATTTCTGATAGTGGCTTCATCCCTTAGAGTAAGTACACCCTCTACACTATTTTCATCTCTTAAGTCTGGATGGCCCTCTTCAAATGGATGGGCAGGTAGGTAATTGATGGGTAACTTAGGGGCTTTTTTATTGATGATTTTTGGAGGCCCCGGGCTGACAGCGCCGTATTTCTCAAGAAGGTCTGGCTTTCCGCGCCTTGGATCATGCGGATGTGAGAAACCCAAATAAATAAGAAATGGTTGGT
>JAYYCW010000048.1:0-6055 GCA_036161535.1 Bacteroidota bacterium | reverse complement strand
AGTGATATATCATTTGAAAAAGCCGTTAGCAGTGGCGATACTTGTTGAGCAATTTTTTGGATGGCTTGGTTGGTTTCCGCTGCATTTAAGTTAAAAAAGAGATTGGAAATTCGCTCCAGTATCAAACTTGAAAATTCCAGTGCTTCAACAGTGTTTTTGAAATTTGGGACCTCAGTATTGGATGTGATATCTTCAATATTTTTTTTGCTATTTTTGATGGCAAGCTTAAAAGCTGGTAGAAAATCAGCTGTTTTAATTTTGGAAAAAGGCGTGCTGTTGTAGGGCGTATTAAAAGGGGTATTTAGTATGCTCATAAGCTAAAAAAACGTTTCTAAAACTTTAAGTTTTTAGAGGCTTTTTGGACCTTTGTTTTGAGCCCTTCCTTGTATAATTGTATTTTGTCCAACACGCACTTATCGAAAGTTCCAATAATTTGAGCAGCTAAAATACCCGCATTTTTAGCGCCGTTTAGCGCCACTGTAGCTACTGGAACTCCAGCAGGCATTTGTAAAATTGAGAGGACAGAATCCCAACCGTCTATGGAGTTGCTGGACTTGACTGGAACACCAATAACTGGCAATGGACTGATAGCGGCAATCATTCCTGGAAGATGGGCAGCACCCCCAGCGCCCGCAATAATGACCTTAAGACCTTTTTTGTGAGCCGAAGTCCCATATTCAAACAACTTGTCTGGGGTTCTGTGGGCTGATACAATGTCTACTTCCACTTCGATGTCAAAACTTTTAAGAACGTCAATTGCTTGTTTCATGACAGGCATATCGCTGTCGCTTCCCATTATGATTCCTACTTCTGCCATATTATTCACTTATTACTTTAATAGATTCTTTTACTTTTTGTGCAATCTCCCTCGCTTTTTCAATGTTTGGATTTACAATGGTAACATGTCCCATTTTTCTAAAAGGCCTGGTTTGCTTTTTACCATAGATATGAGGGGTGACACCTTCAAATTCCATGATGTTTTCAATGTTTTTATAAACAACCGCTCCATGGTGGCCTTCAGCCCCCACTAAATTGACCATAACACCGCTAACTTTATTTTTAGTAGATCCCAAGGGTAAATTTAAGACAGCCCTAAGGTGCTGCTCAAATTGAGAGGTATAGTTGGCTTCAATGGTTTGGTGTCCTGAGTTGTGTGGTCTCGGTGCAACTTCGTTGATCAGAATATCCTCGTCTTGTGTTAAGAACATTTCCACTGCAAGCAAGCCTACATGCTCAAATGCAGCTGCCACTTTAAGCGCCACATCCGTTGCTTTTTTAGAGATTGCATTTGAAATTCTCGCTGGACATAGCACGTATTCAACCTGATTGGCTTCAGGATGAAATTCCATTTCTACTACTGGATAGGATTTAATGGATCCACTTGGATTTCTTGCTATAGTAACGGCCAATTCGCTTTTAAAAGGAATAATGGCCTCTGCAATGCATTCCCCCTCGGGCAGTTCACTTAAATCAGCACTGTTGTGGATTATTTTCACACCATTTCCATCATAGCCAAAACGGCTGCTTTTCCAAACAAACGGTGTGGATTGTAAACCATTGCCAATGGCTTTTTCTAATGTTTTTAGGTTCTGATAGGTCTTAAAAGCCGCTGTGGGCAATTCATGTTCAATGTAAAATTGTTTTTGAAGAGCTTTGTTTTGAATTATAGCCAGTGTTTTAGAAGTGGGATAGACTTTAACGCCCTTTTCTTCCAAGGCTTTGAGCGCTTCTACATTGACATTTTCAATTTCAATGGTCAAAGTATCAAGATCTTTAGCAAAGCTGTAAACGGTTTCAAAATCCATCAAGTCCCCAATGACAAAAACATCGCAAGCTATTTTTGAAGGGGCCTCACCACTGGGGTCCAATACACTGCTATGAATGTCAAATTTACGAGTGTTGTAGAGCAGCATTTTTCCAAGCTGACCGCCTCCTAAAATGCCGAGTTTATGTTTGGAAGAAAAATAGTGCAAATCGATAAAAATTGAATTGTGTCACAAAAATACACTTAAAAATGGAATCCCCCATTAAAATCTCTTTCGAAAACAACTTTTGACCCCTGTATTTGATTATATTTGTGACCTAATTTTATTAGATAAATACATCCTATATTGATAATAATTTTTAAAAAAACAGCAATAGATGTTAAATATTGTATTATTTGGACCTCCTGGGGCAGGCAAGGGAACCCAAGCTAATTTTTTAAAGAAAAGTTTTAATTTGAAACATATTTCTACTGGCGATGTCTTTAGAAAAAATATTAAAAATCAAACCTCTTTAGGAAACTTAGCCCAGTCCTATATGGACAAAGGGGCTCTTGTACCAGATCAAGTTACCATCGATATGCTAAGCGATGAGGTTTCCAAAAATAACAGTGCAGAGGGTTTTATTTTTGATGGGTTTCCAAGAAATATCGCTCAAGCAGATGCCTTGGAATTCTTGTTATCAGAGCACGATGCCCAAGTAGATGCCATGATTGCTTTGGAAGTAGCAGATGAAGTTTTGGTAAAACGCCTATTGAAACGCGGTGAAACTAGCGGTAGGGCAGATGATTCTTCAGAAGAAATCGTTAGAAATAGGATCCAAATTTATTATTCTGAAACTGCTATTTTAAAATCTTATTACCAAGAAAAACAGCGCTACCACGGCGTAGATGGTGTTGGTACAATTGCTGCGATTACCGCACGCTTAAACGCTGTGGTCAAAGCACTCTAAATTTATTAAAATGACAGAGGGGAATTTTGTAGATTATATAAAACTCTATGCTTGCTCTGGTAATGGTGGCAAGGGATCCGTTCACTTGCACCGCGAGAAATATATTACCAAAGGAGGACCAGACGGTGGTGACGGCGGCCGCGGTGGTCACATTATTTTTAAAGGTAATCAAAACCTTTGGACACTCCATCATTTAAAATTTAAAAAACATTTAAAAGCGGGTCATGGGGCACATGGCAGTAAAAGTCGCAGCACTGGAGCAGATGGTAGCGATGTTTTTATAGAGGTTCCGTTGGGTACGGTGGTTAAAGATACCGATAGCGGCAAAATACTTTTTGAAATTACGGACAACGGCCAAGAAATCATTCTTTGTCAAGGGGGTATGGGAGGTCGTGGCAATTGGCATTTTAAGTCCTCTACAAATCAAACACCGCGCTATGCCCAACCGGGAATTCCAGGAGAGGAAAAAAAAGTAACTATTGAGCTTAAAATTTTGGCAGATGTGGGTCTGGTAGGATTTCCTAACGCCGGAAAATCAACCCTACTGTCTGTTATAACAGCGGCCAAGCCTAAGATTGCCGATTATGAATTCACAACCTTAAAACCCAATCTAGGTATTGTTGAATACAGAGATTATCAGTCTTTTGTGGTCGCGGACATTCCAGGAATTATTGAAGGCGCTGCCGAAGGTAAAGGCCTGGGGCATTATTTTTTAAGACATATTGAAAGGAATTCTATTTTACTTTTTTTAATTCCGGCTGACGCTAGTGATATTAAAAAACAATACAATACTTTATTGGATGAATTAAGGCGTTATAATCCAGAAATGCTTGATAAAGAGCGTATGGTTGCGATATCAAAAAGTGACCTTTTAGACGCCGAGTTAAAGGCCGAATTAAAGACCGAATTAGACAAAGAATTGCCAGTAAAATATTTATTTATTTCCTCAGTGGCGCAAACGGGAATAATGCTGCTCAAAGATTTACTTTGGAAGCAATTGAATCGCTGACAACTAATTTTTGGTTTTATTTTTGATGTAAAAAGGTTTTATTTATGATAAAAATCAATTTTGTTTTTGGTTTGTTTTTTGTCACAGTACTGACTGTGGCACAATCAGATTCGGAAAAAAAGTTTATTTCATTAGAGTCTAACTACTTGAGATATGCAGAACAATTCCCCTCTGATCTGAATAGCTTAGAAGTCTTGGGAGATTTATATGGTAGTTATGGGAAGTGGGAGAAAGCCTCGGAAATTTACAGCCAGCTTAAACAAAGAGATCCCTATAATGCAAATTATCATTTTAAATATGGTGGCGTCGTGGGAATGATGGCTAGAGAGGGCTCCAAATTTAAAGCACTGAGCCGTGTAAATGAAGCCAAAAAAGCCTTTACTAAGGCCGAAACATTAGATCCAAAACATTGGCAAGTGCAATGGGCTCAAGTTGAACTCTATTCTCAGCTTCCCGCCATATTAGGAGGGAGTTATGAAAAAGCATGGGTGCATGCAGAACGACTGGAGCAGTTGTCCAAAATCAATGGCTATTTTGCAAAAGCCTATCTTTTAGATTTACAACAGAGTACTGAAAATTCAAAAATTTATAGTCTTAAGGGCTTGTCGTTAGTTATGAAATCAGAATGCTATAATGCTAAATCTGAGGTTTTGTTTTCTTGCTATCCACATAACAACAATCTCATTTCTCAGATTGCCATTGCCTTTGAAAAAGATGCTTCTAACCCAAAGCAAGCTGCGATTTTCTTCAACAAATACATAGAGGATCACACTCCTAAAGATCGGCTTGAATTGGACCTAGCACATTTCCGACTCGCAAAATTATATGTTAAAATGAATCAATTAAATATGGCATTAGAAAACCTAGATATGGCTTTAAAAATCAATCCAAGTTTCCAGGACGCAAAGCGTGAAAAAAATCTAATTTTGACTATGAAGGAGCCATAAATTTAAACGTGAAAGCTTATATTTACTATTCATAACAAATTGCTATGAAGGTTCATTTTATCGCCATTGGAGGGGCTGCTATGCACAATCTTGCCTTGGCCTTACACCTAAAAGGTTATGAGGTTAGCGGCAGTGATGATGCTATTTTTGATCCTTCAAAATCGCGCTTAAAAGCCCACGGGCTTTTACCACAAGATTCAGGTTGGTATCCTGAGAAAATAACATTTAATTTAGACGCAATTATTATTGGAATGCATGCAAAGTCTGACAATCCCGAACTTGTAAAAGCTCAATCTATGGGCCTAAAAATTTATTCTTATCCCGAATTTATATACGAGCAGTCAAAAGACAAAACAAGAGTTGTCATTGGGGGCAGTCATGGAAAAACTACCATTACGGCTATGATTCTTCACGTTCTTAATTACCATGGGCAAAGCTGTGATTATATGGTTGGGGCACAACTTGAAGGATTTGATGTCATGGTACAATTAACAGATGCGAATGATTTTATTGTATTGGAAGGTGACGAGTATTTGAGCTCTCCTTTAGATTTAAGGCCTAAATTTCACCATTATAAACCAAATATTGCTCTAATTAGTGGAATTGCCTGGGATCATATCAATGTTTTTCCAACTTTTGAAAATTATAAGAATCAATTTTCAATTTTTTTAGATTCTATTGTAAATGGTGGAAGTATTACTTATAATGAGGAGGACTCTGAGGTTCGGCAACTTGTGGAATACAATGAAAACCCCATTCGCAGATTTCCCTACAAAACGGCTGAATTTAGAATTGTCGAGGGTGTGACCTATCTTGAAACGGATGAAGGTCCTATCCCCCTTGAAATTTTTGGCGCTCACAATCTCAATAACTTAGCAGGTGCGAAATGGATATGTCAGCATATGGGGATTGATGAAATGGATTTTTATGAAGCCATAGTGTCCTTTTCCGGAGCCAGTAAACGGCTTGAAAAAATTGCAAACCATAAATCTACGGTTGTTTTTAAGGACTTTGCACATGCCCCAAGCAAAGTAAGTGCCACCACCACTGCTGTTAAGAATCAATATCCGCACAAGCGGTTGTTGGCTTGTTTGGAACTTCACACCTACAGCAGCTTAAATGAATCCTTTATAAAGGAATACAAAAATACTTTAGACAAAGCCGATGAGGCTGTGGTTTTTTATTCTCCTAAAGCCCTAGAAATTAAAAATATGAAGCCTCTAAAGCCTGAGCACATTTCAATGGCTTTTGAACATCCCAATTTAAAGGTCTGTTTAGATTCATTGGCCTTTCAAACCCTTTTAAAAAATCAGAGTTACACCAATACTGCACTTTTGTTGATGAGTTCTGGAAATTATGGAGGTTTAAATTTTGACCAATTAAA
>JAYYCW010000047.1:0-8766 GCA_036161535.1 Bacteroidota bacterium | reverse complement strand
CTTATTGAAACTGTAACTTTTTCTGTTTTAGATTACTTCCATCAAAACATTGAGCAAATCAATCTAAAGGCCGTCAATCCCATTGAAGAGCTTTATGATATCAAGATGTTTGTGATGCATTATTTAAGAAAGGAGCGTGGATCAGCTCAATTTCAACTAAAAAAATACTACCCAAAAATATTTGAGCAACTCGAGCTCAAGAAGTATAAAAAAATGAACTCATCTGTTGAAAAGAGTTTGATAAAAGGAATTGAGTTGAATCTTTTCAGAGGAAATATCGATGTGGCTTTTATATCTAGAGTGTATCTTGTTGGTATGTCTGGAATAAGGGATACAAACGTTTTTCCTGAAAATAAATTTGATAAAAGTTATTTAATGGAAAGCTATTTAGAATACCACTTACGGGCTATCGTAACTGATAAAGGTTTAGAGGTTTTAAAAAAATATATCCAAAACAACAAGTACTAAAATGCCTAAATTGTCACTCTTTATTCTTTTTTCAATTGTTGCTTTTGCGCAAGAGCAGCCGTTAGAATTTTCAATGCAACAAGCCATAGAATATGCGCTTATAAACAATCGATCTGCACTCGACAGTCAAAGTGATGTGCGTTTTGCGGAGCTCCAAAAATGGGAAACAACCGCTACGGGGCTGCCTCAAATTAATGTAGACATCTCTTATAACAATTGGATTGAACAACAAATTTCACTCATCCCTGCGGAATTTTTTGGAGGCCTGCCAGGCGATTTTATTGAAGTAGCTTTTGGTACCCAGCAAACAATGAATGGGACGCTAACGCTAAAGCAAAAAATATTTGATGGTTCCTATTTGGTGGCCTTACAAGCTTCAAAAGTATATTTGGAAATCTCAAAAAATGCGAGAGAGAAAACTATGAGCGAACTGAGAAAAACAGTGGCCAATGCCTATGGTAATGTTCTTCTTACAGAAGAAAATGTCAAAATCTTGGAGTCCAATATCAAAGTGGTTGAAAAAAACATTTCAGACCTACAAAAAGTCTATGAAAACGGTATGACGGAAGAAGAAACTGTCGAACAACTTCAACTTACTTTGGCAGGGCTTGTGAGTGCTAAAAATTACAATTTTATCTTAAAACAATTGGCTTATGAAATGTTTAATTTGAGTCTGGGTCTTGAAACTGGCAGTGTTGTAAAACTTACTGACAGTATGGAAGACTTGGTCTCAATATCCTCTCTAAGTCCGCTTAAAATTTCAAATAACAGCGTAAAGAATACAACTGATTTCAAAATCGCAAACAACAATCTGCGGTCCATGGAGTTGTTATTCAAACTCGAAAAAAGCAAGGCACTGCCAAGCTTAAATGCTTTTATCAATGGATCTTACACAGGAAATGCCAATCGTTTCAATTTCTTGGAAAACTCACAAAAATGGTTTGGGGCCTCCCTAATTGGTGTGAATATGTCCATCCCAATTTTTAGTTCTTTTGGGAGGTCGGCCTCCACCCAAAAAGCCAAAATAAACTTAGAAAAATCCAAACGTAATTTAACAACCCTTAAACAAGAATTGCAAATTAAACTCAAGCGCGCTGACAATGAATTGGATTTTGCAAAACGCGATTTAAAAACTAAAAAGCAAGCCCTTGAGCTTGCAAAGCGCATTGAAGAAAAAAATCAAATTAAATTTTTTGAAGGTTTGGCTTCTAGTTTTGAACTCAGTCAAGCACAAACACAATTATACAGCGCACAGCAGCAATATATTGAAGCCATGCTTTATCTGTTAAACAAACACATTGCCTTGGATGTAATGTTAAACCCCGATCCCATAAATCAAATGAAACAATAAATGAAAAAAACATACGCACTCATTGGTATCTCTTTAATGCTTTGCTGCAGTAAAACCTCAAAGAAATCGGCATCACTCTTGGAACTCAACCACAATAAACGCGACTTGATCCAGCAAATAGACAGCCTTTCCAGCCTGCTTAAATCTGTTGAATTAAACATTTCCAAATTAGACACCAACAAACGCTTGACCAGAGTCACGGCCCTTAAATCAGAAAAAAAAATGTTTCAACATTTTATAGAAGTCCAAGGCAGCGTAGAGGCAGACCAAAGCGTTGAACTCTACCCTGAAAGCAGTGGGAATATTACAAAAATATTTGTCCGTGAAGGGCAAAGTATCTCTAAGGGACATCCATTGGTTCAGATTGACAATTCCATATTAGAGAGCTCGAAAGTTGAACTACAAACCCAATTGGACCTGGCCACCACAACCTTTGAACGTCAAAAGAGATTGTGGGATCAAAATATAGGAAGCGAAATCCAATATTTACAAGCCAAAGCCAAAAAAGAGGGGCTTGAAAATAGCCTTGAAAGCCTTAAATCCCAAGCTAAAAAACTTAAAATTACTGCTCCTTTTTCTGGAACTGTTGATGAAATTTTTGTAAAAACTGGAGGCCTTGCAAATCCAATGTTTCCAGCCCTTCGCCTGATTAACTTAAATCAAATACACGTCGAAAGTGAAGTGACTGAGACCTATCTTAAATACATTAAAAAAGGGACTGAAGTTGAATTATATTTTCCTTCAATAGATAAAAAAATCAATACCAAAGTTGACCAAGTAGGAAACTACATCAACCCCAACAACCGAAGTTTCAAGGTCCGTATAAATGTCAATAATACAGACGGTACATTAAAAGCCAATTTATTGGCAGAAGTTAAAATTAGTGATTTCAAAGAAGTTGGTATTGTCATCCCCTCAAACCTCATTCAAAAAGACCGCATGAACAAACCCTTTGTTTATAGCCTTGTTAAAGAGGATAAGTTCTATAGAGTTAAAAAATCTTATATCATTGAGAAGATTAGTTATGAAAATGAATCTTTTATTTCAGAAGGCTTGGAAGCGGATGCCTTGATTGTTGACAAGGGTTCGCAATTGGTCAAAGAAGACGAAACTGTGATTTTAGCGGAATAATTGAGAGATGAGCAATAAAAAAATTAAAGAATTTAAACTTTCTTCATGGGCCGTTTCTAACAAATCGACGGTGGCTGTGATCGCCTTTATTGTCCTATTGGGTGGCCTGCTGTCCTATACCAGCATGCCCAGAGAAAATTTTCCCGAAATCATTGTTCCTCAAATTTATGTGTCGACCCCTTACCCTGGAAATTCTGCATTGGATGTGGAAAAATTGATTACAAAACGCTTGGAAAAGGAAATTAATGCCATTAGCGGTGTCGATAAGATCACTTCCAACTCAATCCAAGGATACTCGAGCATCAAAGTTGAATTTAATTTTGATATCTCACCCTCCGAGGCGTTAATCAAAGTCAAAGACCGAGTGGATATTGCGATGGCTGACAAAGACTTCCCAAAGGACCTGCCTACTGAACCTAGCGTAACTGAAGTCAATTTTAGCGAATTGATGCCCATTATGAACATCAATCTCTCTGGCGATTTTTCAATGGACCAGCTAAAAAATTATGCCGAATATCTAGAAGATGAAATTGAAACACTGTCAGAAATTTCAGGTGTGGACATTCGCGGAGTTCAGGAGAAAGAATTGGAGGTGGCCTTAGATTTGTATAAAATGCAGGCATCAAAGATTAGTTTTAACGATGTAGAATCCGCTATCGCATACGAAAATCAAAGTATTTCCAGTGGAGATATTCTTGAGAATGGAACCCGGCGAAATGTAAGAGTGCTCGGTGAATTTGTGGATCCCCTAAAAGTAAAAGACATCATTGTTAAACGAGAAAAAGGGAATATTGTTTACTTAAGAGACATTGCAGATGTTAGTTTTAAAGAACAAGAGAAACAAAGCTATGCCAGAGAATATTTACAACCTGTTGTAATGCTTGATGTCAAAAAACGCAGTGGTCAAAATTTATTAATTGCATCGGCTAAAATCGATGAAATCATTACAAATGCAAAAGCCAATGTCTTCCCCTCGAGCCTTGTTATTTCCAAAACAAACGACCAGTCTAATGACACCAAAACTATGGTAGCAGATTTAGAAAACAGCATTGTACTAGGTATTATTTTAGTAGTGGCTGTTCTGTATTTCTTTTTAGGTTTTAGAAATGCGCTGTTTGTTGGAATTGCCATTCCCCTTTCAATGTTGCTGTCCTTTATTATTTTGAGTTTTCTTGGAGTAACTTTAAATACTATGGTTTTGTTTTCTTTGGTTATCGCCCTAGGAATGCTAGTTGACAATGGCATTGTCGTGGTTGAAAACATATACCGTTTAATGGATGAAGGAATGCCGAGACTAGAGGCTACCAAACAAGGGGTTGGAGAAGTGGCCTTACCAATTATTGCTTCCACTGCCACCACTTTGGCAGCTTTTATACCTCTTGTTTTATGGGACGGAATCGTGGGGAAATTCATGCAGTGGTTACCGATTACGTTAATTATTGTTCTGAGTTCTTCCCTATTTGTAGCTTTGGTAATCAATCCGATGTTGATTTCACTTCATATGAAAGTTGGGGCTAGGCAAAACAAGCTGAGCTTTATTAATAAGTTGGAAAAACTCTACGAAAAATTTTTAGCTTATGTTCTCAACGGCAAGCGCCCATATGCCATAGTCATTGCTACATTTTTACTTTTAATTTTAGCAAGTGGTTTGATGTATACCTACCCCCCTAAAGTGCTTTTTTTCCCAAATACTGAAGCCAAACAGGTTTTTGTTTTTTTGGAGTATCCCATTGGAACTGACATTGAAGAAACCAACTTACTTTCAAAAAGAATAGAATCAGATATTGAAAAGCACCTTAAAAAATACAGCGAGGATGGCAAAAACTTTTTGGTGACTTCTGTTATAGGACAAGTGGGAGAAGGCACTGCTGATCCAAGCAGAGGGCAGGTTGGAGGGAACACCCCTAACAAAGCTAGGATAACCGTAGATTTTGTAAAATTTCAAGACCGCAAAGGCATTAGCTCTGAAGGAGTGCTTAGAGATATTCGAGAGGTAATCCAAGGCTATCCAGGAGTTCGTATTGTTGTGGATAAACCCGCCGATGGCCCACCAGTTGGATCTGCCATTAACCTAGAAATTAAAGGTGATGATTATGAGCTAATTCTCCAAACGGCCAATGAAGTCAAAACATTTATTGATGGTGCCAATATTCCTGGAATCGAGGAGTTAAAACTAGACATTGACCAAGGAAAACCAGAACTTTTGGTTATTGTAGATCGCCAAAAAGCTAGACGACTGGGGGTCTCTACTGGCCTTATTGGGAGCAATTTAAGAACCGCTTTATACGGAAAAGAAATTTCCACATTTAAAGACTTCAACGACGACTATCCAATCAATATCAGACTGAAAGACGAGTATAGATATGATCGTAGTGCCTTGATAAATCAAAAAATAACCTTTAGAAACGAAAGCACAGGACGCATTAAGCAGGTTCCCATTTCGGCTGTTGCCTCCACTCAAAATAGCAGTAACTTTAGTGCAATAAAACGAATTGATCTCGACCGAGTTGTAACAGTATATTCAAATGTGCTTAGTGGCTATAATGCCAATGCTGTAAACGATAAAATTAGGGCTGTAATGGACAATTACGATATTCCAAAAGGGTTGGAAATTAGCTTTACTGGGGAACAAGAAAAACAAGCCGAGGAAATGGCTTTTCTTAGCAGAGCATTAATCATAGCAGTTTTACTTATTTTCCTCATTCTTGTGGCACAGTTCAATTCTGCAACCACGCCCATCATCATATCGGTCTCTGTTTTACTCAGTTTGATTGGGGTGCTTTTCGGATTGCTTATTTTCCGAATGGATTTTGTGGTTTTGATGACCATGATTGGTATCATTTCGCTAGCGGGAATTGTGGTTAACAATGCGATTGTTCTAATTGATTATATCAATTTAACTGTCAAGAGAAAACGTCAGTTGCTAAAACTAGACATGGGCGATAAACTCAACAGTCTACAGCTACATGAGTGTGTAGTTGAAGGAGGAAGAACGCGACTTCGTCCAGTAATTTTAACCGCCATAACTACCATATTAGGGCTGCTACCACTAGCCCTTGGAATCAATATAAATTTTAGAACCCTGTTAACCGAACTCAATCCCAATTTTTACATAGGAGGTGAAAATGTTGCATTTTGGGGGCCAATGGGTTGGGCCATTATTTTTGGGCTTAGTTTTGCGACATTTTTAACCTTAGTAGTCGTTCCTATTTTATATTATTTAATCAATAAAATTAGAACAAAGCCCCTTAATGTTGCTATGTAGATGCTGTTAATTAAGTTTAATAATCTTAAATTTGTACATCAAACAAAATAAAATGTATAGAACGCATCATTGTGGCGAACTCAGAACCTCAAACATCAATCAGACTGTGACACTTTCTGGTTGGGTCCAAAAATTTAGAGATAAGGGCTTTGTAGCTTGGGTCGATCTGCGTGACCGCTATGGCATTACTCAGTTAGTGTTTGATGCCGATCGCACTGATGAGACTATCATGGAGGCCGCAAGGAATTTAGGTCGTGAATTTGTTATACAAGTTAGCGGAACCGTCATTGAACGTGCTTCCAAAAACACAAATATTCCCACTGGGGATATTGAAATATTGGTGCAAACTTTGAAAGTGCTTAACAGCGCCCAAGTCCCTCCTTTTACAATAGAGGACCAAACAGATGGTGGTGAAGAGTTGCGGATGAAATACCGTTATTTAGACATTCGAAGAAATCCTATAAAAAACAATCTGATCTTTAGACACAAAGTCACACAAGAAGTCAGAAACTACCTATCTTCAAATAACTTCATTGAAGTAGAAACCCCCTATTTAATAAAATCGACTCCAGAGGGTGCTCGAGACTTTGTGGTACCTAGCCGAATGAACCAGGGACAATTCTATGCCCTTCCACAATCACCTCAAACCTTTAAACAACTTCTAATGGTTGGAGGTATAGATAAATATTTTCAAATTGTAAAATGCTTTAGAGATGAAGATTTACGTGCAGATAGACAGCCAGAATTTACACAAATAGACTGTGAAATGTCCTTTGTAGAGCAAGAGGATATCCTAAATACTTTTGAAGGTTTGACGCGGCATTTATTAAAAGCTATTAATGGTGTTGAAATCGCGAGCTTCCCGCGCATGACTTATGAACAGGCCCTAAAAACCTATGGAAATGACAAACCAGACATTCGTTTTGGAATGAAGTTTGGGGAACTCAATGCCGTAGCACAACACAAAGAATTTGACGTCTTCAACAAGGCTGAACTTGTCGTTGGTATCGCAGTCCCGGGTGGAAATGGCTACTCCAGAAAAGAAATTGATCAACTGATTGATTGGGTCAAGCGCCCCCAAGTTGGTGCCATGGGTATGGTTTATGTGCGATGTAATGAAGATGGCAGTTATAAATCTTCGGTAGATAAATTTTATGATCAAGCCGATTTGGTTAAGTGGGCCAAATGCACTGATGCAAAAAATGGTGACCTCATTTGTGTGCTCTCTGGCAAAACATCAGAAGTTCGACCGCAATTAAGCGCCTTGCGAATGGAGCTCGCAGAGCGTTTGGGTTTAAGAAATCCCAAAGAATTTGCCCCGTTATGGGTCACAGATTTCCCACTTTTGGAATGGGACGAAGATACCCAGCGCTACCACGCGATGCACCACCCCTTTACAGCTCCTAAGCCTGAGGATATTGAATTGCTTGATTCAGATCCATCAGCGGTAAAAGCCAATGCTTATGACCTGGTATTGAATGGGAATGAAATCGGCGGTGGCTCTATCCGTATCCATGACAAATCCACCCAAGCCCTGATGCTTGAGCGCTTAGGGTTCAGCGAAAAAGAAGCAAAATCGCAATTCGGGTTTTTAATGAATGCATTTGAATATGGCGCACCACCACATGGCGGTATTGCCTTTGGATTGGACCGCTTGGTGGCCATTCTTGGAGGCCATGAAACCATTCGTGATTTTATCGCATTTCCAAAAAATAATTCGGGCAGAGATGTAATGATTGATGCTCCTGCAGTTATTGACAATAACCAATTGGATGAATTGGGCTTGAAAACAAAATAACAAACCAATGCAATGAAGTACTTAATTTGGTTTCTCTTTATTTCTGCAATAGTGAGTATTTTTCTAGGCATCAGTTTTCCTGACAGTGATACCATCGATTCCGCTATTAAAGCGCAAGAGGTTGCAGTTTCTGAAAAACTCATTGGGTTTGGTGTACTGGGTCTTTTTTTTGTGGTTTTCCCGCTCTTTTCATACCACCGCTGGAAAGACAAAAAAGTTGCTGATTATATGCTAAACCAAGAAAACATTGAAAAAATGAATGCTTTTAATAACAAAAAAGAGTAGTTAATTTAAATTTCGTTTTTCGACAAAGAATCGCTTTAATAAAGCGGAAGCCTCATCTGCCATAACACCCCCCTTTAACTTGGTTTTAGGATGTAATTTTGTTCCCATAGTTTGGAATCCTCGTTCTTTATCTTCTGCGCCATAAACAATACGTGAAATTTGACTCCAATAGAGGGCCCCTGCACACATTTGACAAGGTTCTAGAGTTACATAAAGGGTGCAATTGTGAAGGTATTTGCCTCCTAAATAGTTAGAAGCCGACGTGATGGCCTGCATTTCTGCATGTGCCGTAACATCATTGAGCAGTTCTGTTAAATTATGGGCTCTTGCAATAATCTTTTGGTCAATAACAATAACAGCGCCGACTGGAACTTCGCCTTGTTCAAAAGCCAATTCAGCTTCCACTAACGCTTTTTTCATAAAATAAGTGTCGTCATAAATTAACTCCATAACCCAAAAATAATCCTA
>JAYYCW010000046.1:0-6231 GCA_036161535.1 Bacteroidota bacterium | reverse complement strand
ATAACCAGTTAAAAAATTGTTGACATCCTTGGTGTTGATTGATTTTTATTACGTTTAAATAATCGTATTTTTACAACATATTCAATCTTTAAATCAATGGGAAGAACAATCGCGATAGCCAATCAAAAAGGGGGTGTAGGGAAAACCACAACCACTGTCAACTTGGCGGCTTCTCTTGGTGTCTTGGAGAAAAAAGTTTTACTAATT
Source organism: Bacteroidota bacterium (assembly GCA_036161535.1). Lineage (GTDB taxonomy): Bacteria > Bacteroidota > Bacteroidia > Flavobacteriales > Flavobacteriaceae > UBA3537. The sequence goes on along the minus strand of JAYYCW010000046.1, from coordinate 6,024 downwards.
GACTCTGATCCTCAAGCAAATGCCAGTTCAGGCTTGGGTGTTGATGTGGACAATTTAAAACTTGGAACTTACCAACTTTTAGAACATAATTGTACCCCGTTCGAAGCCATTGAAAAATCCTCGGCACCCAATGTCGATATCATTGCAGCACATATTGATTTAGTCGCTATTGAAATTGAGCTGGTAAATATTGAAAATAGAGAATATATGCTTCGAAAAGCATTGGAACCCATCAAGAGTCTATACGATTATATTTTAATTGACTGCGCACCATCTCTTGGGCTTCTAACCCTCAACGCCCTCACTGCCGCAGACGCCGTTATCATTCCAATTCAATGTGAATATTTTGCTCTTGAAGGCTTGGGTAAGCTGTTAAACACTGTAAAAAGTGTTCAAAAAGTACACAATTCTCACTTGGACATTGAGGGTTTGCTTCTAACCATGTACGATTCCCGTTTGAGATTGTCTAATCAAGTTGTTGAAGAAGTTCAAAATCATTTTAATGAAATGGTATTTAAGACAATTATTCAAAGAAATATCCGTTTGGGTGAAGCCCCTAGTTACGGAGAAAGCATAATTAATTATGATGTCAATAGCAAAGGTGCTTCAAATTACTTAAGTTTGGCCCAAGAAATATTGAGCAAATACGGCAAATAATGGCAAAGGCAATAAAAAAGCAAGTTTTGGGACGTGGGCTTTCAGCGATTTTAAAAGAAACGCAAACTGATTTAAGTCAAATGAATGCCAAAACCGCCAAATTTACTATGGGCTCTTCAGTTGATGTTCCATTAGAGTTTATTGAGGTTAATCCCTTTCAGCCCAGAACGCAATTCAATGAAAACTCCTTGAAAGAGTTAGCAATATCCATTAAAGAATTGGGAATTATTCAACCCATAACACTTAGAAAAATGGGAGTTAACTCTTTCCAACTTGTTTCTGGAGAACGGCGATTTAGGGCTTGCAAAATGTTGGGGCTTGAAACAATCCCTGCCTACTTGAGACTAGCCAATGACCATGACATTTTGGAAATGGCTTTAGTGGAAAATATTCAGCGCCAGGATTTAGACCCAATAGAGATTGCGATGAGTTACCAACGCCTAATGGAGGAAGTAAAACTAACCCAGGAGCAAATGAGCCACCGCATGGGTAAAAAACGTTCGACTATTGCTAACTATTTAAGACTTCTAAAACTCGATCCAATCATTCAAACCGGTATGCGCGATGGTTTTATTGGAATTGGTCATGGACGCGCCATGGTAAATATCATCAAAACTGAAGACCAACTATCAGTCTATGAGCAAATAATATCCAAAAAGTTATCGGTCAGAGCCACTGAAGACTTAATCAGAAAGTTAAACAGCCACAAAACCCCCAAAAAAACTGCAGAAATTCCAAATTATATTAAAAATGGTTTGAATAAAATATCTGCTTTTATAGGCTATAAAGCTCAAATTAAAGTGAGTAAAAAAGACCAGGGAAATATTTCCATTCCCTTTCACTCAAAAGAAGAATTTGAACGCATTTTAAAACTTTTTAAAGGTGATTAAGAAGTTTTTATTTTTTTACTGTTTCTATTTTAACTTGTGGGTACAAGCTCAAGACCCAGGACCACAAAAAAGCAGTGAGTTTGTAATTGACTCTCAAATTAGGCAGTCAATAATGGACCCACTTAGACCTTCAAAAGCAGCTTTTTATTCAGCTGTTTTTCCTGGAATGGGTCAAGTATATAATAAAAAAATTTGGAAAATTCCACTGGTCTACGGAGCCATAGGAACCGCACTGTATTTCTACTTTGACAACGATAAAACTTATGACCGTTACCGCAATGCGTACAAACGGCGTTTGGCGGGATTCACAGACGATGAATTCTACGGACCTGGTATTACTCCCTTTATTTCAGAAGACGCCTTGATCAGGGCCCAGCGTACGCTGAAACGGAACAAGGAAATGTCTTTATTAATTGCCATTGGGATGTATGCTTTAAATATTATTGATGCCAATGTGGATGCACACCTAATGCAGTACAATATGGATGAAAATTTATCACTAAAGCCTTTAATAGATTTTGACAATCCCAATTGCTATGCCCAAGCTGGGTTATCCCTAAATTTTAGATTTTAAACAATGAAAATTGCATTATTTGGATATGGGAAGATGGGTAAAATCATTGAAAAAATCGCTGAAGAAAGGGGCCATGAAGTTGTATTGAAAATTCAATCTGGTAAAACAAATTACGATATTAAACAGGCCGATATAGCTATAGACTTTAGTGTACCGTCAGCGGCCGTTGCCAACATTAAAGAAGCCCTCAACAACCAGATTCCAGTGGTTTGTGGCACCACCGGATGGTTAAATCACTATGATGAAGTTGAAAAAATTTGCCGAAGCAAAAAAGGTGCTTTTATATATGCGTCTAATTTTAGTTTGGGTGTTAATCTATTTTTTGAACTCAACCAAAAATTAGCAAAACTAATGTCGACACATCACGAATACATTGCTAAAATTGAAGAAATTCATCATACTGAAAAAAAAGATGCACCCTCAGGAACTGCCATAACTTTGGCAGAAGCCCTAATTGAAAGAAGTTCTTACTTGGAATGGTGTTTGGGAAAAACAAATGAATCAAAGCAATTAAGCATTCAAGCCAAACGTATCAAAGATGTTTCAGGGACACACCGTGTTTTATACGACTCACCAATTGACAGCGTGGAGATCATACATACAGCTAAAAGCCGCCATGGTTTTGGTTTTGGAGCAGTTATTGCTGCCGAATGGCTTTTGGGAAGAACCGGAGTCTTTTCCATGAAAGATGTTTTGAATACAAATAATTAGTTATGAGACAAATGGTTTAAAAACAAATAATAAAAAGATAATTATGACTTTAACAGAATGGTTCTACTTTGGCTTGTTCTTGCAGATAATACATGGGCTAGGGACCTGGAAACTTTACCAAAAAGCGGGACAAAAACCATGGACAGCATTTATACCCATATACAATGCAATTGTTCTATTTAAAATATTAAACAGGCCATGGTATTGGATTTTCTTTATTTTTTTACCCGTTATCAACTGTGTGATGTTTCCCGTTATTTGGGTTGAAACGGCAAGAAGTTTTGGTAAAAATAAAACTACAGACACTGTTATAGCCGTTCTCAGTCTTGGTTTCTACGGCTATTATTTAAATTATATTGCAGATGTTCAGCATCTGAAAGATAGGGCGAGAGAACCAAAATCTTCATTAGGACAGTTTGTAAACTCTATTTTGTTTGCTGTTGTCGTTGCCAGTACAGTGCATATTTATTTTATGCAACCCTTTGTGATTCCATCCTCCTCATTAGAAAAATCTCTACTGGTCGGAGATTTTTTGATAGTTAGTAAAATGCACTATGGGGCAAGAGTCCCAATGACAACCTTAAGTTTGCCCATGGTACATGACACCATTCCCTTCGTTAATAAAAAATCTTATTTATTTAACGACAGGATAGAAGAGCAATCCAGCTCATGGTTAAATAAATTTCAACTCCCCTACCTCAGAATTCCGGGATGGGAAAAAGTAAAGCGCAATGAGATCGTTGTTTTTAATCAACCAGCAGACACACTTTTGGATATGAACGATTTTACACCAGACCGCAATTATTACAAACCTATAGATAAAAAGACTAACCTTGTAAAACGCTGTGTTGGACTGCCAGGTGATACACTTGAAATCAGAGATGGTTTTGTCTTTATCAATGGGATACAAAATAGACTTCCAGACCGAGCTGAAATTCAGTTTAAATATGAAGGAACCCTCAAAACTGGTAAAACTTTCTCAAGAAATATTGACAATAGACTCAAGACTTATTACGATATCACAGATGGCATTCAAAATTCTAATGTAGCCTTTAGATTGGCTGCTGCCACTGAAAAAAATGCTGCTAAATTTAAAAACCACCCCAGTGTTGAGAGCATCAAAAAAATGTCCATACCTCCAAACTTTTCGGACCACAATATGTTTCCGCATGACGCGGCGTTTCCATGGAATATGGGATATTTTGGGCCTGTGTACATTCCTAAAAAGGGCGTAAAAATTGAAATCAACACCAGTAACTTGCCTTTGTATAAGCGCGTTATTAAAGAATATGAAGGCAATATTATATACTCTAAAGGAAACCAAGTTTTTATCAATGGAAAAGCCACCAATCAATACCGATTTAAACAAGACTATTACTGGATGATGGGGGACAATAGAGATAATTCTATTGACGCCAGGCGCTGGGGTTTTGTTCCAGAAAATCACATTGTTGGTAAACCTGTTTTCATTTGGATGAGTTGGAATTCTTATGGTGAAGGTATTGATAAAATTAGATGGGACCGAGTCTTTACAACAGTGCATTCAGAGGGACCAAGACGCTCATATTTAATTCCATTTATAGTAGTATTGCTATTAAATTATGGCTATAGAAAGTGGCGAAAAAGAAAAAGAGCAGCCGCATAGTCTTATTGTATGTGTTTGATATACCCTTCTTATTTTCCGTCTATCACAAACTATGTAGTCTTTACTCAAAACCAAAATATTTGTTTTGAAATTCAAGATAATTATCAAAAGCAAACCTATAGAAATCGCTGCTATATCTACGGTGCCAATGGAAAATTAGGACTTCATATCCCCGTTCATTATACTCAAAACAATCGTCAAAAAACACAAGAAATCTTAATTGATAACAATTCAGCCTGGAAGTCTGTTCATTGGAAATCTATTGAAAGTGCATATAAAACATCTCCTTTCTTTGAGTTTTATCAAGACGAATTAAAACCACTTTTTAAGAAGACAGACAATTTACTACTGCCTTTTGTTTGGGAATGCTTTGAAACAATCAACCGTTGTATTGAATTTGAGCTGCAATATAAAACTACTAAAATCTTTAATAAAAATATAGCAGTCAATGACTTTCGATACCTTATAAGTCCTAAAAAAAACTTTTTTACGAAATCTAATCCTTATATCCAGGTTTTTCAAGCCAAGCACCATTTTATTCCCAATCTTAGTATTTTAGATCTGCTTTTTAATATAGGACCAGAAACTTTGTCATTTTTAAAAAACCATCCCTCAGTTTAAAGAATCAGTATTCAAAGACAATCAAAGTTTAAGTCTACTAGAAATTGGAAAATGATCAGAACTGCTTATTGGGTGTTTTGTATAATTTAAAACCTCAAAGCTGGGGTCTACTAAAATAAAGTCTATTCGAAGCGGAAAATAATCAAAAGAATAAGTGCCACCAAAGCCCTCTCCAGCCGATTCAAAAGTATCCGTCAAATTTGACTTTAAAAGCCTGTAAACATAGGAATGCGCCGTGTTATTAAAATCACCGCATAAAATAATTTTATAAGGCGAGGAACGCATGTGAGAAGCGACCAACTCTGCTTGAAGTTGTTGAGATTTAAAAGTGGTGCTTAGCTTTGTAAACAGTTCATCAGATTCATTCGAACTAAGTTCTTTGACAGCTGTATTGATCCCTGTAGACTGTAAATGTAAATTATAAACCCTTACCGTATCAGATTTAATTTTTATATCTGAAAATATCGAACGATTGGCAGAATTTGGAAAATTAATTACCCCAGTTTTTATAAACTTAAATTTTGAAAAAATAACGAGTTCAGATTTTGAGTTTGATTGAGGATTGAAACTGTAAGGGTAATTTAAATCTAAAGCGATACTGCTTTGATACTCCTGAAAACATAAAATATCAGGGGATTGAGTTTTTACAAATGTTTGTACTTCGCTTGGAACGGTATTTTTATTAATCCATTGGTACAGATTTAGTAAATGAACATTATAACTCATTATCATTATACCGTCCTCATCTATCAAATTATCAGATTTAAAATTAAATGAGGATTTGATATGAGAAAATCCGATAAGTAAAACGACTGCAGATAAAATCCATGGTCGCTTTAATTGCAAAAACCACTAAAGAAAAAAAAATAAAATAAAAAAAAAAAAAAAAAGGGCTGCCACACCCAAAAACGCCAAGGCTGAAAAAG
>JAYYCW010000045.1:0-3113 GCA_036161535.1 Bacteroidota bacterium | reverse complement strand
TGTTCTAAAAGGCGACGCAACCCTTACAAAAACCAAAAAATTTGATTGCATCTTTGCTAATATTAATCGCAATATCCTTCTCCGCGACATTCCTGAATATACCACTTGTTTAAATGCAAATGGTTTTTTATTTTTGAGTGGTTTTTATGAACATGATATTCCAGCAATACAAAACGTCTGCATTCACTCCAATCTAACTCTAGAAATACAAATTTCAAGTAATGAATGGACGGCATTAAAATTTAAAAAACAATAATGGCTACAAAAGAAAAAATTAAAGAGGTTGCTAAAGTTTCACAAGTTGATGACAACTTCAATGAGATTGTACTGTTTAATGACGATATAAATACTTTTGATCATGTGATAGAGACCTTGGTTGTCACCTGTAATCACAGCTATGTACAAGCAGAACAATGTTCCATTCTGGTGCATTACAAAGGGAAATGTACGGTCAAAACAGGACCCTACAGTGATTTAGAACCCCGTTGTTCCAAATTACTACAGGCGGGCTTAAGTGCTGAAATTATATAGATAATTTTTTAGAAAACTGGCTCAGGCTTCACAGCGCCCATTGATTATAGGCAGACGGGTTTTCTTCACAGCTGCAAAACCACCTGCAATGTCAACAAGATTTGAGAACCCATTGGCTTTCAAAATAGAGGCGGCAATAACCGAGCGGTACCCGCCCCCACAGTAAATATGGTATGTTTTTTTAGTATCAATTTCATGGAATTTTTTATAAATACTGTCCAATGAAAGGTGTTTTATATGCGCTCCTACCAAGTGTGCTGTGTTGTACTCTGCATCTTTTCGAACATCCAAAACAGTCGTGCTACTACTATTAAAGGCCAATTCGAATTCTTTGGCAGAAATGGAGGTGATTTGAGCAGTGTTTTTACCAGCCCCAACCCAAGCTGACATTCCCCCTTCAAGATAACCCAAACAATTGTCATAGCCCACTCTAGCGAGTCTTGTGATCGCCTCTTCAGACCGGCCATCTGGGACTACCAATAAAATAGGCTGATTGATATCTACAATAAGCGCTCCTACCCAAGGTGCAAAACTGCCATTTAGCCCTATAAAAAGGGCGCCTGGAATGTGTTCTTCTACAAATTCTTGTTGTGTTCTTGAGTCAAGGACAAGGGTGTCTTTTTTTTGAGCCAATGTTTCAAATAATTTTAAAGGTAAAGCTTTGTTGCTCTTCGATAAAATTATGTCTAAATCCGTATACCCTGTTTTGTTAAGCAGTATATTTTCTATAAAATAGGGTGGTGGTGTGCCAATTCCTGCAAGCACTTCATTGACAAAATCTTCTTTGCTCATGTCAGCGCGCAGTGCATAATTAGAACGCTTTTGATCACCAAGGGATCCAATGGTTTCTTTACTCATATTTTTACCGCAGGCAGAACCAGCGCCATGGGCGGGGTATAAAATGAGGTGATCCTCTAGGGGCATAATCTTAGAACGTAAGGAATCAAATAACATCTCAGCTAAATTTTCTTTGGTCATTCCTTTGTATTGTTGCGCTACATCTGGGATGCCAACGTCTCCAAGGAAAAGTGTATCACCCGAAAAAAGAGCATGGTTGTTTCCAGCAGGATCGATTAATAGATAACTTACAGATTCAAGCGTATGACCGGGGGTGTGTATGACTTTTAGCTGCAGTTTTCCAATTTTAAAAATTTCTCCATCTACCGCATTGTGGCAGTCGTATTGGGTCTTTGCATTAGGACCAAAAACAATGGTAGCTCCTGTTTTTTTTGCCAAATCTAAATGGCCTGAAACAAAATCTGCATGGATATGCGTTTCAAATACATATTTGATTTTTGCCTTGTCTTTTTTTGCCCGCATTATATAGGGCGTTGGCGATCTTAAAGGGTCTATAATTGCGGCCTCACGATCGGATTCTATGTAGTAAGCACCTTGTGCAAGGCATTTGGTATAAATTTGTTCAATTATCATTGCAGACACAATTGTACATACAAATTTAAGATTTTTGAATTTGGAGAAAAATTCTTTTGACTAAAAAATTATTCGGCTATATTTGCATCTCTTAAATGGCCTCGTAGCATAACTGAATAGTGCACTTGATTACGGCTCAAGAGGTTGCAGGTTTGAATCCTGCCGAGGTCACTAATCATCCTCAAAAATAATTAATTATTCTTGAGGATTTTTTTAATTTAAATTTAGTTTCAAATTATTTTATTAAAATATTTTAAAACAAAAAACTAGTTATTATAGTACTTATTTCCTCCTGCTTGGCGTTTGATTTCAGGGCAAATAAATACTCAAACAACCTTTTACCCTCCACTTTGTCTTTGAGTTGTATGTTTTGACGCATTGAAAAAATTGTATTCCATTGTTTGCGTACCAATGCCCACATTTCTTTATTATCTTCCCAAAATACTTGGGCGGCTATACATCTTTCATTTTCAACTTTTCTGTACGTATTGTAGCCTTTTTCTTGTGCTAAAATAACATCTTTTTTATCTGCTTCTCGAACCAATTTATCATTGTCCTGTTCATGACTCCAACCCCAATCAAAAATTTCATGATGGTTACGTCTTAGAGTCACATTGTAGTCCTGACGTTTGGTAATTTCTCTGCGAGGAAGTGGCGCATCGGCATTACTGGACCAAAAGCTCCGACCATCAACATGAACCCAAGTTGCCGAACCTTCGTAACGTGGACTGTCATCAACCTGAAAGACCCGTTGTGTCCATTGTCCCTTTACTTCTGATGCCTTATTAGATCTATATAGCCACGTATTATCGACAGCATAAGGAAAGGAATCCGTGTTTTCATACATCCAATCTTGTCGCCAATGCTTTATGACGTAGGGGTTCAAAATATCTCCTACAATAAGTAAATGTTGCATTGAAACGAAATCTTCACTAGAATCTACCAATTGCACCCACTCTAAAGCTTTATCATATTTATTTTCAGAGGGCTGGTAGATTGAATCTTTTGAATAACTAAAAGTTTCAGCGAAATTGAAGTTTACTTCAAAACAACCGCATATGGCTTTTATAGATGCTAAATCTTTTTCTTTTTTAGTTTGTGCAAAAGCGCCAAAAGACATCATAATCAAAAGTAATTTTAAACTATAAATT
>JAYYCW010000044.1:0-28637 GCA_036161535.1 Bacteroidota bacterium | reverse complement strand
CAATTTTCGTCAGCCGTGTTGGTAAAGTTAGAGGCACAACCAGGAGTGGTTGAAGGAATCTCTTCAACAATAACTTCATCAATATAGAGCCTCCATCCATCTAGACCACCAGGAGCTACATGAAAAGCAATATAGCTTACACCCACAAAAGAGGACATATCAATAATAAACTCTTGATAATCGGGGGCGTTAGAATATTCAGCATTTGCTAAAAGTACATTAGTAAAACTTGACGGTTGATTATCAGTAGTTGACAACAAAACTTCAAAATCATTAGGCTCACCTGGTGACTGGACACGTTGTTGAAATTTGAGCCTTTCATTTCCTGTCAAAACAAGTGCTGGTGATATCAACCAATCATCATTATCACCATCATTGTAATCAGTAAGCATTACAGCAACACCGTCTCCAGAATACGTATTGTATGTGTACGAAGTATTCCAAAAATCCCCATCTTCATTGACATTGATGACCGTCCAACAATTAGAGGTGGAGGAGTCGCTGTCGAATGTTTCAGCAAAAGGAAAGGTTTCAAACTCCGCACATAATGTAGTAAAACTTGTACTTGTCCATTCACTCACAGCAACAGTATTACAAACCGCTCTTAAGTATAGGTCATAGCTTGTGTTTGAGGATAGTCCTGCTAATGCCAATGGATTATCATAAGTAACGATGCCTGACTCAGCTGCTGTAGTTCCTGCGGGTACGACCTGATATTCCCAAGTAGTCTCAGCTGCACCCGCTGTCCATGAAAGATTGGCTGTAGTGGTTGTGATACTTGATAAAGCCAAAGCCGTCGGAGCTGGACAAGCTGGAGCAGGAATCACCGTTGTATCTAGGCAGAAAGTTGTTGTTTGAGGGAATGGCCATGTTGAAATATGAACAAAGTAAGTTTGTCCACTGGCAAGTCCGTTTGTTGTTACATTAAGGTCGCCTCCACTAAAGCCATTTGTGAAAGATTCAAGACAAACCTCAGCTCCACCAGTTGGACAGCCTAAACTTACAGCCACACCGGCATATATAGAAACACCTGATACTAAAATATCAAGGGTTTCTCCATCCTCTGCTGCAGTATAAACAAATAAGGCATCGTCACCATCACCATAATATCCCAAGCAAGAGCTGTCGTCAAAAAGGTCACCAAAAGTAGCTGTATCACCACATTGCTGAGTTCCTGGGGTTAATTGTATTGCACTGTCACAAGGTGATTGTGAAAATAGAGAAAATGTATTGAGTAAAATCAGAATTAAAATTGTAATTTTTTTCATAAAAGTTAGTTTTGATTTATTTCTGCAAGAGTTTTGTTAATTGTATACAAGAAATTTTAAAATACAAATTACTTAAAAGTATCATAATATTGAATACATCCTATTAAGTAATACAAATTATCGATTAAACGTTCAATAAATTCGATAAAAAAACTAAACAACTTCTAATCTAAAATAAAAAAATCCACATTGTAGATTGTGGATTTTTAAAACAAAATTTTTTTGAATTTACTATGTAAACTTTTCCATGATAGCATCGCTGACACCCATATTGCTAAAGCCACCATCGTTGTAGAGGTTTTGCAGGGTTACACGCTTGGTTAAATCACTAAATAAGGTTAAAGTGTAATTGGCACAATCAAGGGCCGTAGCGTTACCAAGAGGAGACATTTTTTCAGCATAAGCAATAAAACCATCGAAGCCTTTGACTCCTTTACCCGCAGTAGTTGGTGTGGGAGATTGAGAAATGGTGTTAACTCTTACATTTTTGTCACGTCCAAAAAAGTAGCCGAAGCTTCGGGCAATACTTTCCAAATACGCTTTGTTGTCTGCCATATCATTGTAATCGGGAAATACCCTTTGGGCTGCCATATAAGACAAAGCTACAATACTGCCCCATTCGCTCATCGCATCGGCTTTGTAAAGGGTTTGCATGACCTTGTGAAAAGACATGGCTGAAACGTCGGTTCCCTTTTGCGTCCAATCGTATTTTTGATCTGTGTAAGGCCGGCCTTTTCGAACGTTGACTGACATCCCTATTGAATGCAGTACAAAATCTATTTTACCCCCCAAAATTTCCATGGATTTGGTGACCAGATTTTCTAAGTCTTCTAAAGAAGTAGCGTCAGCAGCAATGATTTCTGCGCCTGTCTTTTTTGCCAACTCATTGATGCTACCCATTCGCATAGCAATGGGTGCATTGGTCAGTACAAAGGTTCCGCCTTCCTCGTATACGCGCTCGGCCGTAATCCAGGCAATAGAATTTGGATCTAAAGCACCAAAAATAATTCCTTTTTTTCCTTTGAGTAATTGATATGACATTTATAATTTAATTTAGATGTTTAAATTTAATACAAATATACCATTAATTCAACAACTGTTGGGCGTGTGCTTTTGCAGAGGCCGTAACTTTTGTTCCTGCTAACATTTGTGTAATTTCTTCCAATCGTTCCTGCGAATCTAAGGTTTTTAATTCCGTTATTGTACTGTTGTTTTTTTCGGATTTAAAAACTTTGAAATGTGCATCCCCTTTTGCTGCTATTTGAGGTAAGTGTGTTATAGTAAATACCTGCATGTAGCGGCTCATTTCTTGCATAATTGAAGCCATTTTATTAGAGATTTCGCCAGAGACACCAGTATCAATTTCATCAAAAATTATTGTTGGTAATTGCTGATGTTTTGATATGACAAACTTAACAGCCAACATAATTCTTGAGAGTTCACCTCCAGAAACCCCTTTTTTTAATGGCAAAAATTGACCGCCTTTGTTGGTCCTCAATTCAAAACACAGAAGGTCTTTTCCATTTTTTAAGAAGGATTCTGACAATGCCATACCAATTTTAAATTTTGCGTGTGGCATTCCCAAATCATGCAGTAAACCTTCAAGCTTAGACTCAAGTTTTGACAATACTGATTGACGCTTTGAAGTGATGACCTCCGAAATAGCCTTTAATTTTTTTAAATTGTCTTTTAACAAGTCGTTTAAGGCATTGAGTTGCTGCTCGTAATTTCCAAGTTTTGAGGTTTTTTCTAATAGCGCATTGTAAACAGCCTTTAATGCAGTCATAGAATTCACACTGTGTTTGCCGAAAAGATCGTGAATTTTCTTTAGGTATCCTTCAATTTCATTCAAGCGCTTTGGATCTGACTCAAGAATGTTTTGTTTGGACTCGATCTCAAAAGAAATATCATTCAACTCAATTGCTAAGCTCTCAATACGTTCGTAAATTGATTTATAATTGACTGATAATTCGCTTAGTTTTTGGAAGCGTTGCTTTAAGCTTATTAAATGCGCATTGGTACCCACTTCATCTGCGTTTAAAAGTTGTCTTGAATATTCTAGCTCGGCCTGAATTTCTTCAATATTACTTAAAGTATTAAACTCGGATTCAAGGGATTCAATGTTGATTTCTAGAACTTTTGAAGCTTCTAACTCGCTGACTAAAAAGCTTTGATAATCAAACTCATTTTTGGACTGTTGGTTCTTAGACTGAAGAACCTCAATGTCTTTTTCAATGCGTTTATGATTTAAAAGTAATTTATTATAAGCCTCAAGATCAGAATTCGTTTTGGCCAAAGCATCAATGATTTTAAACTGAAAGGCATCTGTGGTCAGGGATAGGGTCTGGTGTTGAGAATGGATGTCTACCAAGCGGCTTCCCAAAGCTAGCAAAATATCCAATTTAACAGGTGAGTCATTGACGAAAGCCCTTGATTTTCCTGAAGGAAGGACCTCACGTCTAATTATGGTTTCAGAGTCATACTCCAAATCGTGAGCCTTGAAAAAAGAATTTAAATTGTAAAGATTCAATTGAAAAACACATTCAATGATACTTTTTTTTGAGGGATCTTTGATATTTGATAAATCAATGCGCTTTCCCAAAACCAATGACAAACCCCCTAAAAGAATAGACTTACCAGCACCGGTTTCTCCGGTAATCGTGGTCAAACCTGAGCTGAAGTCCACTCTCAGATCTTCAATAAGTGCATAATTTTTTATGTGGAGTTGAGATATCAAAAACTTGTATTTAAAATTTAATTTTCTGCCATTTTTTTGAATGGATGGGCGCCACTTTATTCAAAGTTGAAACCAAATCTGAAATCTTGACTTTTGGGCCAGAAGAAAAGATGTCAGTGATTTCTTCTGCTTTGGCATCAAAAAAGGTCCGGACCAAAAAAGAGTTTGGTCTTCGCTTGTGCAAATTTTTAAAATTCATAATCGCATCTGAAATGGCTGTTTTAGCCTCTTTTGGATTGGCTGCCATAAGGTCCAGGCCCAAACGGTGATAGTCGTATAAAACCTTGCGAAACTCACTGTAAGAATTTGATAGTACATTGTCAATCAAAACGCGGCGTGTTTGATCGCCACCACTTGGAGGTTCCCAGCCCATGCTGTTACCGCGTTGTGAGTAATTGGCTATGTCCCTGGCTTGCTCATAATATTTTTGACCACCATTGGGTGCAAAAGTGTCAGCATCCATTGCCAAAATCATATAAACGTGAAATGCAATTACTGAAATTAAATTTGATTCAAATTGTTGGGGATTAAAATTGAGATTTTGATACTCTAAATAATTAAAATTAAAATCTTTGTCATTAAAATTATAAACCGAACTGATGTAGCTAGAATTGTACACAGGCCTGGCGGATTGCACTTGAATGCTGGCCTGAAAAGCGTCTGAGCTGTAATCTAAAATATTGACGACCATACTACAATCTATACGCTCTAAAACTTCAAAGGACTGGTTGGTCCAACGGGTGTTGTTTACAAACTCTGACAGTTGTTTTTCTAGTGTTTTAAAAACTTGAACATTTTCGTTTCCAGTTTGCTGCGCATTTACAACAAAGTTGCAATTGAGTTCTTGGGCAAACAAATTAAAGGCAGTCATCCAAAAAATCAAAATACAGGCAATTCTTCTAACCATGGGTTCGCTTTATAAGTTCCTCTAGGATGTCATTCGCTACTTCGGCCTTTGTTTTTAAAGGGTGTTTCGTTTGATTCAAATCCCTATCAATAATAGTAATTTTATTTGTAGAAACACCAAAACCTGCCCCAAAATCTTTTAAAGAGTTTAGAACAATTAAATCTAAATTCTTAGACTTGAGTTTTTTAATTGCATTAGCTACTTCATCATCTGTTTCCAAAGCAAATCCAACCAAAAACTGATGGACCTTAACAGCCCCGAGAGAGGCTAAAATATCCTCAGTTTTTTCCAACTCTAACAACAATGACTCTGAAGTCTTTTTTATTTTAGAAAGCGCTGTTTTTTTGGGTCTATAATCTGCAACTGCGGCAGATAAAATTGCAGCGTCTACCGAACTAAAATGTTGATGAACAATTTTATACATCTCTTTGGCTGTAAAAACAGCATGTGTAGTAACTCTGTTACTGTCAATTTTACAATGGGTTGGACCGCTAACTAATATAACCTCAGCTCCTTTGTTGGCAGCGCTTTTGGCCAATTCAAAACCCATTTTACCCGAAGCATAATTACCAATAAATCGAACCGGATCAATGGCCTCATAAGTCGGTCCTGCTGTAATCAATATTTTTTTTCCATAAAGCGGGAGCCCCGCTAAAATATGGTTTTCAACCGTATTAACTATTTCATCAGGTTCGGCCATTCTGCCCAAACCCACAAGACCACTCGCCAATTCACCAAAGGCTGATGGAATCAATACATTTCCGTAGGACTGCAATGTTTTTAGAGCTGATTGAGTGGTGGGGTGATTGTACATGTCGAGATCCATAGCAGGCGCAAAATAAACAGGGCATTTTGCAGATAAGTAAGTAGCAATGAGTAAGTTATCGCTGTTTCCATTAACCATTTTAGAAAGCGTGTTGGCAGTGGCAGGTGCGATTATAAACAAATCGGCCCAGAGCCCGAGTTCTACGTGATTGTTCCAGACCGCATTTTCATCCTCTTCATTAGTGAAGTTGGAAACAACCGGGTGATTGGACAATGTTGAAAGCGTAAGTGGCGTGATAAATTCTTTGGCTGCAGGGGTCATAATAATTCTCACCTCAGCACCCAATTTCACAAGTAAGCGAACTAAAAAGGCTGTTTTGTACGCGGCAATACCAGCTGTAACCCCTAGGATGATATGTTTACCGCGTAAAATAGACATTATCTAAGTCTTAAGACGCCCCCTCAGTTGTATTTCTGTGGTGGATTTTGCCCTCAATCCATTCTTGGACCGCCAGTGCGTGAGGTTTCGGTAACCGCTCATAAAACTTGGAGACCTCAATTTGCTCCTTGTTTTCAAAAACTTCTTCTAAACTGTCATTATAGGTTGCAAACTCTTCCAATTTGTCTATTAATTCTTTGCGAATTTCAGAATTGATTTGTTCGGCTCTCTTAGAAATAGCAGAGATTGCCTCATAAATATTTTCTGTGGGGGCGTCTATTTGATTGCGATTGTAAGTAACTGAGCTCAATGGAGCCTTGGCTTTTTTTAAATCCATAGTCATTAACTTTTAGTTGTTGTGTTGTTTTTAATATTTTGTAATTCCTCATGCATCAATTGGGTCTGAGCGAGGTATTTGGTTTCAGGAAAATAACGCATTAAACTTCTGTAATATTTTAACGCTTTTTCAGTTCTTTCATTTTGTTTCCACTTGACACTATTAACTGCAAGTTTGTATGCAGAATCAAATTTATAAAAAAGTGCATCTTCGCGAAAGACAGAACCTGGAAAAGAGTCAAGGAAATTATCAAATGCCTTAATTGCTGAGTTGTAATCTCTGTGATAAGGACCTGTTTTGTTGTACTGAAGTGCGATCTCGTAGGCCTTTTTTTCAAGTTTTAAATCCAATTCTTGTATAATTGCATTTGCGTCATTAAAATATTTTGAATCCGGATAGCGGTTGATGAATTCTTGAAGCTTTTCCAAAGCATCGATGGTTTCTGTTTGATCTCGTGAGTATTTGGGAGAAAGGAAATAATAACTTTTAGCACCTAAAAAGGCAATTTCGTCGACCCGCTCACTATCGGGATACGACTCCACAAATTGTTCCATTTTATAGCTTGCTGTATAGTAGTCCTTTGTATTATAAAAGGCTTTGCAATGCATATACATAAGCTTTTGGGCTTGTGGTTTTCCGCGATATTTTGGAACAATTTGCAAAAACAGACGGTTGGCTTTTTCGAACTTACCAAGCTCATAAAGCTCTGTTCCAAGTTTGAATTTTGAGGCGATATCATCGGTTTTTAAAACGTGCTGATACTCGCTGCAAGAGCTCAGGATACTGAAGAAAAACAAAGAGTAAATAAAACGTTTCATAAAATTTATAAAAGAAAACAAAAATACGCTTTTTTGAGGGATTATAAAAAACTTTAAAACAAGTCTAGTTTTTTATTGACTTTTCATTTCTAATATTGCAGCAGCAATTTTTGATTTTAGTGTATTTGTGGCAACAACCAAAGGCAATCGTACAAAGTCCTCACATAATTGCATGTGATTTAAAACTGCTTTGATTCCTGCGGGGTTGTTTTCTTCAAAAATTAGTTCAATGAGTGGCATCACACGTTTTTCAATTGTTTTTGCAGCATCACTGTCGCCCTTTAATCCCATTTGAATCATCTTAGAAAAATCACTAACAAGTGCTTGACCAATCACGGATATGACCCCAGAACCCCCTTCAAGAATCACGTCTAACACCAAATCGTCATCACCAGATATTACCAAAAAATCATCAGGTTTTTTGCGAATAAGCTCTCTGTATTGATCTGGGTTGTTACCAGCTTCTTTAATTGCAACTATATTTTCAACGTCATTGGCCAATCTAAGACTTGTGATGGGTTCCATATTTTTGGAGGTTCGTCCTGGAACATTGTATAAAATTACGGGGATTGGGCAAGCCTTTGCAACTGCCTTAAAGTGCTGATAAAGTCCCTCTTGAGTGGGTTTATTATAATATGGCGCCACAGAGAGAACAGCAACAAAAAGGGATAAATCTGTATTTTCTAATTCCTCTACCACAGCAGCGGTATTGTTACCGCCAATACCAATAACCATAGGCAAGCGCCCAGCATTAGAGTTCGATATGGTTTGAATGATGGCTGCTTTTTCTTTTTTTGTGAGGGTGGCGCTTTCACCAGTTGTTCCGCTTATCACCAAATAATCCGTTCCATTGGCAATGTTAAATTCAACGATATTTGATAAAGCTTTGTGATCCACGCTTCCGTCTTTTTTAAAAGGGGTCACCAAAGCCACACCCATGCCAATCAATGCATCCATTTAAATTTTATTTAAAGTTTTTAAATATTTAATTAGCTCAATCTTGAAAGTGTGGATGTCATTTGGATCAATATCCACTATTAAATCATGTAAGCGTTTGTCTTTTGAGGACAACCCTACTTTTAAGCAGGCTTTAGACATGGCCGTAACAATATTTAATTCGTAGGCATTGGGCTTGTAATAACTGATTAACAAATCAAAAGGGGTATTGACAAATTCGTTAACCTCTACATTTTTACAATGCCCCAACCAATCAAAATTCTCTTTGGTATAAAAGGCATCCCAGCTGTTGGGCAGTGTTTTTTCAGAATCAATCATGGCGATAAAACGCAAGCGGTTAATGCTGACGCCCAAATCAGTGAACATCCTTTTAAAAAAATCATAATTTTGAAAATTACTGTAATCAAAAATAATTCCAACAGACTGAATCTTTCCAGAATTAAATTCTTTTGATCGAGACTTTAAAACAGTGTTTAAAAATTTTTGAGAAGATTTCGTTTTGATTCGATTGAAAAACATGTACCTTTAATTTTATACAAAGTTAACATAAATGAGCTTCAAATTCATCAAATTTACCGGTCTAATTTTTGTGTTTTTTGCATGCAGGGATCCCAAAGTAATTCCAAATATTTCATCCCAAAGAATTCCTATAGAAAAATCAATAAAACCCAAACCCTCAATTGAAAATCTTATAAAAACTTACAAGCTGCACATAGAAAAATCCATGAATGAGGTACTTTGTTACTCAATTAATGCCCACTCAAAAAAGGAAGGTTCCTTAAACACGGCGATAGGTAATATGATGGCGGATGCTGTTTTTGAATTGAGCGCACCGCTGCTAAAAAAACGCTATGGTCTAGATTTGGATGTTGTACTTCTCAATCACGGAGGCATTCGCGCCTCCTTGCCCAAGGGTCCAATTCGAATTAGAACAGCGTATAATATAATGCCCTTTGAAAATGAGATTGTTGTATCGCAAATGAAAGGGTCGGTAGTGATGGATTTGGTCAATTACCTCAGAACCGAAAAACGTGCGCATCCGATCTCAGGAATGACTCTAAAAATCACAAAAAGTGGAGAGCTTAGCTTGCTAAAAATTCAAAACAAACCACTAGATCCAGAAAAAACTTATAACATTGCGACTAGTGATTATCTACACAATGGAGGAGACCACATGAACTTTTTTAAAAAAAATGATTCTGTTTTTGGACTAGATTATAAAATCAGAAATATTTTAATCGACTACTTCGTTTCACAAGACACCCTAAAACCAAGGGCTGACATGCGATTCACTTACACAAAAAACGATGAATAGAAGAAAATTTATAAAGCAAACCGCTGCGAGCTCTGCCCTTCTCTCATTAGGTCCTTTAACAACGGCTTGTTCTAAAAAAACAGCCACAAAAATCACTGTCTTACACACCAATGATGTCCATAGCCATATCGATCCTTTTGGACCCGATAGCGGAAAAAATGCCAACAAAGGAGGAGTTGCAAGAAGGGCGACACTAATTCAAAAACTACGGGACGAAAATCCCCACACACTTTTATTCGATGCAGGAGATATTTTTCAAGGGACCCCTTATTTTAATTATTTTGGAGGTGAACTAGAATTTAAATTAATGAGCATGTTGGATTATGACGCTGCTACCATCGGAAATCACGACTTTGACAATGGAATTGATGGACTCTATGCGCAGTTACCACACGCCAAATTTGATTTTATTTCTGCAAATTATGATTTTAGCAATACAGTTTTGGAGGCCGATGTTAAACCCTATAAAATTTTCAAAAAAGGGGGCGTTAAAATTGGTGTTTTCGGACTGGGAATTGAACTTGAAGGACTGGTTAATGCTAAAGCATTTAAAGAGACCAAATACCTCAACCCAGTAGAATTGGCTCAAGACATGAGTCGAACTTTGAAAGAAAAAGAAAATTGTGATTTAATTATCTGTTTGTCCCATTTGGGCTACAGTTATAAAAATCCTCAAAAAATATCAGATTTGACTTTGGCGAGTGCAACTGAAAACATTGATCTCATCATTGGTGGGCATACCCATACATTTTTGGAGAAACCCACAGCTGTCAGCAACACTGCCGGCAAAACAGTTCTTGTAAACCAAGTTGGCTGTTATGGACTTTATTTAGGGAAAGTAGATTTTTATATGGGCTCTGATGTCACTTTCTCAAATGCCCAGCTACTGCCCGTTGTCTAAATTTTATCCAAAAATGCTTGTTCTGTTAAGATTGTAATTCCTAAATCCTCTGCTTTTTGACGTTTACTTGGCCCAACGTTAGACCCAGCAATTAAATAGGAGGTTTTAGAAGAAATTGAACTTACAACTTTCCCGCCATTTGCTTCAATAAGTCTCTTCAGTTCGTTTCGGCTGACTTGCTCAAAAACTCCCGAGACTACAATACGATGCCCTGTTAAAAGCGTAGTTTGATTGGCCAATACCTCCTCAGAAAGCGAAAGTTGCAAGCCATAACTATACAAACGAGATAACAATCGAATGTTGATGTCATTCCGGAAAAAAGCATAAACACTTTTGGCAATTTTAATCCCTATTTCGTCCACTGCTTCCAAGTCTTCAACTGATGCTTCAGACAAAGCATGGACGGTTTTGTAATGTTTGGCTAAAATCTTAGCAACAGTTTCTCCAACATATCGGATGCCCAAACCGAATAAGACGCGTTCGAAAGGAATTTGTTTTGAACTTTGGACGCCTTTGATTAGATTTTCGGCACTTTTTTGAGCCATGCGTTCCAATGGCAGTAAATCCTTTACTTGAAGTGTGTATAAATCTGCAGGATCTTTAATCAAGCCTGCAGCTACTAACATGGCCACAGTTTCTCCACCCAATCCTTCAATATCCAGCGCTTTTCTTGAAATATAATGTTGAATGCGACCAATAATTTGTGGGGGGCAACCGGTGGTATTAGGACAGTAGTGTTGGGCCTCACCATCTTTGCGAATCAGTGGGGTTTTACAATCTGGGCATTCAGAAATGTATTCTGTTTTTGAGGCCCCAAGGTTTCGTTTTGATAAGTCAACCCCGATAATTTTGGGAATAATCTCGCCGCCTTTCTCAACAAAAACCGCATCCCCAACACGGACGTCTAATTTCAATATTTGATCGGCATTGTGCAAGGAAGCCCGCTTTACAACAGTCCCAGCAAGTTCAACAGCTTCGAGATTTGCCACGGGTGTAATTGCACCCGTTCTCCCAACTTGATATGAGATGTAGTTTAATTTTGTAGAGACTTGCTCCGCCTTAAATTTATAGGCTATCGCCCAGCGAGGCGCTTTAGCTGTAAACCCGAGCTCTGATTGTTGTTGAAGGTCGTTAACTTTCACTACAATGCCGTCAATTTCATATGGTAAATCACAGCGAGCTTTGTCCCAATATTCAATAAATTTTAAAACTGCTTCAATGGAGTCCACACATTGCGCTTCTTCAGGGACCTTAAAACCCCACATCCGCGCCTTCTCTAAATTTTCATATTGGTATTTTATTCCTGTGTTTTCTCCTTCAATACTGTACAAAAGGCATTCTAAAGGGCGCCTTGCAACCTCGCTGCTATCTTGAAGTTTTAAACTTCCCGAGGCTGTATTTCTGGGATTTTTAAAAGGTTCCTCCCCTTGAGAAATTCGTTGCTTGTTCATCGCTTCAAATCCTTTAAAGGGCAGGATAATTTCGCCGCGAATTTCAAAAATTTCTGGAAAATCACCATGAAGGACCAAGGGCAAAGATTTAATTGTTTTGACATTGGCCGTAACATCATCTCCTTTGTTGCCGTCTCCCCTAGTTAAGGCCCTTAAAAGACAACCATTTTTGTAAGTGATACTAATAGAAACACCGTCGTATTTTAACTCACATGTATAGGATACTGGGCCATCTACTGCCCTTTTAATACGCGAGTCCCAATCAAATAAATCGGACTTGGAGTAGGAATTGTCTAAAGAGTACATTCGTTGGGCGTGAAAGACCGTCTTAAAGTTTTTAGTCACAGCACCACCCACTCGCATGGTTGGAGAATTGGGATCCGACAACTCCGGATATTGAGACTCCAACACTTGAAGTTTTTTTAACTTTATATCAAATTCAAAATCTGAAATTGTAGGGGTATCCAACACATAATAATTATGGTTGTGTTTTCTTAATTCATCCCGGAGTTGAAAAATGAGTTCTCGATCTGACATTGTTGAATAACGCCTTGTCTGTAGCGTCCACTAAAATACTAAATTCAAGCAAAAAAAACTCTAAAAAAGAACTTAAAAGATTTTATTTTTTTTCAATTTTAAACATTCGATCTTTACCAAAAGTATCTTTTTTAAGCTGCTGGTTTTGAAAGTTTTTTAGGTCGAAAAGTGCTTGGATTTCACTTCCAAACGCTTCATTAATTTCCAAAAAACAAAAACCACCAGAGGAGAGATTTTTGAGAAGTATTTTTAAAATTGCATTGTAAAAGATCAAAGGGTGATCGTCGTTCACAAAAAGAGCCAATGCGGGCTCAAAATCCAAAACGTTTGATGCCATTTCAGTTGCCTCGCTATGGCGAACATATGGCGGATTGGATACAATCACATCAAAAGATGAAGTCAGATCTTCGGTATGAAAGATATCGGCTTCAATAAAATTTATATTGACTTTGTTATTCATTGCATTTATTTTAGCGACTTTTAAGGCGTGTACACTCACGTCCAATGCATAGATTTTGGCATTGGGACACTGTTTGGCAAGCGCAACTGCAATGCAAGCTGAACCCGTTCCTATATCGAGAATTTTAAGTGCTCTATTTCTGTCGATAGATTTCAAAACCCATACCAGCAGTTCTTCTGTTTCAGGGCGAGGAATTAGAACATCAGAGTTGACAAAAAACTCCAATCCGAAAAAATAAGCCACTTCTAATACATACTGAATCGGTTCGTGTTTTTTTAAGCGTTTCAGTACATTATCAAAATAATCACAATCATAACTCGATACTTTTTTGTCGTAATTCAATACCAATTCATGGGGTTTCAGCCCAAAATATGAATCACAAATTCTCTGAAAAAACAAGTGTTTTTCAGAACTTGCGAAGGCCTCTAATTCCCCTTCAAACAACGTCTTTAACTGTCTTAAATTCATTGTAATTTTTTTAGCATCCACAAACCACAATTGTGATGACCGGTATTTCCCATGGGTCCACCAATTGGAAGAAAACCATTGCGTTTGTATAAAATCACAGCATTTTTGAGGCTTTCAATGGTTTCAATATAACAGCGTTCAAAACGAAATTTTTGCGCTGACTCCAAGCATCTGTTTAATAGTTTTTGACCGAAACCCCGGCCTCTAATCTTGGGCAAGCTGTACATTTTCTGCAATTCACAAACGCTGTCATCGAAACTTTTTAAAGGCCTGATCCCAGCACCTCCCAAAATTTCACCCTGATGTTCCAAAACATAGTAGATGGATCTAGGCCCTGAATAAGCTTCATACATTTTTGAAGTTTCGGGATCTTCAAAAGCGGTTCCTTGCAATGGAATATTCAATTCAAAAAAAACAGATCTAATGACTGACTCCATTTGAGGATTGTCCTGTTTTTTGATTTTTCTTATTAGGAATTCTGACATCCTTTTAATAAATCTTATTTTTGTCTCGAAGATACATATATTGACAAAACAAAACACATCATTCTTTCGGATTCTACATATATAAAACGCTGCATTGAAATCGCAAAAAAAGGACTGGGAACAACTGCACCCAACCCAATGGTGGGCTGTTTGATTGTAAAAGACGATAAAATTATTGGTGAGGGATATACAGATCCATATGGTGGCTCACATGCTGAAGTGAACGCCATCAAATCAGTAAAAAACCGGGAACTTTTAAAATCAGCAACCTTATATGTAACCCTTGAGCCTTGTAGCCACCATGGGAAAACACCACCCTGCTCTGATCTCATTATCAGCCGCCAAATTCCCAGAGTTGTTATCGGCTGTATAGATCCTCACGAAAAAGTATGCGGTCAAGGAATTGCACGTCTTAAAGCGAGTGGTTGCCAAGTCATTGTAGGAGTTGAAGAAGCCTTGTGCAAAATACACCACAAACGCTTTTTAACATACCACACTAAAAAAAGACCTTACATCATTTTAAAATGGGCACAAACTAAAAATGGGTTTGTAGCGCCCAAAAATAAAAATTCAAATAGACCCTTTTGGATCAGTGGAAAATTATCTCGTCAATTGGTACACCAGTGGCGTGCAGAGGAGCAAGCGATTCTGGTCGGTGCCAATACCGTTACAAAAGACAATCCGAGTTTAACAACCCGACATATTGTTGGAAAAAATCCGATAAGAATTGTTGTTAGCAACAATAAAAAACTTTCAAGGCAGCTAAATATTTTTAATGGAGATGCTCAGACAATTCTGCTAAATACCGATGAATTTAATAAGGGTGAGCCAATTGGAACACAAATTTGCGATAAACTTTTCAGTCAAAAAATCACATCTTTGATCGTTGAAGGTGGACCCAAAACTTTAGACTATTTTCTCAGTGAAAACCTCTGGGACGAGGCGCGAATTTTTGAAGGTAATACCGATATTAAACAGGGTATTAAAGCTCCCAAAATCTTATTAGACTCAAGCGGAGTATTGTCAGTGGGTCAAGACCACCTTTGGTATATTACAAACAAAGAGGCTTAATAAAACAGGCATTGTTTATTGGCTATATTTGGGGTATTGGTATGGGGTTAAAATTTTATCGATTAATTCTGTAGTTGGTCTAAAAATTCTTTGGGGCAACGCCTTGGCAATCGTGACTTTGCATCAACAAATACCAACTTTGAATAAGCGGTGGTAATTAATGTTCCAGACTGGTTTCGAATTTGATAATCGAATTCGATAGAAGCCTTGGGTATTTTTATAAGATTGGTTTTAATGGATAAAATATCATCATAAAAAGCTGGTTTGCAATAAGTTATATTTAACACTACAACTGGAAGTACAACCCCTTTTTGTTCCATTTCCCTATATGAAATTCCCAAAGCTGCCAACCAATCGATGCGACTAATTTCTAAATATTGTGCATAATTGCCATGGTATACAATACCCATTTGATCGGTCTCAGCATAGCGAACTTTAACTTTGGTGGTGTGTTCAAACATAAAAAAAGTATATATTTATAAGGCCAAAATTTAAACTAAAAAAAATAAAAATTCACGTAATTTTAATTTTTTTTTCTGAAATTTTGTTTTCATATTTGTGAAGTCAAAAATTATCCATACCGACCCCAATTGTGTAATTTTTAACCACCAACTAATTAAAATTCTACAACAGAAAATGATTAAAACTGCGGAAACGGTATGGAGAAATTGTTTGTCCTTTATCAAAGACAACATCCAGCCGCAGGCCTATAAAACTTGGTTTGAACCCATTAGCGCAATCAAGCTATCGGATCAGTCTCTGAGCATACAAGTTCCCAGTAAATTTTTTTATGAATGGTTAGAAGAGCACTATGTAAAAATTTTAAAAGTTGCACTGACAAAAGAACTTGGAAATGAAGCCAAGCTGGTTTACATTATCAAAATGGAAAACACTTATGGCAACAAACAACCCTTCACTGAAAAAATTCCAAGTACCAACAGATCCGCGATTAAATCACAACAAGCTGACATCCCGCTTAAAAATAAAAACCCGGAATTAAAAAATCCATTCGTAATTCCTGGAATCAGAAATGTCAAAATTGAGTCCCAACTCAATCCCATTTACACTTTTGAAAATTTCTTAGAAGGGGATTCCAATCGACTGGCAAGAAATGCTGGCATTGCAGTGGCCAATAAGCCCGGTGGAACATCCTTTAACCCATTGCTTGTTTTTGGAGGTGTTGGTTTGGGCAAAACACATTTGGCACATGCGATTGGTGTTGATATCAAAGATAAATATCCCGAAAAAACGGTTCTTTACATTTCTGCTGAAAAATTTACCCAACAATACATTGAATCAGTTAAAAAAAACAACCGCAACGATTTTATTCATTTTTATCAAATTATCGATGTGTTAATCATTGACGATGTTCAATTTCTGTCTGGTAAGTCTGGGACACAAGATGTATTTTTTCATATTTTCAATCACTTGCACCAAAATGGGAAACAGGTGATTTTGACCAGTGACAAAGCGCCTGTTGATATGCAAGATATTGAACAGCGCCTGCTGTCGAGGTTTAAATGGGGACTGTCAGCTGAACTCCAAAAACCAGATTTCGAGACAAGAGTATCTATTGTCAAAAACAAACTTTACCGCGATGGCGTAGAAATGTCTGAGGATGTTATAGAGTATGTTGCCAAAAATATAAAAACAAACGTGAGAGAATTGGAGGGTGCTATCATTTCTTTGATTGCTCAATCTTCCTTCAATAAAAAAGAAATTACTCTTGGCCTTGCCAAAGAAATCGTTGAAAAGTTTGTAAAAAATACTAAACGTGAAGTATCTATTGATTACATACAAAAAGTTGTTTCTGATTACTTCCAAATGGATGTAGAAACACTGCAATCAAAAACAAGAAAGCGACACATCGTTCAAGCCAGACAACTGGCGATGTTCTTTGCAAAAAAGTTTACAAAAGCTTCTCTGGCAAGCATAGGGTCTCAAATTGGGAAACGCGATCACGCTACAGTACTGCATGCTTGTAAAACTGTGGACAACCTCTCTTCTACCGATAAGCAGTTTAGAAAATATGTTGAAGATTTGACCAAAAAGCTCTCAGTATAATTTAGAATTGTGAAAAAGATTCTGATGGTTTGCTTGGGTAATATATGCCGTTCTCCATTGGCAGAAGGCATTCTTAGATCCAAATTACCCAAAACACATTTTTCTATTGATTCTGCCGGGACTAGTGGATTTCATAATGGGAGCCCTCCAGACCCACGCTCGATAGAAGTGGCTAAAAAAAATGGCATCAACATTGACAACCAAAAATCGCGTCCATTTGGAGCTAATGATTTTGAAAGTTTTGATTTGATATTTGTCATGGACAGCTCCAATCACAGAAATATTTTAAAATATGCAAAAAGTGATATAGAACGCCAAAAAGTCAAACTCATTTTAGACTATCCTGGATCAAAAACTAAGGAAGTTCCAGACCCCTATTACGGAGGTGATAAAGAATTTGAATCAGTTTTTAAACTCCTAGATGCTAGCTGTGATTATCACAGTCAGCGATTAATTAAAACCTCATGATTGGAAACCTCTACTTGATCCCAAATACATTGGGAAAAGTTGCACTGCTTGAAGTGCTGCCCATCGCTGTCAAAAAAAAAATTGAAGACATAAATATTTACATTGTGGAAAGTGAGAAATCAGCTCGCCGCTTTATAAATACTATTTGCCCCGATAAATCTCAAGAGAAACTCAAACTTTTCACTCTGAATAAATTTACTGAGACCTTGGAGATTCCAAACTATTTAAACCCTTGCATTGAGCAAGGGGAATCTATTGGATTGATATCAGATGCAGGCTGTCCAGCGGTAGCAGATCCTGGCTCAGAAGTGGTGCGCTTGGCGCACGAAAAAAACATTAAAGTGGTTCCAATTGTTGGCCCCTCTTCAATTTTATTGGCCATTATGGCCTCAGGGATGAATGGACAAAATTTCGCTTTTAATGGCTATTTACCCATAGATAAAAACGAAAGAAAATCTATGTTAAAAAAATTGGAAAAAAGATCTTTTGATCACAAACAAGCCCAAGCTTTTATTGAAACTCCCTACAGGAATCAGAATCTGTTGGAAGATCTTTGTCGTGTTTTACATCCCAATACCAGAATTTGTGTGGCTTGTGACCTAACGCTTTCATCTGAATACATAAAAACATTGTCAGCTGGAGAATGGCTCAAAAATAAAGTTAATCTGTATAAACGCCCTACAATATTTGTCTTACAAAAAGATTAAAGTAAATTTACTTTTGGATGCCTTTCAGCGGTGACCGCGCTGGTGTCAAAAGCAGAGAATTTCTGTAAATATGAAGCGATATCTGTTCCAAAACCATCTGTAAATCCAATGGCACCGTCGCTTCTTAAATAACGTTTAACACTTCCTGGACCCGCCAAATGTGCAGCGGCTAAAATACCTGACTCCGTTACAATCGTACCCTTAATTTTATGTCCAACAAAGCGTTTGATGTCACGCCTTAGGACCCATTTATTGCGCTTCAGGTTGACAACAAAAGCCTTCTCTTGGAGTTCTGGGCACAATAGAAAATTTGAAGGATTGTAAACCCCTAAAAGTTTGAGTGTTGAGGCACCAAACTGGTATTTACCTAAATATCCTAAGGAATTGACTACACGGTAGCGACCTCTAGATTCCTTAAATGCCAAAGCCTCTCTAAACCCCACAAAAGACTGGTCCAATAAAATATAATTGACCCACTCTTTCTTTTGAAAATCTGAATCTTTTACAAAAGTGGGTTGATCATAATTTAAGACAGACTTTTGCTTTGTGACTTGATTGGACTTGAACAAAAACGGTACAGGAGAAAATGCCAATAAAAAACAGCAAGACAGAGCAATAATATTAGAAATATATTTATTATTAAATGTTTTCATAGCTGTCGTTTAGATTCCGTTTAAAGAAATCCGTGCAAATATACGACATATTTTAGTTTACTAACAATCAATCATTTAGCTTATTTTCGAATCCCTTGGCTATTTAAGTAATTTTGATAGTGACGGGCATTGTTATTATGTCCAACAAGCGTTTTGGCAAAACGGTGGAAACCTGGCTTTTCTGGATCAGCTGCAAAGTAAAAATAGGAATGCTTTTCACAATTTAAAACTGCATCAATCGCAGATAAATCTGGCATGGCGATAAGACCTGGTGGCAGCCCTTTGTTGGTATAGGTGTTATAAGGAGATTTGATTTTTTTATGTTTATTTAAAAGCCGCTTAATCACGGAGTTTTTGTAAGCCTTCGTTTGATAGGCTGCAAATTTCAAGGTTGGATCTGCTTGTAATGCCCAATTCCTATTTAAACGATTGATATATACCCCCGCAATTCTTGGTTGTTCTTGAACTTGTTTTGATTCCTCCTGAACAATTGCTGCCAAGATAGACACCTGCTTGGGGCTCAGACCTAATTCCTTGGCTTTGACTTTGCGTTCAGAATTCCAAAACCTATTATATGCTTTTTGCATTTTGGAGCGGAAGTTGTTTGCCGTTGTATTCCAAAAAAACTCATAACTGTTAGGTAAATACATGGCCAATGCAGTTTCTGGACTGAATCCATTTGAGCTCAAAAATAAAGAGTCTCTGAAAGCGGAGATCAAACTAAGGCTGTCTGCTTCAATTTGATTGGAAACTCTGTGGGCCAGTGCTTCCAAATTGTGTTGGTTGTTAAACGCTACAATCACTGTCAAGTTTTGACTTCTTAAAGAATTGATAATGTCATTATTGGTCATCCCTTTGGAAATGCGATAACGACCAGGTTTTACATTTGTAGTATATTTTTTTTGTTGGGCAAGCAAGTCAAATTTATCAACATCCAACAAAAGAGGTTGTAAATCTGAGCGCACTTCAGAGTAGGTTGCGCCGCTGCGGATATAGATATAGGCTTCTTTAGAAACAAAAGCTGTATTGGGAACCAACATAATACTGTAGATAAAATATGAAAAATAAGCAATGCAAACCAAACCTAACATGACTACAGCTATAGCTATTTTTTTTAAATTCATCAACTCTAATTAAATATTATTTTCTGTGATCCCTTCAAAAACACAATTTACAGATCCAGATAACCAAACATTCACATAAGTTGAATTCTCAGCCTTGAAACTGACTTCCAAATCTCCCCCATTTGTTTGTAACTTGATCCGTTCT
Source organism: Bacteroidota bacterium (assembly GCA_036161535.1). Taxonomy (GTDB): domain Bacteria; phylum Bacteroidota; class Bacteroidia; order Flavobacteriales; family Flavobacteriaceae; genus UBA3537. Next base: position 8,560 of record JAYYCW010000044.1, on the reverse strand, counting down.
TTATTTGTTTTTTTTAATGCATGCATGGCAATGGCTACTGCTGTTACACCAGTTCCACATGACAGAGTTTCATCTTCTACCCCACGCTCATAAGTGCGAACTGCAAAATGCTCTGTACTTAAGATTTGAACAAAATTAACATTGATACCCGCTTTTTTAAATGCGGGGCTGTTTCGCAGCTGTGACCCTTCAAATTGCACATCTACAGCACTCAAATCAGAGCGTATTAAAACACAGTGCGGAGACCCCGTATCAACTACAAAACCGCCACCAAGCTTTGCAGTTTTTAAAACATCTCGCATTTTTAAGGAAACCTGACTCCCCTGTATTGTAGCTTTATGTGGGCCATCAACAGCTATGAAGTTTGTACTGTCTTGAATTATTCCCAAGCGCTGAGCCAAAGCCACAATGCAACGGCCACCATTGCCACACATGCTACTCTCCTTTCCATCGGCGTTATAGTAAATCATTTTAAAGTCAAAACCATCAGCTAATTCAAGAAGAATCAAACCATCAGCACCAATGCCAAAACGGCGGTCACAAAGTCTAGCGATGAGTTTGGTATTATTTTTGGTAAATGTTTTTTGGCGATTGTCAATGATTACAAAATCATTACCAGTGGCTTGATATTTATAGAAACTAAATGACATAAGCTTTACAAATATAGGAATATTTACAGCGAACTGTTGGAGTTAAAAGCCCGTTAATTTTAAAAAAATTACATTTTAAAACATTAAATTTGACATTATAAATATGAAATTAAATAACGAGATTATGAAAAAATTTGTGCGCTTTTTCTTAGCATCAGTAATGGGTGGTTCTATGACGCTTCTAGCTTACACCCAATGGCTACAGCCAAAAAAACAAATTCAAAATAATTTAGATATTATAACTCCAGCATCATTGCCTGTAAACTATTCTTCAAGCCTAAGTGGGGGAAATAATGCAGATTTTACTGCGGCAGCTGAGAAAACATTACACGCCGTAGTACACGTCAAAAACACCACAATAAGCCAAGGATATACGAGCTATGAAGATTTATTTTTTGGGCGTTCAAGAGGCCGAACACAGGTTGGTACAGGTTCTGGTGTCATTATTTCTTCCGACGGTTATATAGTGACGAATAATCATGTCATTCAAGGAGCGCAATCCATCGAGGTCACTACTAACAACAATAAAACCTACGATGCTGAGCTTATCGGCTCTGATCCAACTACGGATATTGCCTTACTTAAAATACAAACAAATGAAAGCTTGAACTATACCACGTTTGGAGATAGCAATACAACCAAAATTGGTGAGTGGGTTTTGGCGGTGGGCAATCCCTTCAATTTAACATCCACTGTTACTGCTGGAATTATCAGCGCAAAATCCAGGGACTTGTCGGGCCGTAACACCCAGTCCTTTATACAAACAGATGCGGCTGTCAACCCAGGAAATTCTGGAGGAGCCTTGGTCAATATTAACGGAGATCTTATTGGAATAAACACTGCTATTTCATCACAAACAGGTTCTTACATTGGTTACTCATTTGCCGTTCCAAGTAATATTGCTCGAAAAGTTGTGGAAGACATTATGGAATATGGCAATGTACAAAATGGAATTTTAGGAGTTATTGGCACCGAGTTAAATAGTAAAAATTCTGAAGAATTAGGCATTGAACAAACCGAAGGATTTTATGTGAATGATGTACAAGAAAACAGCGGCGCAGAGATATCTGGAATCCAAAAGGGTGATATTATCAAAAGTATTGACGATATAAAAATTTCAAAATTCTCTGATTTAAAGGGCTTTTTAAATACCAAAAGCCCTAACGATGTTGTTGAAGTGAAGATAATGAGAAAGTCTAAAATAAAGATTGTAAAAGTAAAGCTTGAAAAATTAACTACTATTGACATCCCAATCATTGGAACATTGGCAGAACTAAAAGCTGAGGAATTAAAAAAATACGGCCATGATTATGGTCTCAAACTCATTGAGCTATCGCAATATTACAAAGAAGAATGGATCTCAGATGGTGTTGATAAGGGTAGTCTGATCACAGCCATAAACGATGTTAAATTGAATACTATTGCAGACGTAAAAAAAGCACTTAATAAAAGTTCTGACCGAATAAAACGAATTACAATTATCAAAAATAATGGTGAAAAAATGGTCTATCGCTTTCGCTAATTGAACAACCTATCTTATAAACAAATCACTCCATATGTTGGGAGTGATTTTTTTACAATTTAATTACGAAAACTTTATAGTTGTTAAATTTTGCAAAACATAAAAACCGTTTTAAACCTACTTAATGACAGCTACGAAAGCCCCTCGCAAAAAGAAACTCTTTTGCAAACCAATTTTCGAAAACTGCGGTTGAGTTTATTAAAGTTATCAATAATCTATGGTACAATGAGGCCATCGAATTGGTGATTTTAAGGAGTCCACTGATTGATAATAATGTCAATGAAATTTTAAGATTAAACAATTGTACGAGTGAATTTGTCGACAAGCCAATTTCTGTTTTCGATACTATTGAAGTCGAAAAAGCTAAAAAACACTAAAACTGTCGCCCTCAAAAATTGACATTGTTAGAGAAAATTAAATATGAATTCAGCGATGAGCTCGTTTCAAGCGATATTATAAGCAGCATTGCTCCAGCCATTTTTGACAGCAAAACACGCAAGTTCGAAACAATGGTAAAAATGCCATTTTATACATTTGGTATGGCAATGAGTATGTATACAGCTAAAAAGTAATGCGCTTGGCTAAATACGTAGCTAGCGTACTTCGATTCAACTATCATTTGGTCTGCACTCAGACTTTGTATAATTCACTTATATTTGTGTAAAAATAACTTTATATGCGCATCGATATTATCAGTGTAGTTCCAGAGTTGCTTAAGAGTCCCTTCGAAGCATCAATTCTCAAACGAGCGATTGATGCCCAACTCGTTGAGGTGATCGTTCACAATTTAAGGGATTATTCAACTGATTGTTGTAAATCTGTAGACGACTATCAGTTTGGTGGGGGTGCTGGAATGGTAATGAGAATTGAGCCGATTGACAGATGCATAACAAAATTAAAATCAGAACGTAATTATGAGGAGATCATTTACATGACTCCAGATGGAGAACTTTTAGATCAAGGTATGGCCAACCAAATATCACTTAAGGGAAATCTCATTGTTTTATGTGGGCATTACAAAGGGGTTGATCAACGTGTCAGAGAGCATTTTATCACCAAAGAAATATCTATTGGAGATTATGTACTTTCAGGAGGTGAACTGGGCGCTGCTGTTTTATGCGATACGATTATAAGATTGATCCCAGGTGTTTTGGGAAATGAAACCTCAGCTCTAACGGACTCTTTTCAAGACAATCTCTTGGCCCCTCCAATTTATACAAGGCCCAGATCCTATAAAGGATGGGATGTCCCTAAGTTGCTGTTTAGTGGTAATTTTCCTGAAATCGAAAAATGGCGGGAGGCAAAAGCATATGAGCGGACCAAAAAAAGGAGACCAGATTTACTGGACCAATAAAAATACTTTTTAAATTGTAATAATTTAATTAATGCTTATATTTGCACTCACTTTTCAGACCAACCTCTAGCGAAAACCGTAAAAGTTGCTTTGAAAGAATTCATAAAATATCAACTATGGAATCCTTAATTAAATTTGTACAAGACGAATTTATTACAAAAAAAGACTTCCCAGAATTTTCAGCCGGTGACACTATCACTGTATATTATGAAATTCGAGAGGGCCAAAAAGTAAGAACTCAGTTTTTTCGTGGCGTTGTGCTACAAAAAAGAGGTTCAGGAACGTCCGAAACCTTCACCATTAGAAAAATGTCTGGAACCATTGGTGTAGAGCGTATCTTTCCAATTAATATGCCAGCATTACAAAAAATTGAAGTTAACAAAAGAGGTAAAGTACGTCGTGCACGCATTTTTTATTTTAGAAAGTTGACTGGTAAAAAAGCAAGAATTAAAGAGCGAACCAATTAAATGCTCACTTTAAAACAATTAAAAAAAGCACTGTTCTTCAGTGCTTTTTTTGTTAAAAGATTGTGATTTTATTAAAAATATAGCAGCTAATTAATATTCTTATCAAAATGCTAAAAATCATCGTTTTTTAAGGAGTAAGTATGTGAGATTTTAATATATTTAAATGTTTTTTTTGTCATTGTTTGACACAAACCGAATAAGAAAAAGCTTATTTTATGGCTCAAATTATTTACACCATCACGGATGAAGCACCTGCCCTGGCTACCCGTTCTTTTTTACCTATTGTTTCTTCTTTTTTAGAGCCCTATGGAATCTCTATAAACACCAAAGATATTTCATTGGCTTCAAGAATTTTATCTGCATTTCCAGACTTTTTGTTAGAAGGTCAACATGTTGAAAACGCCCTAGAGAGTCTTGGAGATTTAGTCAAACAACCAGAGGCCAATGTTATTAAACTGCCAAATATTAGCGCCTCTATTCCTCAGCTGAAAGAAGCCATTTCAGAATTAAAATCTAAGGGCTATGCATTGCCCAATTATCCTGAGCAGCCTAAAAATAATAACGAAAAACAAATCAAGTTGCGCTACGATAAAATCAAAGGCAGCGCAGTAAATCCCGTTTTAAGGGAGGGAAATTCAGATCGCCGCGCTCCCAAATCCGTAAAAAATTATGCCAAAATGAATCCTCATAGCATGGGGGAATGGAAATCAGATTCCAAAACCCACGTTGCCAGTATGACGGCCGGAGATTTTGCAAATAACGAACAATCTGTAACGGCTGAAAAACCCATTAACCTAAGTATTGTCCTAAAGAGTAGTACAGATAAAAAAACAGTTTTAAAAGAAAATATTGCAATTTTAAAGGGTGAAATTTTCGACGCTACAGTCATGAGTGTCAGTGCATTAAAAAACTTTTTAGAAACTGAGTTAAAACATGCTAAAGAATCCGATGTACTGCTTTCCTTACACATGAAGGCAACGATGATGAAAGTAAGCGATCCCATTATTTTTGGTCATGTATTACACTTGTTTTTTAAGGATGTTTTTAATAAATACCAAACTGAATTAGATCAAATTGGCGTCAATCCAAACAATGGTTACGAAAACATTCTTAGTAAACTAAAAAAATTAGAGCCAAAAAAACGCAATGAAATTCAGGCTGAGTTTAAGGCAGCTTTTAAAAAAGGGCCAGATTTAGCCATGGTAAATTATGAAAAGGGAATCACTAATTTACATGTCCCAAGCGATATCATTATCGATGCTTCCATGCCAGCGATGATTCGCACTTCAGGAAAAATGTACAATGCGCAAGGGAAATTACAAGACACCAAAGCCATCATACCAGACAGCAGTTATGCTGGAATATACACTGCAACTATTGATTTTTGTAAAGCGAACGGCGCTTTTGACCCCGCTACAATGGGAACTGTTCCCAATGTAGGCTTAATGGCTCAAAAAGCTGAAGAATATGGTTCTCATGATAAAACCTTTGAAATTCCATCTGATGGTGTTGTCGAAGTCATAGACGAAAATGGGGAGATTCAAACCTCACATAAGGTAGAAAAAGGTGACATTTGGCGAATGTGTCAGGTCAAGGATGCCCCAATTCAGGATTGGGTAAAATTGGCAGTGACCCGTGCCCGTGCATCTCAAACACCGGCCATATTCTGGTTGGACGAAAAACGCGCCCACGATGCAGAACTGATTAAAAAGGTAAAACTTTACTTGGGCAATTACAATACTTCAGACATAGAGTTTAAAATATTAAGCCCAGTTGAAGCAACACACTACACCTTAAAACGCCTCAAAATGGGGTTAGATACAATCTCTGTAACCGGCAATGTATTAAGAGATTACCTGACCGATTTATTCCCAATTTTAGAAGTTGGTACAAGCGCTAAGATGCTTTCAATTGTACCACTTATGAACGGCGGTGGTTTGTTTGAGACTGGTGCTGGAGGATCGGCTCCAAAACACGTTGAACAATTTTTAAATGAAAATCATCTGCGCTGGGATTCATTGGGCGAATTCTTGGCGTTGTCGGCCTCGCTTGAGCACTTTAGCCAAGTACACAACCATCCCAAAGCAGCTATCATAGGAACCGCTCTTGACGATGCAACGGAACAACTTTTAATTCAAAAAAAATCTCCATCAAGAAAAGTTAATCAATTGGACAATAGAGGCAGCCATTTTTATCTTACACTCTATTGGGCTGAAGCACTGGCTACACAAGACAAAGATCAGGAACTAAAAGCGGCTTTTAGTCTAATTGCAGAACAACTAAAATCAAACGAATCCAAAATTTTAGAAGAACTCGGTTCTGTTCAAGGCAGTTCGTTAGATATTGGTGGCTATTATCTTCCAGATGCAGAAAAAGCACAAAAAGCGATGCGCCCAAGTGAAACTTTCAACCGCGTTTTAGCGCTTTAAAATAAACATCAAATTTATGTTAAAAGCAACTTTACAACCTGCTTTTTTATTTAATTTTATACTATATTTTAATGTATGGTAGTGCGTTTATCATTGCTTTTTTTTCTAGTATTTTATTCTGGATTTTCGCAAGAACAGTACACCATCAGTGGTAGCATTTACGAAAGTGATGGACAAGAAACCTTGATTGGTGCCAATGTTATTTTCCCAAATTTAGGAATAGGCACAATTTCCAATGAATACGGATTTTTTTCCATCACATTAGCGGCAGGAACATATGAATTAAATATCAGCTATTTGGGCTACAAAACCCTTGTAAAGACAATAGTTTTAAACCAAAATTTAAGTCAAAATTTTCGTCTGGAATCAACTTCAGGCACCCTGGACGAAGTGGTATTAAAAACAGATATTGAAAGATTAAACATCAAAACACCCCAAATGAGTATAAATGCGCTCAATGCCAACACCATTAAACAAATTCCAGTGGTATTTGGTGAAGCAGACGTCATTAAAGCAATCTCTTTACTACCTGGTGTATCGACAGGTGGAGAAGGTGCTGGAGGTTTTAACGTTAGAGGTGGCTCAACGGACCAAAATTTGATTTTATTAGATGAAGCAACGCTGTTTAATTCTTCTCATTTATTTGGCTTCTTTTCGGTCTTTAATCCAGACGCTATCAAAAACTTGAGGCTATATAAAGGTGGTATTCCTGCAAAATATGGCGGAAGGGTCGCTTCGGTGCTTGATATCTATCAAAAAGAAGGTAATAAAAATGAATTTCATGGGAATGGAGGGATTGGCTTGGTAGCCAGCCGTATTTTGCTGGAAGGGCCCTTAGAGAAAGAAAAAGGATCCTTTCTACTGGGTGGACGCTCTACTTATGCGCATCTATTTTTACCGCTTTTTGATATCGAAAATATTGCCTATTTCTATGACTTAAACACCAAGTTAAGCTACCGCTTGGATGGGGATAATAAGATTTATTTATCTGGTTATTTTGGGCGGGATGTTTTTAGTGTCTCCAACAGTTTTAAAAACACATATGGCAATACAGTGGTTAATTTACGTTGGAATCATTTATTTTCAGACCGGCTTTTCTCAAATTTATCCTTGATTTATTCCGACTATTATTATGGGTTGGATTTGAATTTTGTAGGTTTTGAGTGGAATTCAGGCATACAGAACATGAATGTCAAGTTTGACCTAAAACAATACCTCAGCGATCGCTACTGTTTAGATTATGGTTTGCACAGCACCTACTATGTTTTCAATCCTGGCATCATACAACCCAATGGGCCAACATCCGGAATAAACAGAGAGGCTTTGACCAAAAAAAATGCTTTTGAAAATGCAGTATACTTTGATATAAAACAAAAGCTTAGTGACAAGTTATCTCTGAGCTGTGGAACTAGACTCAGTAGTTTTTTAAGACTTGGTCAAAAAGAACTTAATCTTTATCAAGATGATTTAGCAGTCGCTTTTAATCCAAATTTACAAATTTATGAAGCCGTCCAGCCTATTGGGACAATAACAAGCTCAGCCGCTAGTATTGAGGCTTCTTTTTTAAATATTGAACCCAGAGTGGCCGCCGCTTATACATTGGATAAAAATAGCTCTGTTAAAGCCAGCTACAACAGAATGGTACAATACCTACACTTGTTGTCAAATACAACGGCACCCACCCCCCTTGATGTATGGACTCCCAGTGGGAAATACATTCAACCACAGCTTTTAGATCAAATTGCCTTGGGTTATTTTAAAAATTTCAATAATTACAGTGTTGAGATTGAAACTTTCTACAAAAAAACCAAAAATCGCATTGACTATATTGATGGCGCAAATTTAATCGCAAATAAAGCAATTGAACAAGTCTTATTAAATGGGCGTTCCAGAGCCTTTGGTCTTGAGCTTTTATTTCGTAAAAATAAAGGTCGGTTTAAAGGATGGCTGGCCTATACACTTTCAAAATCTGAGCAGCAAACCTTGGGTCGTAACAATTCTGAGCCTGGTATTAACAATGGAAATTGGTACAAGACACCATTTGATAAAACCCATGATATCTCAATCACTGGAAGCTATGAATTAAATAATAAATGGGAATTAAATGCTAATTTTCTATACCAAACAGGCCAACCCAC
>JAYYCW010000043.1:0-11521 GCA_036161535.1 Bacteroidota bacterium | reverse complement strand
ACCCTTGTCAAGGATGCGGTATTTATCTACCCACAACAGATTACTAATTCCGACGGCAGTACAGAAATTGAAACCTTGAATTTTGATGTGGATGGCGATGGAACGGCTGAAGCTACCAACCTTCAAGGCCGTTTTTTAGATCTATCCGAATTAAATTTTACCAATGAAAAACCCTATGTCATATATGGTTATGCAGCAGTGCCTGAAGGAGAAATTTTAACCATTGATCCAGGCGCGAGGCTGCACTTCCATGCCAATTCTGGCTTGTTGCTCACAAACAATGCGTCCATCCATGCCAATGGACTTCCAAGCACCGATTCAGACCTTATGGAAAATGAAATTATTTTTGAAGGCGATCGGTTAGAGCCGGGTTTTTCTGAAATCCCTGGCCAATGGGGAACGCTATGGCTTTACAATGGGAGTACAGGCCATCAATTTAACCACTGTACCATAAAAAATAGTACAGTGGGTATCATTTCAGATGGCAATCAAAACAATCCGTCTAAGCTCCTCATTACCAATACTCAAATTTATAATTCTAGTAATTTTGGCGTCTTGGGACGCGCCACCAATATAAAAGCAGAAAATTTAGTTGTTAATAAAAGTGGACAGTCTTCCTTTGCGGCGACCTATGGTGGAAACTACGATATAGTCCACTCTACTCTTGCCAATTACTGGACCAATAGCTTTAGACAATTTCCTGCGCTGTTAATAAACAATTTTACAGTTGACGAAGATCAAAATGCAGTTCCCAATAATTTAAATAGTGCAAATTTTACAAATTGCATTATTTATGGAAATGACAATCCAGAATTGTTGTTAGACGATGTATCTGGAGCAGAATTTAATTTTAAATTTAAAAACTGTTTATTATTGTTTAGTGATAACAACAATGTTTTTTCTAGTCCGTACTATGATTTTAACAACTTGAGCCTCTATGAAGACATGCGCTTTAATTTGTCACCTAAGTTTTTAGACCCCGCTCAAAATTTGTTACAAATTCCATTGAATTCTCCGGCGGCATCCGCAGCATCCGCGGCAGGAAACTTAAACACAGATATCACTGGGGCTTTGCGTCCCGTACCGGCAGATCTTGGGGCTTACAATGCCATCGATTTTGAAAATTAAAAAACGACTAAACAAATAGCGGGCGGTGTCCCATCATAGTATTTACCTTTTTGGCCACAGATTCCAATACAGCTCCATTTTTGTAATTGCAAATAACTTCATCAATAAAGGCAACAATGGCTTTCATATCGTTTTCCTTGAGACCTCTGGTTGTAATGGCAGGAGTACCCACACGAATTCCAGAAGTTACAAATGGACTTCTAGTGTCAAAAGGAACCATATTCTTGTTGGCAGTGATATCGGCTTTGACTAAGGCTTGTTCAGCCTCTTTACCAGTGATATTTTTATTGCGTAAATCAATCAGCATCATATGGTTGTCGGTACCACCAGATATCAAATCATAACCGAGCTTAACAAAGGCTTTTGCCATGGCATCAGCATTCTTTTTTACCTGTATAATATAATGCATAAAATCATCGGATAGGGCTTCTCCAAAGGCGATGGCTTTTCCGGCGATTACATGCTCTAAGGGCCCCCCTTGGTTCCCTGGGAATATAGCGGAATCTAAGATTGAGGACATCATTTTTGGTTTTCCAGATTTAAAGGTCAAACCAAATGGATTTTCAAAATCTTTACCCATCATAATAAGCCCACCACGAGGGCCGCGGAGGGTCTTGTGTGTAGTCGTGGTCACAATATGACAATGCGGGAGTGGATCGTTTAACAAACCTTTGGCAATCAATCCTGAGGGATGCGAAATATCACCCAATAAAAGCGCATTTACACTGTCAGCGATTTCTCTAAATCTTTTGTAATCAATATCTCTAGAATAGGCAGAAGCACCCGCAATGATCATATTGGGTTGTTCAGAAGTAGCAATGGCTTGAATTTTGTCATAGTTTAACATGCCAGTTTCTTTATCAACCCCATAAAACACTGGATTGTAAAGTCTACCAGAAAAATTTACGGGAGATCCGTGCGTCAGGTGACCACCATGAGCCAAATCAAATCCCAAGATTTTATCACCTAGTTTTAGACAAGCGTGAAAAACAGCAGTATTGGCTTGACTTCCTGAATGCGGTTGCACATTAGCCCAAGCGGCACCAAAAAGTGCTTTGGCGCGATCAATGGCAATTTGCTCAACCTTGTCTACCACTTCACAACCGCCGTAATAGCGTTTACCTGGGTAGCCCTCGGCGTATTTATTAGTCAAAATAGACCCCGTAGCTTGCATGACTTGATCACTTGTAAAGTTTTCGGAAGCGATGAGTTCGATGCCATTGGTTTGGCGTTTTTTTTCAGCTTTGATAAGATTAAAAATATCTGCGTCGCGTTGCATGGTCTTAAGTTATTGATTAGACTTTGCAAAAATAGTGATAAGCACCATTATAAACGTTAAAAAACATATATTTGATCAAAGATTTATTAAATGTTAATTAACATTTTATCATGTCGAACCTTACTAACAACCCAGATGGTACCTCTTGGCTGCACGCCGGTCTCCGTTCCGATTTTCACATCCAAAACATTCCTTTTAAAGTGTTTTTCAACGGAGACCATATCACCCCCATTGGCAGCCGTGTTGGCAATACTGCAATTGATCTCGCTGCCCCTCATAAGTTGGGAAAATTTAAGGACATTCCATTAACTGATGACATCTTTTTACAAGACGCCCTAAATTATTTTATTGCGGACATCCTTAAAACTTGGCGAGCTTTGAGAATTGGATTTGGTGAAGTTGTCGCAAAACTGTTGCCCGTACATTAATTCAAAGTCATTTTTAATTTAAACATTGAATATATCTCATTTAAAAAATAAAAAATTGATTTAAATTAACAGTAAATGATTAATCGTCTCATAATTCGTAATTTTTTCTGTTTTATTTTTTTAATGTCTTAAAAACAATAGCTTTGACCTTATTATTTGTCAAAAACTACAGTATTGAGCAATATCCATAGCCATAAACAACTACAATACACCCATTCACACATCGGGCGCACTCCCGTTATTTACATGACTGCTATCATCATTCCTTTGGGGTTTATTAAAATTATAAACCCCCGTAACTTATTAAGACTGTTTAACAATATTTATTTTTAATAAATTTAATATCAATGAAAGTTTTAAAATTTGGAGGTACTTCAGTAGGTTCTTCAGAAAATATAAAAAAAGTAACTCAAATTGTCAAGTCCAAGAGCGAAAACACAAGCGTTACTTTGGTTGTTTCAGCTCTCGGTGGAATTACTGATAAATTGATGAATGCATCCAACAAAGCCATTCAAAAGGACATTGAATATAAGCTTGATTTTGATCTTATTAGAAAGCAGCACAGCGAAATCATGGAAAAGCTTCTGGAAGGGGTCTCACTGACAAATACCAAAGAGCTCGTTTTCGAAAAATTAAATGAGCTTGAAAAATTACTGGAAGGCATATATCTAGTCAATGAATTGTCCAGTCAAACAACAGATAAAATCTTGAGCTTTGGAGAATTAATTTCATCCTTGATTATTTTCGAATACATGCAACAAAAGGGTTTGAATGTGCAATTGAAAAACAGTCAAAATTTAATTGTTACGGATTCCAATTTTACAAATGCCAAGGTTAAGTTTGAAGAGACCAATGAAAATATCATCAATTATTTCAACACTAATAATAAAATGATTACTATTCTTCCTGGGTTCGTTTCGAAATCTGAAGCTGGTGAAATAACCACTTTGGGGCGTGGAGGATCAGATTATACAGCCGCAATCATTGCAGCCGCACTCAATGCAGAGGCCTTAGAGATTTGGACTGACGTCAGTGGGATGTATACCACAAATCCCAAATTAGTCAAACAAGCTAGGCCCATTGCAGAACTTTCATATCTTGAAGCTATAGAACTGTCACATTTTGGTGCCAAAGTTTTATACCCGCCTACGGTTTTACCAGTGCTAACAAAAAATATCCCCATCAAAATTAAAAACACATTGGCCCCAGAAGACCCTGGAACCTCAATTACAAATAAAGTCAAAAATGGTCAAAACAACCCCATCAAAGGAATCAGCAATGTCAACGACATAACCCTGCTAACACTTCAAGGAAATGGCATGGCCGGTATTCCAGGATTTTCAAAGCGCTTATTTGAAACCCTGGCCAATGAAAAAATAAATATCATCATCACCACCCAAGCATCTTCAGAACACTCCATTTGCGTTGGGGTTAAAGACAGTGACGCGCAAACTGCAAAACAAACCATTGATAAAGAGTTTGAAAATGAAATTTCAATGCTAAAGATTGACCCCATTGTTTTAGAATCTAAACTGTCTATTGTTGCCGTTATTGGCGATAGGATGAAAAACCATCAAGGGATCAGTGGTAAAATGTTTAGCACCCTTGGAAAAAACAATGTAAACATCCGAGCCATCGCACAAGGGGCCTCAGAGCGTAACATAACAGCTGTTATATCTCGCAATGATGTAAAGAAGGCCCTTAACTGCTTACACGAGTCATTTTTTGAAGTTCAAACTAAACAACTCAACCTTTTTATATCAGGGGTTGGCAATGTTGGCAGTACCTTGTTGCGCCAAATTAACCAACAAAAAGACTATGTTCAGAACTATTTAAAGCTCAGAATAAAAGTTGTGGGTATAAGCAACTCCAAAAAAATGATTTTCGATGCCAATGGATTAGATTTGACATCTTGGGAACAAAAGCTAGAAATTGGGCAAACAGCAACCCCCATGAGTTTTTTCGAACAAACCAGAGCTATGAATTTGATAAATTCTGTTTTTGTAGACGTTACAGCCAATAAAACAGTCGCAGCCACCTACGAGCACTACCTCAAAGAAAGTACAGCCGTAGTTGCTTGTAATAAGATTGCATGCTCGGGTCCTATAGAATATTACAAGAAGCTAAAAAAGCTTTCAATTCAGTACAATGCACCGCTGTTGTTTGAAACCAATGTGGGGGCAGGCCTCCCTATAATTGACACACTCAACCATCTGTTGGCTTCAGGAGATCAAATTCAAGCCATTTCTGCAGTTTTGTCCGGAAGTCTTAATTTTATTTTTAACAGCTACGATGGTTCCAAAAAATTTTCAGAAGTGGTCAAACAAGCACAGCTTGAGGGATATACTGAGCCAGATCCCCGCATTGATTTAAGTGGCGTTGACGTGGCAAGGAAACTTTTAATCTTGGTAAGAGAATCTGGACTTTCCATTGAAATGGATAGCATTGAAAATGACCCCTTCCTGCCAAAAGCAGCCATGGAAAGTAATAGCGTAGAAGAATTTTATAATTTTATAAGCGAAAATGAAATTGTTTTTAAAGATCTTTACAAAGTAGCAGCCGAAAATAAGTCACAGCTAAAGTATGTGGCTGAATACAAAGATGGAAAAACAAAAGTAGGATTAAGAATGATTGCAGTTGGACATCCATTTTATAATTTAGAGGGCAAGGACAACATCGTTATGTTTCACACCAATCGCTATATAGACCAACCGCTTATTGTAAAAGGCGCCGGTGCTGGAGCCGAGGTTACAGCCTCCGGCCTTTTTGCCGACATCATTAGAGCTTCAAGTATTTAACTATGGAAGAAGTCAAAATTTTCACCCCAGCCACCGTAGCTAATATCGGATGTGGATTTGATGTGCTAGGTTTTTGTCTAGAGGCTGTTGGCGATATAATGCAGATAAAAAAAACCGATAAAAAAGGTATCTATATCACTGCTATAGAAGGTTTTGAACTGCCTTTTGATGTACAAAAAAATGTTGCTGGTGTTTCTGCCCTAGCCATGTATAATGCACTGGATATTGATTTTGGTTTTGAGATTAAAATTAATAAACAAATCAAACCTGGTAGTGGCATTGGCAGTAGCGCTGCCAGTGCGGTTGGAAGTGTCTTTGGAATGAATCACCTATTGGGTAACCCCTTTAGCAAAATGAAGCTTATAGAATTTGCATTAAAAGGTGAATCGGTGGCCAGTCATAGTGAACATGCCGACAATATTGCGCCTGCTATTTTAGGTGGATTTACATTGGTTAGAAGCACCCATCCCTTGGAAGTCCTTCAACTGCCAACACCCCGTGATTTATATGCGGTTATTGTGCATCCACAAATTGAGATAAAAACAGCCGAATCTAGAGCCCTTTTACCAAAGCAAATTTTACTTTCAGAGGCCATCACTCAATGGTCTAATGTAGGCAGTATGGTGCATGCACTTCACAGTTCAAATTATGAACTCTTGGGTCAATCTCTTAAGGATGTTATTATTGAACCCCTTAGAAGTCAAAGCATTCCAAACTTTGATGCATTAAAAAAAATTAGTTTGGAATCTGCTGCATTGGGATTTACAATATCGGGTTCTGGGCCCTCAGTGTTTAGCTTGTGTCGTGGTCAAAAAATAGCAGCTGAAATTCAAAAGCTCCAAGCAGCTTTTATGAAGGAAACTGACATTGAATTTGAGACCCATGTTTCAAAAATTAATACCCAAGGTATCAAAATTTTGTCCTAGTTAACATATGCAGTACTATAGTTTAAATAGAAAAGCCGATAAGAGTTCTTTTGAAAATGCCGTTAAAAAAGGGCTTGCCCCTGACAGAGGCTTATATTTTCCAGAAAAAATCACAGCATTAGATGCCCTATTTTTTAAGGAATTTGACCAACTTTCTAACAGTGAAATAGCCTTTTATGCCATACGCCAATTTATTGGATCAGAAATTCCAGAAACAGCGCTCAAAAAAATTATTGATCAAACGCTGAGTTTTGAATTTCCAGTACTGGACATTGAACCCAATGTTTCTACCTTGGAACTATTTCATGGTCCCACCATGGCCTTTAAGGATGTAGGCGCAAGATTTATGGCGCGTTGCTTGGAGTATTTTAACAGCGATAATGGCAATGAAATAAACGTACTTGTAGCCACTTCTGGTGATACTGGTGGCGCTGTTGCCAATGGATTCTTAGGGGTCAAAGGGGTCAAAGTTGTTATTTTATACCCCTCCGGCAAAGTGAGTCAAGTACAAGAAAAGCAATTGACAACCCTTGGACAAAACATAACAGCCTTTGAAGTTGAAGGTACTTTTGACGATTGTCAAGCTATGGTTAAAAAAGCTTTTTTAGATACTGATCTGACCTCAAAAAAAGAATTGACATCTGCTAATTCTATCAATATAGCCCGCTGGTTGCCACAAATGTTCTACTTTATGTTTGCCTACAAACAACTCAAACACCTTAACAAACCATTGATATTTTCTGTTCCAAGCGGAAACTTTGGTAATATTTGTGCGGCAATGGTTTCTCAAAAGTTAGGATTTCCTTTTCCACATTTTATAGCCTCTAACAATGCTAATGACGTTGTTAGGCGTTATTTAGCCACAAAAAAATACAGTCCGATTCCATCAATACAAACCATCAGTAATGCCATGGATGTAGGTAATCCAAGTAATTTCACAAGAATTCAAGCCCTATACAACGATAATTTTAAAAACTTAAGTGCGAATCTTTCTGGTTTTAGTTATTCCGACGCGGCAACAAAACAGGCCATGGAACAGCTCTACAGTTCTAGCGGATATATAGCAGACCCCCATGGGGCCGTCGGCTATTTGGGATGCAAGGCATATTTAAAATTACATCCCGATGTTCATACTGTCTTTTTGGAAACGGCTCACCCTACTAAATTTTTAGATGTGGTTCAACCTATCATCCCAAAATCCATAGAACTACCCCCACAAATTCAAGCCGTTATGAATCGCAAGAAAATCGCGATCCCAATCAAAGACTACAAAGCCTTTAAAACAAATTTATTAGCACTCTAAGTGCATTTCGGAGGATTTATTTGCCTAAATTTGTGATCTATACATAGGTTTAGATGAAACATACAGCCCTTTACAAAACACACAAAGCATTGGGTGCAAAAATGGTCCCCTTTGCAGGTTATGAAATGCCCGTACAGTATGAGGGGGTCAATGCAGAACACCAAAAGGTCCGAGAGGCTGTTGGCGTATTTGATGTCTCCCACATGGGCGAGTTTTTGATTAAAGGTCCTGAGGCCCTAAAATTGATTCAAAAACTGTGTTCAAACGATGCTGCGAGCCTTAAAATAGGACAGGCACAGTACAGTTATTTACCTAATTCCACTGGTGGAATTGTTGATGATTTGATTGTCTACAGACTTGAAACGGATGGCTTTTTGATGGTGGTAAATGCCAATAATATTGAAAAAGATTGGAATTGGATTAAATCCCACAACACTTTTGATGTTGAGATGAAAGATTTAAGCTCCAAATATGCCTTGTTGGCCATTCAAGGACCCAAGGCCATTATGGCGGTTCAAGCTCTTAGCAGTATTGACTTGGCAGCCATCAAATTCTATCATTTTAAGATTGGTGATTTTGCAGGTATCCAAGATGTAATTATATCTGCAACGGGTTATACAGGTAGTGGCGGCCTCGAAATTTATTGTAAAAACAAGGACGCGAAACAAATTTGGAATGCTGTTTTTGAAGCTGGTAATCCTTATGGAATTAAGCCTATTGGACTGGCCGCTCGCGACACGCTCCGATTAGAAATGGGCTATTGTTTATATGGAAATGACATTGACCACAGCACCTCTCCAATAGAGGCTGGATTGGGTTGGATTACAAAATTTACCAAGGAGTTTATAAATTCAAAAAAGTTGAAAGAACAAAAAGATCGAGGCATTCAACAAAAACTTGTCGGTTTTGAGCTTCAAGAACGAGGGATTCCTAGAAAGGGATATGAAATTGTGGATGCCAATGGTTTGCCTCTTGGCATTGTAACATCCGGGACCATGGCACCTAGCTTAGGAATAGGTATCGGAATGGGTTATGTTGCAGCTCACAGATCTGCAATAGGAACCCTCATTGGAATTAAAATCCGAAATAAAACAGTAGCCGCACTGATAGTTAAAACTCCCTTTTATAAAGGATAAACAATCCAAATGCCAGATCAAAAACATCGTATTTTTATCTTGGGTGCAAGCGGGTTTTTAGGGCATGCGATTTACAAAGAGCTTGCCCCCTATTTCAATACTTATGGAACTTATTTTTCCTCCGGAAGTCGTTTTGAATCCAATACGCACTTTTTTAACTTTGATGTTGAACATGATGACATTACAGATTTTTTAAAGGACATTCGGCCCACGTTAATTATTTCAGCCATAAAGGGGCCCTTTGCCTCTCAAATAGTTGCGCACAGGCATGTTTTTGAATATTTAAAAAAAAGACCAGAGGAGAAAATCATTTTTTTATCCTCGGCCAATGTTTTTGATGCTTACAGTAAATTTCCTAGTTATGAAAATGACAGCCGTTTGAGCAATAGTATTTATGGTCATTTTAAAATCAAGATTGAACATCAAATGCAAAAATTACCAAAGCGACAATGGGCCATTTTAAGGCTGCCTATGGTTTTTGGTTTAAAATCCCAGCGAATTCATGAGATTAAACAATTGCATCAATTGGACGAGCCCATTGAACTGTTTCCAAATTTAATAATGAATGTGTGTTCATCAGAAAGACTGACCCAACAATTACATTATATCATCAATCGAAAAAAATACGGTATTTTTCACTGTGGAAGTACTGATCTAGTACAGCACGAAGATTTTATAAAGGACATCGTTTCCTATTTGGGAATCCAGACGCCCAAATACAAATTTGTCTACACTACAAACGATGCCCGATATTTGGCGGTATTGCCCAAATACAACAAACTTCCAAAATATTTACAATTTAAGAGTAAAAATGTTTTGGATGAGATTTTTAAATCACATTAATTATTTTTTTGCCTTTACGAAAGACATTGATATTTTTGTAAAAATGAACAACAAACATGGGAAGAGCATTTGAATTTAGAAAAGCCAGGAAAATGAAGCGATGGGCTGCTATGAGTAAGGCCTTTACACGCATTGGCAAAGACATTGTTATGGCTGTTAAAGAAGGCGGCTCGGACCCTGAAAACAATTCCAGGCTGCGCGCTGTAATTCAAAATGCTAAAGCCGTAAACATGCCCAAAGACAATATTGAAAGGGCTATCAAACGTGCTAGTGATAAAAACCATGGTGATTTTAAAGAAGTATTATTTGAAGGCTACGGACCACACGGTGTTGCCATTTTAGTGGAAACGGCCACAGACAACAATACCAGAACCGTTGCCAATATTCGAAGTTATTTTAATAAATGTGATGGAAATTTAAGTACATCTGGCTCTGTAGTTTTTATGTTTGATCACAGCTGTAATTTTAGAATTAATGCAAAGGATTTAAATACTGAAGAAATCGAATTAGAATTTATAGATTTTGGTGTAGAAGAAGTTTTTATTGACGAAGATGGTATGCTAATCTACGCTCCATTTGAATGCTTTGGTGCCATACAGTCAGAACTTGAAAAAAGAAATATAGAAATTTTATCTTCTGGGTTTGAACGCATTCCACAAATAACTAAATCATTGACCCAAGAACAAATGGCAGAGGTCGAAAATCTATTGGAAAAAATTGAAGCAGATGACGATGTTCAAAACGTATACCATTCCATGAAAGAGGTTTAAGAGTATTCGGGAATTTTTCCCACTACACCCTTATAAAAATCTCGCATAAATTTAAAATCTGCTTTTACATCGTCGGTAGGAATAAAAGGTTTTGAAAAACGGTTTTCTTTGTTTTTAAAATCAAGTGTAAACATCACAATGGGGACATTTGCTTGTTTGGCAATATAATAAAAACCCGTTTTCCAATGCTCTACTTTTTTACGTGTGCCTTCTGGGGCAATGACCACTCTAAATTCTTCGTATTTGTCAAAAAGCCGAGCGATCGCATCCACCTGCTTTTCATTCCGTTTTCGAATAACTGGAGCACCTCCTAAAGCCCTAAATATCCAACCAGTAAAAGGGTTAAAAAGCGATTTCTTAGCTATAAAGTTGGCCTTGACATCAATGACAGACCTCAGTAAAACACCGATATAAAAATCGTGCCAGCTAGTATGGGGAACAGCAATAATAACGGCTTTTTTAACATTTTTAAAATCATTAAAACCTGTAATTTTCCAGCCAAATATTTTGTGATATAAAAATTTTGAAAGCATGCTTAAAGATTACATTTTGAGGTACAATTCTTTGATCAATTCTCTGCTTATAGTTTGTTTCCAATCTTTACCAACTGCATTTTCCCATAATGGCTCAAGTCTAAGGGCAATATCTATCATATCGTCAAATTGTGCATCGCTTAAATTTTCACAAACACCACTTGGCAATTGGATATTATGTTTGACCATCATTTGCCGGAACAAATGGACGTCTTTGGGATAGAAGGACTGCAATTGATTAAAGACGATACAATTACCAATTCCATGCTTTATCCCCAAGATAAAAGACAGACCGTAACTCAATGCATGAGCAACACCTACCTGAGAATATGCAATACTCATACCACCATGCCAGGAAGCCATCATTAACTTGTTCT
>JAYYCW010000042.1:0-10077 GCA_036161535.1 Bacteroidota bacterium | reverse complement strand
TTGTTAGTTCTGAAAAATTATCTCCGTTGGCATCATAATACTCTCGATCTCTTTTGTTGGCAAACAAGGAGAGCCCCGCCGTTTGACTGCTGGAAACAACTGTGGTATTAGCATTGTAAATTTCATCTTTAGCAGCACCTTTTATACTTTGTTGGGTGTAACTCAATTCAAAACCATTGACCTTGGGAATCTTGGTAATTATATTGACTACCCCACCGATGGCATTAGAGCCGTAAAGTGTGGATCCGCCGCCGCGAATGGTTTCAATGCGTTCTACCATATTGACAGGGATTTGCTCCAGTCCATACAAGCCAGTGAGCGGGCTAAAAATAGGCCGCCCATTGATCAGTATTTGAGAATATCCACCACCCAAACCGTTCATTCTAAGTTGTGTATAGTTACAAGTTTGGCAGTCGGTTTCTACCCTTAAGCCAGGTTGAAATTTTAAACCTTCCGATAAATTACAAGCTTGAACACTCTCAAGCATAGCACTGTTCAACACATTCACAATGACAGGAGAATTGGTCTTGCGTACAAAGGTCCGCGTTCCAGTGATGACCACCTCGTCCAGAAATGAATCTTCTTCTAATTGAAAGTTGAGGCTGAGGCTTTTATTGGTAATTTGTACTTCTTTTCGCTGGCTTAGATAGCCTGTGCAGGACACCTCAAAGGTGTAGAAACCAGCGGGCAGCCCCTCTATTTTATAAGCTCCTTCAGAATTGGCAGTGCTACCTTTTTTTAAATTTTTAATCCATATGTTAGCAAAGGGCAATGGGCCGTCCTTGGCTTTAATTTGTCCTTGAATGTCGTAGGTCTGTGCAAAAAAATGACCACTGCCAAACAAACACAAGAACAAGAAGCGAATAAGTAGATTCATAGCGCAAAGATAGCTTAAAGTTTAGTTAAGACTAAAAATTTATTTACATTTGTATAAATTATTTTCAAAATGGTCACTCTTTCTGAGGAAAATTACCTAAAGACAATTTTTCATTTGGGCCGTCATGAAAAGGCTTCTGTCAGCACCAATGCCATTGCGCAAAAAATGGAAACTAAGGCCTCTTCGGCGACCGATATGATAAAAAAACTCTCTGAAAAAGGCCTTGTAGATTATCAGAAATACAAGGGAGTACAGCTGAGTGAAAACGGTAGATTGGCTGCCATCTCAGTCATTAGAAAACACCGCTTATGGGAAGTTTTTTTGGTCAATAAGCTGAGTTTTTCCTGGGATGAAGTTCACGAGGTGGCCGAACAATTAGAGCATATAAAGTCAGAAAAACTCACCCTAGAATTGGAGTCCTTTTTAGATTACCCAACCCAAGACCCTCACGGCGACCCCATTCCCGACAGTAACGGCAGCATCCCTTCCACTCAAAAGCTATTGTTGGCCAAGGTCAAACAAGGCCATCAGTGCATTTGTGTGGGTGTCAAGGATTCAAGCTCAGAATTTTTGAAGTATTTAGACAAATATAAAATTGCTTTGGGCAGCCAAATAAAGGTGATTTCTAAAGAGGCTTATGACGAATCTATGACCCTAAAAATAAATGACATTCAAAAGACAATTTCAAAAGAAGTTGCACAGAACTTATTTGTAAAAACCAATTGAGCATGCTTGATACAATCATTCATTATTTCAAATCTATAAATCCAGTTTTAGCAGCATTTTACGCCTCTCTTTTTACATGGGTTTTGACAGCCTTAGGCGCTTCCCTTGTCTTTTTATTTAAAGGGATGAATCGCGGTTTGCTTGACGGTATGCTTGGATTTACCGGCGGGGTAATGTTGGCGGCAAGTTTTTGGAGTTTGTTGGCACCGGGTATAGAAATGAGCCCAGGAGAAGGCTTTGTAAAAGTAATTCCAGCGGTAGTTGGTTTTGGGTTAGGGGCCTTGTTTCTGTTTGGGTTGGACAAAATACTGCCGCACTTGCACATCAATTTTAAAGAAAGTGAAAAAGAAGGTGTTAAGTCTCCTTGGCACAGAACCACACTCTTGGTATCGGCTATCACCATGCACAACATCCCTGAAGGTCTTGCAGTAGGGGTGCTGTTTGGTGGAGTGGAGGCTGGAATTCCAGAAGCCACTATTGGAGGCGCTGTTGCTTTGGCCTTAGGGATTGGCATTCAAAATTTTCCAGAAGGTATCGCGGTTTCAATGCCATTGAGACGCCAAGGGGTCAGCCGTTTTAAAAGTTTTTGGTATGGTCAAATGTCGGCCATTGTAGAACCCATCGCAGCCGTTATTGGTGCTTTGATGGTGACTTTTTTTACCCCAATTTTACCCTATGCGCTAGCTTTTGCAGCTGGCGCCATGATTTTTGTAGTTGTTGAAGAAGTCATCCCTGAAACCCAAAGGGATCAATATACCGATGTCGCAACGCTAGGATTTATAGCGGGTTTTATAATAATGATGACTTTGGACGTGGCTTTGGGTTAGCAATTACAGTTTCCGTCCTTACAATTGTCTGCCCTCTTTTTTTTCCAAAATTTTTTTCTAAACAGGAACACCACAGCGCCTATAAGGGCGCAAACAAGAATGGAGATTTCAAGAGTGGGATTCATGGGTTTATTTTAATATTTGAAAGGCGACCAAAGCAAAAAGGTAAGCAATTATACTCATACTAAAAAGTTGTATTATTGGCCATTTCCAACTTTTGGTCTCTCGTTTGACAATGGCCAGTGTACTCATACACTGCATGGCAAAGGCATAAAATAAAAGCAATGAAACCCCAGATGCAAATGTAAAGACTTTGCTTCCATCGCTGTACCGCTCGTTGGACATTTTTGTTTTAATGGTGTCTATTCCCTCATTTTCTGAGGCGCTTCCCACGCTGTAGATGGTGGCCAAGGTTCCAACAAAGACTTCTCTGGCAGCAAAAGAAGCTACCAAGCCAATGCCAATTTTCCAGTCATAACCTAATGGCTTTATAAGGGGCTCTATGGTTTTTCCAACGATGCCTATATAGGAATGTTCCAAGCGGTAAGCGGCAATTTTATCTTGGAGGTCAACTTCTGAAATATCTGGACTTTCTTGGCTCACTATGGCTTCAGCATTGTTAAATTTTTCACCAGGACCAAAAGAGGCCATGACCCAAAGGATAATGGAAATGGCCAATATGATTTTCCCCGCTTCTAAAACAAAAGTTTTGGTTTTTTCTATGACGGTTATCGCTACATTCTTTAGCAGTGGGAACTTATAATTTGGCATTTCAACCACAAAAAAAGTTTTGCGTTCTGTTTTCATTACACGGTCCAAAACATAGGCTGATAAGATGGCCATAGCAAAGCCAATGAGATACAACAACATTAGGGTCAATGCTTGGTAGTTGAATCCTAAAAAATGGCCTTCTGGAATGACAAGCGCAATTATAATGAGGTAGACAGGCAGTCTTGCGGCACAAGTTGTAAAAGGAATCACTAAAATAGTGATGAGTCGTTCTTTCCAGTTTTCAATGTTTCGGGTGGCCATCACGGCGGGAATCGCACAGGCAGTTCCAGAAATTAATGGAACAACACTCTTACCGCTGATGCCAAAACGTCGCATGATGCGGTCCATTAAAAAGACTACACGGCTCATATAGCCACTCTCTTCCAAAATCGATATAAATAGGAATAAAAAGGCAATTTGAGGAATAAAAATAACCACACCACCAATACCAGAGACAATTCCCTCGGCCAACAAATCCGTCAGCATACCTCCGTTGGGAAGGGCCTTTTTTGTCCACTCTGCCAAGCTGGCAAAAGTCGTATCAATCAAATCCATTGGAACAGTCGCCCAGTCGTAAATGGCTTGAAAGATGAGCAGTAATATGGCAAAAAATATAAAATAACCGCCTACTTTATGGGTTAAAACTCTATCGAGTATGCTTCTCAGATCTTTGGCTTTTGTACGGTCTATGACTCGTCCTACTTTGAGCACTCCGTTAATAAACTGATAGCGCTTTATTGCCTCTTTTTGTTGCAAGCGATTGAGCTCCGCGGTAGATTTTGTTTGAAATTTTGAAACGTCTAATGTTCTGCGTGCCACCGTTCCAAAATTAACGTCTTGTGTGATGACCAGCCATAACTTGTATACGTCCTGATTTGGGAAGGCTTTTTGCAGCTGCTTAAAATAAGCAGTATCGATACTGCTGGTGTCTATGCAGGCCGTTATTGACAAGCTTTTATAATCTTCAATCAGAGATTTTAGGAGCTCAATCCCTTTATTTTTTCGGGTGCTAACCAATGCGATTTTTGTCTGTAGATGGGCTTCTAGTGCAGGAATATCCAATGAGATGCCTTTGCGCGACATCACATCGCTCATATTGATCACCAATACGGTAGGGATTTTTAAATCCTTGATTTGCGTAAATAACAGCAGATTTCTCTTTAGGTTTTCAACATCTGTAACTACCACTGCAACATCAGGAAAGTCTTTGTCATTTTTATTTAGCAGCAATTCAATGACCACACTTTCGTCTACCGAAGAGGCATTTAAACTGTAGGTGCCTGGCAAATCCAATATATAGGCTTTAACCCCTCTTGATAATTTACAAATGCCTTCTTTTTTATCTACGGTGACCCCAGGGTAATTCCCCACTTTTTGTTTTAGACCTGTCAGTGCATTAAATACCGAGGTTTTCCCAGTGTTTGGGTTTCCAATGAGCGCGACTTTGATTTGTTTACTCATCTACTCTATCAATTAGAATAAGAGTGGCAGTTTCTTTTCGAATGGCTAAAAAACTGTCATTAATATTTAAGTATAGAGGGTCTGAAAAAGGTGCAACTTGTAAGAGTTTGACTTCATTGCCAGGGAGACAGCCCATCTCCAAGAGTTTGAGCGGTATGTCATTGGAGGAACTGTCGGTAATGATACCCCGCTCTCCTTTGTTTAAGTCTGCAATTGTGAGCCCCATCTTATTTAGAGTCATTATAAATCAAGTAAAAGTAATAAAAGATCACTCATTGAAGCTTGCTTTTAACACTTTTATATCATCCAAGAGGGTTTCAATGGCTTTGGGATCAGTGCCGTCATAAAATCCACGAATCTGTTTCTTTTGGTCAATAAGCATAAAATTTTCGGTGTGAATCATTTCATGTGAGCCCTCATTAGCAGTGGTTTTTACCGCCAAATACGAGCTTCTGGCAAGGTCGTAAATTTGCTTTTTATCTCCAGTGACCAAATTCCATTTAGACGCCAAAACCCCTTTTTTTAATGCATAGCGCTGCAATTGTGTAACCGAATCAATTTCTGGGGTGACGCTGTGAGACAACAGCATAACGTCAGGATCTGAGAGGGTTTGTTGTTGAATTTGGTACATGTGATCCGTCATAATAGGGCAAATGGTTTGGCAAGTGGTGAAAAAGAAATCAGCAACGTAAATTTTGCCATTATAATCGGCCTGAGTAATTGAATCCCCATTTTGATTTACAAGGGCAAAGTCCGCAATTTTATGGTATTTTTTTTTGTATTGGATGGCCGTATCCACTAATGCAGCGTTGACTTGAGCGGGTTGGTATATAGGTAGTACCCTTTGTGGTTTTAAAATATTGTAAAACAGAGCTAAAATAAGCGCAGAAACCACTGCCATAGTGATGATAAAAATCCTGTATTTTACAACGGTTTTAAACATGCCTTAAGAATCAAAAAATACAAAGGTACGACACAAAGCTTAAAAACAGAATTAAAATCGACTGCAAATCCCTTTTTAATTGGTTTTGTTCCTATGTGTAAAACTGCTACATTTGTCAACCAAATTCAAAACCTCATATGGAATTGTTTACACAAATATCTCAGTTTTTTTTAAGTCTTTCACTCCTAATTGTCTTGCACGAACTTGGCCATTTTATTCCAGCCAAGCTGTTTAAGACTCGCGTTGAAAAATTTTACCTTTTTTTTGATGTTAAATTTTCTTTGTTTAAGAAAAAAATAGGCGAAACTGTATACGGCATCGGCTGGTTGCCTTTGGGAGGCTATGTAAAAATCTCTGGAATGATCGATGAGAGTATGGACACCCAACAGATGGAAAATGAGCCAAAGCCTTGGGAATTTAGATCCAAGCCTTCATGGCAGAGACTGATTATTATGCTGGGTGGGGTGACGGTAAATTTTATTCTTGCAGCCATTATTTATATAATTATGGCCTTTGTTTATGGCAGCACTGATATAGATGCCAACAGTGTGCGAAATGGCTATGCCATTAACAATCCAGTCTTTGAATCCATTGGGTTAAAGACAGGAGATAATATTTTAGCCATCAACGGTGAGGAAATTACTTATGTCTCTGACATTCGAAAACTGATTTTAACCGCCAAAACCATGACCATTGAACGTGGTGGTCAATCACAAATTTTGGAATTTCCAGTAGATTTTCTTGGTCAATTGAGTTCTTCAAAAACCAAGGGATTTATTGAGCCAAGAACCCCTTTTATTTTTGACCATCCCATTCAAGGTTCTCTCAACTCTGATGTGGATATTATCGCTGGAGACCTTTTGCTATCCATTGAAGGTTCAGAGGCTCAGTTTTTAGACCAGACGATTCCTTTGATAGCCACTAAAAAGGGGCAAACAGTTGATGTTACAATACAGCGCGAGGGTAATTTATTGGAGCGTCGTCTGCAACTGAGCGAACAGGGTAAATTTGAGTTTGCCCTAAAAGGATCTGCAAAAGATTTTGAAGCAGCAGGCTTTTACAAAATCATTAAAAAAGATTACAACCTTGGACAAAGTATTGGAGTGGGCTTAAATCAATTTACTAGCACGGTCGTGGGTTACTGGGCTCAGTTAAAGCTAATTTTTTCGCCTAGTACTGGGGCCTATAAAGGCGTGGGTGGTTTTAAGGCCATTTTAGATATTTTCCCAGCCAGCTGGAATTGGCAAGCCTTTTGGATCTTAACTGCCTTTTTATCTATTATGCTCGGGGTTCTAAACCTTTTACCAATTCCGGCACTAGACGGGGGGCATGTGGTTTTTTTATTCTACGAAATGCTGTCTGGTCGCAAGCCAAATGATAAGTTTATGGAGTATGCCCAAACGGTGGGCTTTTTTATCTTAATCGCGCTGGTTTTATTTGCTAATGGGAACGATATTTTCAAGGCTATTTTTAGCTAATTATTTTGGGCTATCTGTTTGTGTAAATTAAAAAATGATATATATTTGCGCTCGCGAAAGTGAAAAAATTCCTCCTTAGCTCAGTTGGTTAGAGCATCTGACTGTTAATCAGAGGGTCCTTGGTTCGAGCCCAAGAGGAGGAGCAAAAGTCTTACAGGTTTGTAGGGCTTTTTTTATGCTCTAACCTAGTTGTGAAAAGCACCTAAAAGCACTTTTTTTAAATACTTAAGAACAGCTCAAATTTACTAAAAACTGACAGACTTTTGACAGACATTGGCTTTTAATTGTTTTCCCAACAAGCTAACGCTACTGAGCTTTAAAAACTTTTCTTACCTTTATTCAGTTAACTAATTTAAATCTAAATGAAAAATTATATATTACTATCCGCTTTATTAATCTTCGCTTGTAGTTGTGATGGCTCGGATAATTCATTTAACTGCAACACAGTAAACTCTAATTTATCAGTAGGGTCAGAAAGTTCAAATTTGTGTGATGGACTTGTTAGAGATGATATAGCTAAAATAAATCATATCACTCTGCATTCTAATTCTTCCGCTTGTTTTGCAGATAATGTACCAAACAATGATGCATTTATATCATTTAATCAGATTAATTCAACCGTAGACGGACTGGAGCCTGGCATTTATTACCTTAGTGGAAACTCACCCGCAGTGGGTCAATTCGAATATGTTCATATTAAAATTTCTGGAACATATAATCACTATTATGCCAATACTATTAATGGTTTCTTAGAAATAGAGAGTGTTGAGTATATACCTGGGGGGGGTGTAGACGTAGTTTTACAATGGGAATTTATAACAAACGACGGGACTGTTATCACTGGAAGGTATGAGGGTGGGCTAGAAACCTGTGGAGATTGGTAATATTAGACCCCTGAACCAAACTTCACAAACTGTAATCCTAACTAAATGAAAAAGACGCTAATATTTCTTATTGTATTGTTTCTTTCTTGTACAGATGACCAGGGTAATCCTTGTGTTTATCAGCCTACACTAACTACAGGGGTTGTTACAAACATAACAGACACCTCAGCGACTTTAAATGGAGCAATAGATGTAACATCAGAGAACTGTGAAACCCTTAACAATATAGAACAAGGATTTGTTTACTCAACAGAGATACAACCAACAATAGAGGATATACAAGTCAATGTTAATGGCACTAACATATCTACAACTTTAGAGGATTTAACGCCTAACACTACTTATTATGTAAGGTCTTTTATGATAAATAATTTTGGTGAGTTTTATGGTAACGAGGTTATTTTTTCCACAACAGAATGTGATGGTGTCCCATATGCAAGTATAGTATATGGAACGCAAGAATGGGCTGTTGAAAATGCCTGTCAAATCACATATAGAGATGGCACTCCTATTCCAGAAGTTACTGACGATGAAGAGTGGAGTAATTTAACCACTGGGGCTTGGTGTTATTATGAAAACGACCCAACAAAGCCAAGACTTTACAATTGGTATGCCGTTGCGGGTATTTATGATGAAGCATCTTTAAATAATCCATCTTTAAGAAAAGAATTTGCACCAGAGGGTTGGCGCGTACCAAGTGATGCTGAGTGGACCACTTTGGAAAACTACCTCATTACTAATGGCTATAATTACGATGGGACCACCACACAAAACAAAATAGCTAAATCTATGGCATCCACAACAGGGTGGAATAGTATAACATTTACAGGAACACCAGGCAACGACCAAAGCCTGAACAACAGCAGTGGCTTTAACGCCTTTCCTGAGGGTTACAGGAGCACTGGAACGTTCGCCGGAGAGGGTTTTATGACTCAATTTTGGTGCTCTAATCAAAACCCTATAGGTCCTAATAATGCGTATTATCGCTACCTGATTTACAATGGGAGTAGTCTAACCAGGAGCGGCCACCCCATTTGGGCTGGCTATTCAGTTCGCTTAGTAAAAGACTAACTTCACAAACTGTAATCCTAACTAAATGAAAAAACTACTCTTATTCTCCGCTTTATTAATCTTCGCTTGTAGTGGAGATGAGGGTAATGGCAATAACAATAACTCAAGCAGATTAATTGAGAGTATAACCATTTTGTCTGCAAACACAAGTACGGGGAATTATTGGTTTCAATATGACAATAATAATAGAATAATAAGTTTTGAATGGCAGAACCTAAGCTATAATAGTTTGGGAGAATTAGTAGATGAAAGTGTCATATATTTAGTTAATTTGGAATATATTGATAATGTTGTACGACTTTATGGGAATGATGGTTTTATTGGGGAGTTTGCGCTAACCGAAAACGGGCATTACGATATTGGTGGTTGGAACTTTGATAATGGATATTTACAGTCAATAGATTACACACACAATGACAATGAATGTACTGAAGAATATTCTTGGGTTAATGATAATCTTGTTGAATCTTACGATAGTTGTGAAGAATTAGCTGGAAGTGCTCGTAAACAATGGGGATATAGCAATCATAAAAACAAAATTGGAGGTTTTATGTGGTGGTGGGGCGGTGATTCTGGCTATGCTATATTACAATATCTTAGTGGTTGGCGTGGTAGAGCTTCACAAAATTTACCATCAATTAGAAAGCAATGTACTTCAGGCAATGATTCCAATTCAACGCTAAATCAGGGGAATTGCCCAACACAGTACTTGGAGACGCATTATTCTTATGAGTTTGATTCACAAGGATTTCCCACCGTTATTAACCATATTATTAATGATTCTTATTATGTTTCTGCTGCTGTTACATATTTAGATTAAGGTTTATATAATCAATAGCGATACATATAACTTTTGAATTAACATACACTAACTAACTTCACAAACTGTAATCCTGACTAAATGAAAAATTATGTAATTCTTATTTTCACTATTCTCTTCGAGATAATTGGTTGGGTTTCTCTTTATAAATTCATAAATGGCATTGGTGATGCATTGATAGGGATATTATTATTACCAATAAGCTTTTATATGCTTTTT
>JAYYCW010000041.1:0-8909 GCA_036161535.1 Bacteroidota bacterium | reverse complement strand
GAATGATGAGTTGGAAAGAAGGCAACTTAGAAACTAATCCAGAAGTTCATATATGGGATATTATCCCTGAAGATCCCACTGCATTTAAAGTTGCTCATGATAAAATTGTAGATGAATTTAAAAGTGAGTTTAAAGATCGTGTAGTAGGGTATGGGACTTATGACATTGGTTTGCCAAATGGTGCAACTCACTGGGTAGGATTGACAGGGAAAGATACAGCAGATCATCTTATGCTATATGACAAAATGGAAAAAAACAATCGATTTGTAAAATTATTAGCCGAGAGGGGTGGTTATGAATTAATTAAAGATTTTTCATTAAAAATCATCAGTAGTAAACAATAAAGACTACTCAAAGGGTTCGAAGATGATTGAGGTCTTTTGTTAAAAGCTGTCTAAGGGAAATTCCCGACTTGTCCAGCCCAAATAAACGGAATTATTTTAACGTTTTTTTAGACGGATATTTAATGTCCAGCAAATTTTAAAGGATTTTTTTGGAGGAAGTACTTTTAATCCAATTTTATTGTTAAAACTATTGGAAACGCCAGTCATGGGCTCAATGGCAATGGCATTAAGACCCTCGGGTGTGTAAAGTTGTAAATAATTTTGGTCTTCAGATGAACTCAATGTTAAATCGTATTCTGGGGTTAAAAATTCTACGGTTTTGGACTTTAAAATATAGGCATCATCAAGCGTCACATTTTTCAAATAAAAAGGTGTATTTAAATTGTAATCAACCACTGCAGTGGTAATATTTCTGTTATCAGTGGCCAGTTTTTTACTACAGGAAAAATTTAGAGCACTTTTTTTTAAATCTGCCGATTTAAAGTAGGGATGCCAACCTAATGTAAATGGAAATTCTTTCAAACCTGTATTGATAACAGTCATTTCCAAGGCCACGAGGTCTTTGGTAAATTTATAATGGAGGTCAATGCGATACCTAAATGGAAAACTGTCAATTGATTTTTCGGACTCATAGCTCAGTTGGACCCTGGCAGAATCATAGCTCAATTTGTGAGATATACATTTAAAAGTTTTGTTGTAAACCAAGCCGTGAAGCGCATTGTTGGCAGCAGCTTCGTTGCACTCAAATGTATAATCTTTATTGGCAAAATTATACTTTCCGTCCTTAATTCTGTTTGCAAAGGGAAAGAGGATAGAGGAGGGGTAGGTTTTTTTAGGGGAGAGCGGGCTGAGGTTGGTAATCACAGTGGTATTACTTTTCACCAACTCCTCTAAGCTGCCACCGCGGCTTAGGCAAAGGATGGCTCTTGAAGACAAATCTGTATTCCATATTATCATGAATTCAACGCCCTCATGAGATTTTTTTTCTAATTTATACATTTAATTTTTAAATGAGCTGCGGGTTTTAAATCAATCTAGGGCTCTAAGTGTAATAAAAGTACGCCAACCGAGAATGGCTAGTTGTAACTTTGTCGCCTTGTTTAAATCCAATCGCTGTTTTGTAAAACTCGGAAGGAATATGCTGCTCAGACGCGCTAAGTTTTTAAAAATGAATTTCATATTCCAAAAATAGAATTTCTTTTGGATATATCCAGCTATTTTCAAATCTTAAACTATATTCGTTGTAAATACTGAAAAATGGATGTTGTTTTAATGCTTTTTGGCTTTGTGCTCCTAGTTATTGGGGGAGAGTATCTAGTCCGTGCATCTGTTGGGCTTTCTTTTAAATTAAACCTATCCAAAATGGTCATTGGACTAACCGTTGTTTCCTTTGCGACTTCGTTTCCTGAACTTCTGGTAAGTTTAAATGCAGCGCTTCAAGGGGCTCCTGCGATCGCCATCAATAATGTTATAGGTTCCAATATTGCTAATATAGGGCTTGTTCTTGCCGTCACTGCAATTTGCAGTACAATTGAGGTTGATGATTCCTTTTATAGATTTAATTGGCCAGCCTTGATGATTTTTTCTTTAATGGCCTGCTATTTTCTTTACAATGACAACAAACTCAGCTCTGTCGAAGGAGGACTACTTCTCTTAACTTTATTGATTTTTATTTTTCTACTTATCCAAAGGTCTAGGATTGATGCTATGGCTGTAGGGACTGAAATGGATGATTTGTCTAAGGTCTCTTATTTTAAAATTTTTATATGGCTTGGCATTGGCGGTATTGCCTTATTTTTTGGCGCCGATTGGTTGGTCGGTGGTGCAGTTGTTGTCGCTAAAGAACTTGGCGTTAGTGAGGCGGTTATTTCAGTTTCATTGGTGGCTTTGGGGACAAGCGTTCCAGAACTGGCTGCTTCCATTATTGCCATTGTCAAACAGGAAAAGGCATTATCACTTGGAAATCTTATAGGCTCTAATATTTTTAATACCGGTTCGGTTTTAGGACTGACAGCTCTTGTGGAAAGTATCCCTGTGATAGACCCTCAAATTCTTTCCAGAGATGTTCTATGGATGTTGGTATTTGCGGTGATTTTATTGCCCTTGATTCTAATCACAAAACGACATAAACTCCAACTTAAAGAGGGTTTGTTTTTGGTATTGCTTTATACCTTTTTTATGCTTATAGTGTTTAAATAAACAAAAAGTTAATCAATGGAGTATTCGCTCAAGTCCTCAACACTTTCAATGCTGATACTCGTGGGAATTTCGTTGGCGATATTGATAAGGTTCAACAGGTCCGTCAATTCAGAAGAGAGTGTAAACTCTTGAGATGTTTGAGCTCTTACAAGGCCAATGGATTTAGCAAAATAATACTGAGTTGAAACAAGGTCTTGAGTCTCCAAGAACGTGACAGTTTGAGAAAACCCAAAAACTGTAAAGGTTCCCGTTGCAGAAACAGATAGAGCAAGTTCGCCTTCAAAAATATTGTTATAGTTTGTACCGTTTAGCACAATTGAATCATAAAAATTTATTTTTGTCGTACGAATCTCATAACTCAGGTCAATTGGGATTTCAGTTCCTTGAATAGAAATTGTATTGGATGTAGAGCCGTCTTCTAAAAACATAATATTTCCATTCTCAGCGGCTGTATCTAAAAGCGTAACCCCTACCAAAGAAAAATTACCACCTAGCCCCATGTCTGATAAATTTTCGGGCAGTTCTAGACTCCCGTCCAAACTCAAGGTAGTGGGTGTGTTATATAGAATGCCAGAGGTTAGAAAACGATTCATATTGCCATTAGTAAAACTATCGTTGTTAGCACTTAAGCTAAAATAAGTTTCAAATTCCTCATCGATATATATTGAATCTGTGGCCACAAAATTCAAATCCTGTAGGTACTCGCTACTACTATCAACATCGTATATCCAATAACCACTGCTAGGGAAGAAATTTTCTGAGTTGTCTCCTGGGTCATTGTCATCATTGTCACCATTGTCACCAGTTTCATTGTTGTCAGTAACACCACTGTCCGACACCAAGGAACCATAAGGCTCATTATCACAACCTATAACTATTAGTATTAAAAAAAATAAAACCTTTGGTTTCATACGATTAAGAATTTTTTAAAAATAACAAAAATACTGTTAATAAAAAATTAAGATTACAATCCTAAAATAACAACAACTATGGATTATTTTTTGTTTACTTTTCTTATGTAGCGCTCAAGTGCCATACTCATTGAAGGAGTATCTTTGGAAGGTGCTGATATATCAACTCTTAGACCTTTGTTTTCAACGGCTTTAACAGTGGAGTTGCCAAAAACAGCAATTCGTGTGTTATTTTGTTTAAAATTTGGAAAATTGTGAAACAGAGATTCGATTCCTGAGGGGCTAAAGAATACCAATATGTCATAGTAAACATCCGCCAAATCCGACAGGTCGCTGATGACTGTTTTATAGAAAACAGCCTGCTTCCAATTCAAACCCAATTCGTCCAAGGCTTTTGGGACTGAAGGTTTGAGTTTGTCTGAGGATGGAAGTAAAAAAGTCTCGTTTTTATATTTATTTATCATTGGAATTAACTCTGAAAACGTACGCTTACCTACATAAATTTTACGCTTTCTGTAAACAACATATTTTTGCAAATAGTAGGCAACTGCCTCAGATTGACAAAAATATTTCATGGTATCAGGCACTTTAAAACGCATGGAGTTAGCAACTCTAAAAAAGTGATCTACAGCATTTCTACTTGTTAGGATAGTGGCTGAAAATTTTGAGAAATCTACCTTTTGAAGTCTGATTTCCTTTGTGGTTACATTTTCTACATGTATGAAGGGACGAAAATCAATCTTAACTTTTTGACTTTGTTGAAGATCAAAATAGGGGGAGTTTTCTGCTTTTGGCTCAGGTTGTGAAACTAAAATGGTTTTTACTTTCATAAAACGGGTGCTCTATAAATAATTGGATTTTTTTATCAAATCGTACAACACAACAAGTGGTCCAATTTCCAGGGTGCAAATATATAAAATAAAATACAAGAAATTTGATAAAACCAGACTTAGATTTGACTTAACGGTTTTAGCCATTCCAAAGCCCAGAACCACAAGCATTGAAATAGCACTTAAAATTACAGCGCTTTTTTCAAAATTAAATTGGAATACAAGGATTAAATTGATGGGCAGCAGTAAAATTCCAATAAAGCTTAGGCTGCTAATTTGCTGAAATGTCAAGATATTCATCTCCTTGTGTAGGTCAAAGGCATATCCAATTAGAAGTTCGAATCCAATTTTCAAGCAGATTGCCAAGGCTAACAATCCGATACAAATAAAAATAGCAGTGCTGCTCATTTCAATATTTCTTGTTTGAGCTCTTTGAACTATAAAGCCAAAAGCTACCGAATTTAAACAGAAATTAATAAGTAAGAGGACATCAAAACGGTCAAAAAAAGAATGATCTTTTAAATAAATCCGCAAATAATTGGAATTACCAAGAAATCCTAAAAAATCAATTAAACGGCGGGAATGCATAAGTTTAACAATCAACAACAATGTCAAGCTTGTAAGTGCACAAAGTATAAAGCCGTCATTTGAAGTTACTTCCCTTAGCATATGCTAAATTAGCAAGAAAATTTATATAATGAGATCCGTTTAAATACCTTATTTTTACGCGACATTGTATTTACCATGAAGGATACACTTATCATTGTTCCAACATTTAATGAAATTGATAATATTGAATTGCTATTGGCCGCCATTTTCAATCGCTACCAAGAAGTCCATGTCTTGGTTGTAGATGACAATTCACCAGACGGAACTGCTGAAAAGGTCAGTTCTATCACAAACAAATTTCCAAAACAATTATTTCTTTTAAAACGCCCTAATAAACAAGGACTCGGCAGTGCTTATATTGAAGGTTTTAAATGGTCCTTGAAACGCTCATATAAATATATTTTTGAGATGGATGCCGATTTTTCTCACAGTCCCAAAGATTTGGAGCAAATTTATAAGGCTTGCTCAGAAGACCAGATTGACTTAGCGATCGGATCACGCTATAAGGGAGGGATCAATGTAGTCAATTGGCCACTGTCAAGGATTTTACTTTCTTACCTTGCATCTTGTTATGTTCGCTTGATTACGAATATGCCAATAAAAGATCCAACCGCAGGCTTTGTTTGTTACAAAAGAAGTGTTTTAGAATCCATAGATCTAGACCTTGTAAAATTTGTGGGTTATGCTTTTCAGATTGAAATGAAATACAAAGCCTATAATAAAAAATTTAAAATCAAAGAAATACCTATTATCTTTACGGACAGAGCTCGGGGTGTTTCCAAGCTTACAAAAAGTATTATAATGGAGGCGGTGATAGGTGTTGTAAGAATGCGATTTCAACAAATACTAGGTAAATTATAAATGCAAGAAACATCAATTTTAATTAAAAACGCTCGCATTGTCAACGAGGGTAAAGTTCTGGAGGGAGACCTGTTAATAGAGGGTCAAAAGATCAAGGAAATTTCAGCTTCAATCAGTGCGAAACATCCAGATATTAAAGTAATTGATGCTGAGAATAAATTTTTATTACCTGGAATGATCGACGATCAAGTTCACTTCAGAGAACCCGGTCTCACTCACAAAGCAACGATAGAAACAGAATCTAAAGCTGCCATTGCGGGAGGGGTCACCTCTTTCGTTGAAATGCCAAATACTGTTCCCCAAGCAATCACTGTTGAAAAGTTAGAAGAAAAGTTTGACATTGCCTCAAAAACATCCTATGCAAATTATTCCTTTATGTTTGGCGGTACCAATGATAACCTAGACGAGATCTTAAAAATCGATCCTAAAAAGGTTGCTGCGCTCAAGCTTTTTTTAGGATCTTCCACTGGCAATATGTTAGTAGACAATCCAGAAGTTTTAGAAAAAATATTTTCAAGCACAGATTTGCTAATTGCCGTCCACTGTGAAGACGAGGAAACCATCCGAGAGAATACCAAGATCTTTAAAAGTCAATATGGTGAGGATATTCCTATAAAATATCACCCTTTGATACGCAGTGAGGAAGCCTGTTATTTATCTTCTTCAAGAGCCATTCAGTTGGCCAATAAAACGGGAGCAAGATTGCATGTTTTTCACCTCTCAACTGCCAAAGAAACAGCACTTTTTTCAAATAAAAAACCATTAAAAGATAAAAAAATCACCGCTGAGGTTTGCATCCACCACTTATGGTTTTCTGATGAAGACTATGATAAGAAAGGCAGCTTGATTAAGTGGAATCCAGCGGTTAAGACAGTCAAAGATCGCGAGGCACTTTGGCAGGCTCTTTTAGACGATCGCATTGATGTGATTGCCACAGATCATGCGCCCCACACCAAGGAGGAAAAATCCAACATCTACACCAAAGCTCCGTCCGGAGGCCCCCTGGTTCAACATGCAGTAGTTGCTCTTATGGAGGCCTACCACAAAGATAAAATATCAATTGAAAAATTGGTTGAAAAAATAGCACATAACCCAGCAATTCTATTTCAGATCGAAAATAGAGGATTTATTAAGGAAGGGTATTTTGCTGATTTAATATTGGTAGATCCCCACAACCCCTGGACAGTTACCGCGGAGAATATACACTATAAATGTGGGTGGTCACCATTTGAAGGCACAACTTTTAAGTCAAGAATCACCCACACCATACTCAATGGTGCTTTGGTTTATCACAATGCCAAGTTTACAAACCAAAATTCAGCCATGCGCCTCACTTTCAATCGATGAAAATTTTATTTTATACACTACTGATCTCAATCTCTATTTCTTGTCACAACAGCAAGTACAAAACGCCAGATAATTTGATATCTGAGGAAAAAATGGTTGATGTCTTAATTGATTTTATGATTATAAATGCAGCTCAAGGATCCAATAAGAAAATTTTAGAAGCTACAATTAATAATCCAGTTAAGTATATTTTCAAAAAACACAACATAGACAGCCTTCAATTTGAAAACAGCAATGACTATTACGTCCATAATGTTGAAGTGTATAATTCTATCTACGAGCGTGTCAAAAAAAACCTAGAGGCTCAAATGAAAATTGCGGAATCCGAGTTAGAAATCGAAAATAGAAAGTTAGATTCTTTGAGAAAAATTAAAAGGGATTCTTCGATTTTAATATCGAGAGATACTTTAAAAGGCCTTAGAAAACGCCTCAAAAAAAATATTGACACGAATGTTCAATGACCTGTGAAATAGGCGTAAACTCAAATGTTTTTAAATCCTTCTTGATTTTTTTCGAACTGAAATTATAAGTTTTTACAAGTGTTTGACAAAGCGCTTTGCTGAGCCGTCTTCTCTTTCCCAACAATTTGGATTTTAAATAATCCAAGCATAGCGCAAGATAAAGACTGTATTTTGTAGCTAATTTTGTAGGGGGATTAACACCCAATTCGTTGGCAATATTTGTCATAAACTCACGATGAGAAAGATTTTCAGCGACTAAAATATAGCGTTGATTTTCTATTTTTGATTCCATTAAATCTACCATGGCTTGGGTCACATCATCAACTCCTATAAATCCGGTGCTGCCCTTGGTAAAATAAGATTGTTTTTTAGAAATAATTTTAAACAAAAGACCGCTTCCACGGTTCCAAAATCCAGGTCCGATAATGACCCCAGGATTTACAATTATAGCTGGGATTCCCTCTTGAGTCGCGCGCCATATTTCCATCTCTGCTCCATATTTTGAAATTGCATAGACACTTTGGTTGTGATTGCCTTGCCAATGGGTATCTTCCGTTATGACGTCCGCGGCATAACCTAGTGTTGCAACGCTACTGACATGGCATAACTTCTGAACTTTTTTTTCGATGCAAAGGTTAACAATATTGGCAGTTCCAATGATATTTGTGTCTCTTAATATTTTATAGACAGAAGGGTCAAAGGAAATATAGGCTGCGCAGTGGTAAACAGTTGTAATTTTATCAAAGGCTAATGTTAAGTTGGGGAGATCGTTTAAATCTGCCTCTATCCACTCAATTGCCTTGTAAAGTGAATCTGAGTTTTTTGAGTGGTAAGAAAAAATAGTTTTTACTCGTTCTAGATCGGAGCCCTTTCTATAGGTTGCGCGAATGGGTTTCTTTTGTTGAACTAACTTCAAGAGCAAGTGACTTCCCACAAGTCCTGTACCGCCTGTGACTAATATCATGTTGCGAAATTACTGATTTTTCTTTTCTCTTCACTGCTGAATCTTTTATCTTTGTGTATCAAACTCTAATAATGACCGATAATTTCATAGATGTTTTAAAGTGGCGTGGAATGCTTAATGACCTTATGCCAGGAACCGAAGAACATCTCCAAGAACAAATGCGAGCTGCATATATTGGTTTTGATCCCACTGCAGATTCACTGCACATCGGAAACTTGGTGCCCATTATGTTGCTGGCCCATTTTCAGCGCTGTGGTCATAAACCCGTTGCTTTGGTGGGAGGTGCTACCGGTATGATTGGGGATCCTTCAGGCAAGTCTAGCGAGAGAAATTTACTAGACGAAGCCACACTTATTCACAACCTAGAAGCTATAAAATTACAA
>JAYYCW010000040.1:0-9124 GCA_036161535.1 Bacteroidota bacterium | reverse complement strand
TCGCTGATATCCATGGCTGACAATTCAGCAATATTTTTGTTATTTATCACAAAATACAGTGCTTCTTTTTTTAGGCGTGTTCCTTGACAGCACGGACACTCAATTTTGTCCATATAGCGTTTGGCCCATCGCTTTATACTGCTCGAATCTGTGGTTTTATGTTGGTATTCTATAAAATTTGCAATGCCATCAAAATCAATGGCATATTCTCTTGAAAGTCCTAGAGTTTTGTTGGTCACTGAAAATTTATCCTTTCCACCAAATAAAATGAGATCCATGGCTTCTTTGGGAATTTTTGATATAGGATCTGAAAGTGTAAAGTTGAAACGCTGTGCGATTAAATCTAATTGTTTAAATATCCAAGAATTTTTCTGGGCTCCTTGCGGTGCTAAGCCACCGTTTTTAATTGACAATTGCGGGTCAGGTATGATTTTATTTATATTGACTTTATAAATGGTACCAATCCCGTTACATTCTGGACATGCACCTTTAGGGGAGTTAAATGAAAAATTATTGGGCTCTGGATTGGGGTAGGATAGGCCAGTGCTTGGGCACATCAAATTACGACTGAAGAACCTCGGATTTTTCTCAGCTTCAGTCAATACCATCATTACATCATTTCCTTGATTTAAAGCCATCAAAATGGAATCTTTAAGTCTTTTTGAAACCATGGTTTTCTCATCAATTTTTAGTCGATCTATAACTACTTCTATGTCATGGACTTTGTAGCGGTCTAAGCGCATTCCTGGAGTGATATTAACAACTTCACCGTCGACTCTAACTTTAACAAAACCCTGCTTGGCTATTTGTTCAAACAATTCACGATAATGTCCCTTTCGAGAACGCACCAAGGGCGCCAATATGGAAATTCTCTTATTATTATAGCTCTCAACAATCAGTGATTTTATTTGATCGTCTTTATAGCTTACCATTTTTTCGTTTGTTTTATAACTGTAGGCATCCGCTACCTTCGCATACAGCAAACGCAAAAAGTCATAAACTTCCGTTATGGTGCCAACTGTTGATCGTGGAGATTTGCTGGTTGTTTTTTGCTCAATAGCGATCACGGGAGACAGACCATCAATTTTATCGACATCAGGGCGCTCCAATGAACCTAAAAATTGCCTTGCGTAGGCAGAAAAAGTCTCAATATATCTTCGTTGACCTTCAGCATAAATAGTATTAAAAGCTAGTGATGATTTACCACTACCTGACAGTCCGGTTATGACCACCAATTGGTTGCGGGGAATATTGACATCGATATTCTTTAAATTGTGAACTCTCGCGCCTTTGACTTCAATATATTCATCAAAATTTTTCATATTGATTCTACAAATTCTCCAGCGCCATGGCGGATAATTATTGGTCTTTCATTGGTGGCATCAATAACGGTTGAGGGGACATTACCTCCAAAACCACTGTCAATAACAACATCTACTCTAGATTGCCATTCCTCAAAAATAATTTCGGGATCAGAGGTGTATTCAATGATATTGTCATTGTCATGTATAGAGGTTGTAAGAATGGGATTTCCCAGACGTTTGACAATTTCTAGTATGACTGAATGATTTGGGACTCGGATCCCTACAGTTTTTCTTTTTTTAAAAGGACGTGGAAGGGCTTTATTGCTGGGAAGTATAAAAGTATAGGGTCCTGGTAAATATTTTTTAAGAAGTTTAAATGTACTGCTGTTGAGTTGGGCTGTATAGGCGCTGAGATTACTGAGGTTGTGACAAATAAAGGCCAGGTTTGCCCGCTCTAATTTTTCTCCTTTAATTCGGGACAGTTGTTGCATTGCTTTTATGTTTTTAACATCACATCCCAAGGCATATACAGTATCTGTAGGGTAGATGACCAACCCCCCGTTTTTAAGGATGTCAACCACTCTTTCTAGAATTCTTGACTGAGGGTTTTCAGCATATATTTTTAGAAATTCAGCCATTTTAGGACAAGATTTCAAGTTTCGCAAAGCGCAACAACAGTTTTTTGACGCCAACTGCGCTAAATTTTATCTCCGCTTTTAAATCAGCTCCCTTGCCTTCAATTTTTAGGACTTCACCATTTCCAAAGCGTTGGTGGTTTACAACATTGCCTACGGTGAGATTGGAGTCGAATAAATTTGTGCTTGTAGCGCTGTTGTTTATTTTTTTTAAATGTTTTGGCGCTTTTGCGCTTAATGATATCCTTTTGGGTTCAGATCGCGGAGGTTTTTTATAACGAATTTGATGAGGTTCAACATCTCCAAATATATCGGCACTTAACACAGGGTTGAAACGTTTTTCTTCTTTTGGAGTGGTGATATTTAAATAACGATCGTCAATTTCTTCAATAAATCGACTGGGCTCTGCGTCAATGAGTTTTCCCCAACGGTATCTGGAAAGTGCATAGGTTAAATAGACTTGCTTTTCGGCTCTTGTAACGGCCACATAGAACAATCTTCTCTCTTCTTCCAGCTCACTTCTTGAATTCAAACTCATCGCACTGGGAAATAAATCTTCCTCCAATCCAACTACATAAACATAGGTAAATTCCAAACCCTTGGCCAAATGGATGGTCATCAAGGCAACCTTATCACTGTCGCTATTTTCTTCATTGTCTAAATCAGTTGCCAAGGCCACATCCTCTAAAAATTCTGCCAATGCGCCCTTTGCCTCCGCCAACTCTTGTTGACCTTTTACAAAATCTTTAATTCCATTTAATAATTCCTCAACATTTTCCATCCGGGTGATTCCTTCTGGAGTGCCATCATTTTTTAATTCGCGAATCAGACCACTGACACGGCAAACGTGCTCGGTCAGTTCAAAAGCATTGGTCGTCTGGTTCATCACCTGAAAACTTTCAATCATGGTACAAAAGTTAGTCAGCTTTGTTTTGGTTCCCGAATTGAGATTTATTTGAAAACTGTGTATGTTTTTTATAAGCTCAAAAATAGACACTCCAGCAGCATTGGCAGCGACAATGAGTCGGTCAATTGTAGTTTGCCCAATTCCTCGGCCAGGAAAATTAATGATGCGCTTCAATGCTTCTTCGTCGGCAGGATTGACAATGAGTCGTAAATAGGAGAGGACATCTTTGATTTCTTTTCTTTGGTAGAATGAAAGCCCCCCATAAATTCTGTAATTAATACCACGCTTTCGCAAAGCATCTTCAATGGCGCGGGATTGTGCATTGGTTCTGTACAGAACAGCAAAATCAGTATTTTTGGCTTGATGATTCATTTTATTTTCAAAAATCGAACTGGCCACATAACGCCCTTCATCCCCATCAGTTAGAGATCGGTTCACCACAATAGGCATACCCTCTTCATTGGCCGTCCAAACAACCTTGTCCAATTTTGTTTGATTTTTATCAATGATCGAATTGGCTGCATTGACGATGTTTTTTGTAGAGCGATAATTTTGCTCTAAGCGGTAAACTTTTACATTATCGTAGTCACGTTGAAAGTTCAGAATATTGTTGATATTAGCGCCTCGAAAGGCATAAATACTTTGAGCATCGTCACCCACTACACAAATATTTTGAAACCGATCCGAAAGCGCACGTACGATTAAATATTGAGAGTGGTTGGTGTCTTGGTACTCATCTACCAAAATATAACGAAACCGCTGTTGGTATTTGGCCAATACATCCGGAAATCGCGTCAATAATTCATTGGTTTTAAGCAAAAGGTCATCAAAATCCATAGCACCTGCTTTAAAACAACGGTCCACATAGGTTTTGTAAATGTCTCCCAGTTTGGGCCGCTTGCCAATGGTATCGGCCTCCATAAGTTCTGGATTTTGAAAATAGGCTTTAACTGTGATAAGACTGTTTTTGTAGGAAGAAATACGACTGTAAATTTGTTTGTATTTATAGAGGTCTTTATCCAAATTCATTTCCGTTATAATGGAGGCTACAAGACGTTGAGAATCTTGGGTATCATAAATCGTAAAATTTGAGGGGTATCCAAGGCGATCGGCCTCAAAGCGCAGTATTTTGGCAAATACGGAGTGGAAGGTTCCCATCCATAAGTTTTTTGCTTCACTGTCTCCAACAATTGACGAAATTCTTGATTTCATTTCTCTAGCAGCTTTGTTGGTAAATGTAAGGGCCAAAATATTAAAGGGATCTACACCTTCACTCATCAAATAAGCAATTCTATAAGTCAGAACACGAGTTTTACCAGAGCCAGCACCAGCAATGACAATCATTGGACCCTCTTTCTGTAAAGTGGGGGCCAATTGTGCCTCATTGAGTTGATTTAAATAAGCCTGCAAAGAATTGTGTTTTAAAGACGTGAAATTAAGTAATGTTATTCGGTTTTATATGCAGTTTAACGAATAATTATAAACATTCTCAGGCTAAAACACGGATCTGGACAATTGTAAAATTGGACCTATATCGTAACTGTTTAAAACAGTTTTAAAGCGGTTAAATAGAGAACTTCCAAATCCCTGTAAAATTATTAAATTAGTGGTTGTTAATCAACAATACATTACATGGACGAAGAATTTTTTGGATTTTTTATTTACTGTATCCCCGCAGTTGTTACAGCCGCTATTGCTTTATTCTTATTTAGGGAATATTCCAAGCACGAGACCAGACGCACAAACTCTTTCGCAAACCAAGCGATTCAAAAAGAGGTTTTAGTAGCTAAACTTCAAGCCTATGAGCGATTGACTTTGTTTTTGGAACGGAGCTCAGCCCAACAGCTTTTGACACGCGTATCGCCAATTGTACCTCAAGCAGCCGCTTATAAAGATTTGCTGATTGCTACCATCAAGCAAGAATATGAGCATAATTTAGCACAGCAAATATATGTCTCTGAGCCTTGTTGGCATCTGCTGACCGCTGCTAAAGACAACAGCTTGCAAATTATTTCAAGTTTTAAGCAGGAAAAAGATGCCAATGCCGAAACACTAAGACCCTTGCTTTTGGCAGCACTTTCACAATCAGAATTATCGCCAAAAAAAGCCCTTAAATTTTTAAAAGAAGAAGTTTCAATACTATTGAATTAATAACATGGCTGATGCTGTTTTACAAACACCAATTGATTATCTTAAGGGGGTAGGCCCCAACCGCGCTTCTCTTTTGCGATCGGAGTTGGGAATACATACTTATCAAGATTTATTGCATTTATTTCCCTATCGCTATATTGACAGAACTCAGTTTTACAATATTGCCGCACTAGAACGCAATAATTCTGAAGTTCAAATTATTGGTAAAATCACTGCCTACAAAGAAATTTCTCAAAAGAACAGGAAGCGATTAGTTGCTACTTTTTGTGATGCTTCAGGTCAGATGGAATTGGTATGGTTTCATAGCCATAAATGGATACGAGAAAATTTAAAAACCAACACCTCCTATGTAATTTTTGGAAAGGTCAATTGGTTCAATGGTAATTTTAGCATGCCGCATCCTGATATGGAGCTAAAATCGGAATTTGACAAAGGTCTAAGAACCGCCATTCAACCTATATATCCTTCGACAGAAATTCTAGGGAATCGCGGTATTTCAAATCGTGTCTTGTGTAAGCTGATAGAGCAATTGTTTCTTCAAATTGATGGAAAATTTAAAGAATCACTTTCTGAAAATTTATTAAACCAACACCAATTGATTTCTAAAGAAGAGGCGCTTCTAAATATCCACTTTCCCAAAAATCAAAATTTATTAGCCAAAGCACAATTTCGATTGAAGTATGAAGAATTCTTTTTTATTCAATTGCAACTCATTTATAAAAACTTGATTCACAAAT
The DNA here is from genome assembly GCA_036161535.1 of Bacteroidota bacterium. GTDB lineage: Bacteria > Bacteroidota > Bacteroidia > Flavobacteriales > Flavobacteriaceae > UBA3537. Next base: position 3,390 of record JAYYCW010000040.1, on the reverse strand, counting down.
CCAAAATCAAAGGATTAGTATTTGAAGCTGTAGGGGCTTATTTTAATGATTTCTATAAAAATCATTTACCATTTGACTTGACTGCTGCCCAAAAGCGTGTTGTCAAAGAAATCCGTGCTGATATGGGCAGTAACGCACAAATGAACCGCTTGTTGCAGGGAGATGTTGGTTCTGGAAAGACGATTGTAGCCTTTATGGCCATGTTGATTGCACTTGACAATGACTTTCAGGCTACCATGGTTGCTCCTACAGAAATCCTTGCCATTCAGCATTATACCGATCTAAAAATCCTTTGTGATGCTGTGGGCATTAAAATTGCTTTGCTCACAGGTTCAACAAAAACAGTCGATCGCAGATCACTTCACAAACATTTGCAAGACGGTCAACTACAGATTTTGGTTGGGACTCATGCGGTTTTAGAGGAAAAGGTTCAATTTAAAAATTTAGGTTTGGCTATAATTGATGAGCAGCACCGATTTGGGGTCGCTCAGCGCAGTAAATTATGGCATAAAAACACGACTCCCCCCCATGTTTTGGTCATGACAGCCACCCCCATTCCAAGAACCTTGGCCATGTCGGTTTACGGAGATTTGGACATATCAGTCATTGACGAATTACCGCCAGGAAGAAAAACCATCAAAACGGTCCACCGTTTTGACAGCAACCGTTTAGGAGTTTTTAAATTTATTAGAGATGAAATTGTAAAAGGCCGTCAAATTTATATAGTATATCCCTTGATCAACGAAAGCCAAAAATTAGATTTTAAAGATCTAATGGACGGTTATGAGAGCATTTCTAGAGAATTTCCCATACCAGAATATCAGATCTCCATTGTTCATGGTCAAATGAAGGCCGCTGACAAAGACTATGAAATGCAGCGTTTTATCAAAGGCGAAACTCAGATCATGGTGGCAACCACCGTTATTGAAGTGGGGGTCAATGTCCCAAATGCCTCTGTGATACTTATTGAAAGTGCTGAACGCTTTGGCCTCTCTCAATTGCACCAATTACGCGGTAGGGTTGGTCGTGGCGCTTCTCAGAGCTATTGTATTTTGATGACAAGTCACAAGCTAGGGAATGACAGTAAGACTCGAATGCAAACCATGGTGCATTCAAACGATGGATTTGAGATTGCAGAAGTTGATTTAAAGCTCAGAGGACCCGGCGATTTGATGGGCACCCAACAAAGTGGGGTATTAAAACTTAAAATTGCCAATTTGATCCAAGATAAAAACTTGCTGGCTTTGGCTCGAGAATCTGCCAAAAAAACGCTCAAAGAAGACCCCAAACTAATGATGCCGAAAAACGCCCCTATCAATACTACCTATATCGCCATGGGAACTTATAAAAATATATGGAATTATATAAGTTAGAATTCCAAAATAAAGTCTTTTGAAACTAGCATTAAATCTTTGAAAACAAGCTTAAAATCGGATTCAAAAGCGTCATAATGTACCATCAGCTCGCACATTGCTTGTTGCATTCCAGATTTTCCTTTGGTGCGGCGGTTCATTCCATTTAAAGTGTCTGAAATACCGTTTATAAATTGGTAATTATACAACCAATTTTTTTGATCATATTCGGGAGCATATATTGTATTTGTGGCGTGAGTCGTTTAAAATTTTTTTGAAACAGTCGGTAGTTTTTATCTGCAAATTCACTTAAAATTTGACTGCTGTAATCGTTCTAGTTTTTAGCCAAGAAGTGATCGTAAAAAATATCTACTATGATACCTGAGTAATGCCCATAATTGGCATGCAGGCGCTTGGTACTGCTTTTAAAGTTAGGATGGGCATCCGTGCTGGTATCGATTTGTCGGTGTAACAAAATGCCTTTTTGAATATTTTTATCAAAGGCTTTGTACTGTAGCCCCTTGATACTGTCGGCCATAAAGTTTCCGATAATAACACAAGGGTTATTTCCTGAAAGATAGATATGTGCGAGGAAATTCATGGCTCAAAATTATGAATACTAATTTATTAAAGTAGAATTGAAATCCTATATTTGCTTAAATATTTTAAATGACTTTAATTAAATCAATCTCTGGGATTCGCGGCACTATCGGAGGGGTAGTTGGACAAAATTTAACACCCATTGATACAGTTAAGTTTGCTGCCGCCTATGGAAGCTGGATCAAGCAACAACGCTGCAAGTCAGCTTACCGGGTTGTCATTGGTAGAGACGCTAGAATTTCAGGTGAGATGATTGAAAATTTAGTCGTTAGTACACTGATTGGTATGGGAATTGATGTGATTAATCTAAGACTTTCAACCACGCCAACTGTGGAAATTGCGGTACCTATGGAACATGCCGACGGTGGTATCATATTAACAGCCAGCCACAACCCCAAACAGTGGAATGCTTTAAAGCTATTGGATGCCAAAGGGGAGTTTTTAAATGCCAACCAAAGTCAGAATGTCTTAGATATAGCAGCTTCAGAGTCCGTTTCGTTTTCAAATGTAGGAAATCTGGGTAAGCTTATTTTTAATGATGCTTATTTTGACCTTCACATTGATGCTGTTACAAATCTAGACTTGGTGAATATTGAAGCCATTCGAAAATGCCGCTTTAAGGCAGTCGTTGACGGAGTCAATTCAAGCGGTGGTATTGTCGTTCCATTACTATTAGAGCGCTTGGGTGTCACTGTCATAAAATTGCACTGCAATCCCAATGGGCATTTTCCCCACAATCCCGAGCCCTTAAAAGAGCACCTTAGGGATTTATCCGAAAAAGTTATACAAATTGGGGCTGATTTTGGAATTGCGGTAGACCCCGATGTAGACCGCTTGGCCTTTATGGACGAGAACGGATTGCTGTTTGGAGAAGAATACACCTTGGTGGCTTGCGCCGATTATGTGCTCAGCCAGAAAAAGGGCAATACAGTCAGTAATTTAAGTTCAACAAGAGCGCTGCGAGACATTACTGAAAAACATGGGGCTGTTTATACCGCCAGCGCCGTTGGGGAAGTCAATGTAGTGGCGGCAATGAAAACCAACAATGCTGTCATTGGGGGTGAGGGAAATGGCGGTATCATTTTACCTGAATCACATTATGGAAGAGATGCCTTGGTAGGCATTGCCTTATTTTTAAGCTTATTGGCTGAGAAGCGATTATCAGTGAGTGCGCTTAAAAAAACCTATCCCTTATATTTCATGAGTAAAAAGAAAATTGATTTAAGTCAAGGATATGATGTGGAGGGGCTTATAGGCAATATGGAAAAAAAATATCAAAATGAAATCACAACGACCATTGACGGACTTAAAATTGATTTTTCTGATTCCTGGGTTCATCTTCGAAAAAGCAATACTGAGCCCATTGTAAGGGTATATAGCGAGGCCCCTTCTCAAAAAGAAGCAGATGCCTTAGCCAATCGTTTTATTTTTGAAATCA
>JAYYCW010000039.1:0-8613 GCA_036161535.1 Bacteroidota bacterium | reverse complement strand
GAGCCAAAATATATCCGTTGCTCTCAATTCCGGCAAGAATGATTTCTTTTTGGGCTGTATTGGATTCGTAAATTTGGTAGGCAATTCTGCGAATTTTATGATCAATTTCTTGATTGTTCAGAATGCAATTTTGTTTCAGTGCCATAATATTTCTTTTTTCAAATATAAAAAGAGATTAAGGAGTTTTATTTAATTATCATCAAAATCTAAGTAACCTTCAATATCTCTTCTGTCTTTTTTGGTGGGCCGTCCTTCTCCTTTTTTTCTGTAATAATCTTCTGAATAGTTTAAAAGTTCCTTGCTCTCAAACTCAGATTTTGGTGTGGTGTCAATCCTGTAAATATCAATTAACTTAGCTCCTAATCTATTTTTTGGAAGTTCCAAAATGGTTAATTGATAATTGATTTGTTGAATTCTTACAGTAAGTTTTTCGGTTGGATAAACTAAACGACTTGGCTTGGCGACTTGACCATTAACTTTAACATGGCCTTTTTTACATGCGCTGGTAGCTTGTGTTCGAGTCTTAAAATAGCGGACGCACCACAAAAACTTGTCAATTCTCATTTTTTTTTAAAACAATGTGTTGTTTTAAGCAAAAATACTATAAAATTGTATCTTGCAACTCCAAAAGCAATATTATGAAATTCAATCATTACTTTTTTATCATTTTTGTTTTTTCATTGGTTATTTTCACTTGTCAACCAGATGACGAACAAGTTCAAGTTGCTCCCCCCCGCGATCGTGTTGAACAACAATTAGACGATATTGACACCCTGCAAGTCTATTTTAATACACATTATTATAATTCTGGTGCTATTGATGCATTGAGTTCATATCCCACAATAGCCGACATTGAAATAAGCAAACTTAATGATGGAGAAACGCTTCCACCTGACACAACGCTTCTCATTGATGTTGTTGAAGAAAAACAGACTGTCTTCAGAGATACTGACTATACTTACTATACTCTGACTTTAAATGAGGGCGCAGGAGAAAACCCTCATTTCTCCGATCAAGTCAGAGTAAACTATGAAGGATTCCTAACAACCGGTGCCACATTCGATGCCTCTGTTACTTCTGTCGACATTGATTTACCAAGCGCGATTGCCGGTTGGAACCGAATTTTACCTCAATTTAAAACGGCCAATCAATACATAACCAACTCAGATGGAACAGTTTCTTTTGAAAATTATGGCATTGGTATGATGTTTTTACCCTCGGGGTTGGCCTATTTTAACAACGCTGTGGCGGGCATCCCTACCTATTCCTGTTTAATTTTTAAATTTGAACTTCAACAGTATAAAGTAATGGACCATGACAACGATTATATTCCTAGTTATATGGAAGATATTGACGATGATTTGGATGTTTTTAGTGACAACACAGATGGTGACAATTTGAGTAATTATATTGACAGCGATGATGATGGAGATGGTTATAGTACTTACAGGGAAGTTTATTCCACAGAACTAACAGCTGGCAGTCTTGAAGATCTGGAGGCTCAAACTCTGGCCTTTGAACCCTTAGATTCAGATCAATTTTTTACGCCAGTTAAACTGGGGGATGACGGTACCTACTCGACAAAGTTAATTACACTTGAGGATAGCAATGGCAATGGAATTCCAAATTACCTGGATGCTGAAGACACCGGAACTCTGGACAACTAACCAATTTTACATTAAAAAACTCAAAAAAAACAGGCTACTATGGAGTCTATTTTTTTTGAATCGTAAGATTTTTTTTATTTTCTAGCAATTACCTTTAATACTTTACTTACGATTGCGTCAGAGTCCAGACCATATTTTTTCATAAGTTGGGCTGGTGTTCCAGACTCACCAAAAGTATCATTTGTCGCTACAAACTCTTGTGGTGCTGGAGCGTAAAGCGCTAAAACCCTTGCAATACTCTCGCCAAGGCCTCCATAGTAATTATGTTCCTCAGCAGAGACTACACAACCCGTTTTTGCAACAGACTTTAAAATAGCAGACGCGTCAAGGGGTTTGATGGTGTGTATGTTAATGACCTCCGCAGAAATGCCTTGTGCGTCCAATACTTTAGAGGCTTCTAAAGCTTCCCAAACCATATGTCCAGTGGCTATAATGGTAACATCAGTACCCACTGTGAGTTGATTGGCTTTTCCGATTTCAAACTTCTGGTTTTCAGGCGTAAAAATTGGAACAGAGGGGCGGCCAAAACGCAAATATACCGGCCCTATATAATCTGCAATTGCAATAGTTGCAGCTTTGGTTTGATTATAATCACATGGGTTGATAACTACCATTCCAGGCAACATCTTCATAAGACCAATATCTTCTAAAATCTGGTGGGTTGCACCGTCCTCTCCCAAAGTTAAACCAGCATGAGATGCACAAATTTTAACGTTCTTTCCAGAATATGCAATAGATTGCCTGATTTGATCGTAAACACGTCCAGTCGAAAAATTTGCAAAGGTTCCTGTGAATGGAATTTTCCCTCCAATGGTCAATCCCGCAGCGATGCCCATCATATTAGCCTCCGCGATTCCAATTTGAAAGAAACGTTCTGGATTTTCGTCAATAAACTGGTTCATTTTTAGAGATCCAATAAGATCAGCACACAAAGCTACCACGTTGGGATTATTTCTTCCAAGTTCAGTCAAGCCAGCTCCAAAACCACTGCGTGTATCTTTCTTTTCTGTATAAGTATATGTTTTCATTTTGATGGTTTTGTAAATTAGTAATCACCCAGTGTTTCCGGATTTTGTTTTAGTGCAGAAGCCAATTGTTCGTCATTGGGTGCCTTCCCATGCCAAGCATGGGTGTGCATCATAAAATCAACACCATTTCCCATAATTGTTTTTAAAAGCACGCAAACGGGTTTTCCTTTCCCACTGGCTTTAAGGGCAGCTGCCATACCTTTAAGAATGGCATTGACATCATTGCCTTTATCAATTTCAATCACGATCCAGTCAAAGGCTTCGAATTTTGCTTTTAAATCTCCCATATACAATACATCGTCTGTGCAGCCATCAATTTGTTTGCCGTTGAGGTCAATAGTTGCAATTAAATTGTCTACCTTTTTTGCTGCTGCATATAAAATTGCCTCCCAATTTTGACCCTCTTGCAATTCGCCATCTCCATGCAGGCTGTAAACAATACATTTGTCCTTGTTGAGTTTCTTTGCCTGTGCAGCGCCTATGGCTACAGACATACCCTGTCCCAATGATCCAGAGGCAATTCGAATGCCCGGTAAACCTTCATGAGTGGTTGGATGGCCCTGAAGTCGGGAATCCAAAAGTCGGAAGGTATTTAATTCTTCTACAGGAAAATATCCACTTCGCGCCAGAACACTGTAGATAACAGGGGAGATGTGGCCATTGGATAGAAAAAATAAATCCTCATTGAGTCCATGCATGTCAAACCCCTCTTTTCGTTGCATAATTTTAGAGTAAAGTAAGACTAAAAATTCTGTACAGCCTAGAGACCCTCCGGGATGCCCAGAGTTTACTTTGTGTACCATGCGCAATATGTCGCGTCGGACTTGAGTTATTAAATCGTTGAGTTCTGTATTGGTCATTTTGTGAGGTTAAAATATTTAGTCAAAAATAAATTTATTTTCCTAGCTTGAAAACTTTTGAAAGCTTAAATTGTTATAATTTAACTAACAATTTTGTAATGATTTTAGCACTGTTTTGTTTAATGTATTAATTGATTATAATAAGCTAACTTTGTAATAAATTCACAACCTTTCATTTGAAATTTAATTTATTAGCAACTGATAGTAAATCCAAGGCTCGAGCAGCTTTGTTAAACTCCGATCACGGATCAATTGAGACCCCTATTTTTATGCCTGTAGGGACTGTTGGTACGGTCAAAGGGGTACACCAACGCGAATTAAGAAATGATATCAACCCTGATATTATATTGGGGAATACCTACCACTTGTATTTGCGCCCACAAATAGAAATCTTAGAAAAAGCAGGGGGTTTACATAAGTTTATGAATTGGGAACGAAATATCTTAACAGACTCTGGGGGTTATCAAGTTTATTCACTGTCAGCCAACCGAAAGATTAAAGAAGAGGGGGTAAAATTTAGAAGTCACATTGATGGCAGTTATCATGTTTTTACACCAGAGAATGTCATGGAAATTCAACGCAGTATTGGAGCGGATATAATCATGGCATTTGATGAGTGTACTCCTTATCCTTGCGATTATAATTACGCCAAGCGTTCTATGCACATGACCCACCGCTGGTTGGACCGTTGTGTAAACCACTTGGAAAAATTACCTTTAAAATACAATCATTCTCAATTGTTTTTTCCAATAGTTCAAGGTAGTGTTTACAAAGATCTTCGACAACAATCTGCGGAGTATATTGCCAATGCCAATGCATTTGGAAATGCCATTGGCGGCCTATCTGTTGGTGAACCTGCCGAAGAAATGTATGCCATGACTGATGTGGTTTGCGAAATTCTTCCAGAAAATAAACCTCGGTATTTAATGGGGGTGGGGACCCCGATCAATATCTTGGAAAATATTGCTTTGGGAATTGATATGTTTGATTGTGTGATGCCAACACGAAATGCTAGGAACGGTATGTTGTTCACAGCCCACGGAACCATCAACATAAAAAACAAAAAATGGGTTAATGATTTTACAGCTATTGACGAGATGGGTATTACATGGGTAGATACCGAGTATTCCAAGGCCTACCTTCGACATTTATTTACAGTGAATGAATTGTTGGGCAAGCAAATTGCAACCATACACAACCTAGGATTTTATATGTGGTTGGTTCGTGAGGCAAGAAAACGTATTTTAGCAGGAGATTTTAAATCTTGGAAAAAAATGATGGTTACCCAGATGGACAAGCGGCTTTAGATTATGAAAATTTTTGATTGGTACATCTTAAAACGCTATTTACTCACATTCTTTTTGATGTTACTACTGTTTATTCCTATTGGGATAACAGTCAATCTTGCTGAAAAGATAGACCGTATTTTTGAAAACAAGGTACCCTTTGATGAAGTCGCGGCCTATTATTTTGATTTTACCATCTACTTCGCAAATTTGCTATTCCCACTCTTCTTGTTTCTCTCTGTGATTTGGTTCACTTCAAAGTTAGCCAACAATACGGAGGTCATAGCCTTTTTGAGTTCCGGTGTTTCGTTTTTTCGTTTTTTGAGACCTTATTTTATCGGTGGAACAGTGATAGCAATCGTCGCCATGTTTCTTGGAATGTACTGGGCTCCAAAAGCAAGCAAGGGATATAATGAATTCACATATAAATATTTAAGCAACAAGAAAGCAGTTCAAAGCCAATACATTTACCAACAAATCAACGGCGATGAGTATATTTACGTCAGTAATTTTGACAGCAATTCTATGCGGGGTAATAATTTTACTTTGGAGCATTTTGATGGCAATAAGTTGGAATATAAAATTCATGCTTCAGCCATACGTTTTATTGAAAAAGACAGCAACTATCGCCTATCAAATTACTACCTTAGGTATATTGGAAAAGATCATGATTCTATAATTTTTAAACGGCGTATCGATACCCTACTGGGATTTGATCTTTTGGATTTGACCCCTCCCAAATATGTAGCGGAAACCCTTACAGTTAACGAATTATCAGACTTTATAAAACGTGAAGAAGCCCGTGGTTCATCAAACATTAATCGTTACAAAGTTGTTCAGTACAAGAAATGGAGCTTGCCTGTATCCGTCTATATCTTAACCATTATTGCCGTAGCCGTTTCATCCATTAAAAGACGTGGCGGTATGGGCGTCAATTTAGCTTTCGGAATTGTCATTGCCATGGTTTATGTTTTTTTTGATAAAGTGTTTGGAGTCATGGCTGAGCAATCTGATTTCCCGCCAGTTGTTGCAGTTTGGTTTCCCAATTTTATTTTTGGCATTTTAGCCACTTATTTACTTTTCAATGCAAAGCGTTAAATTAAAAAACCATTTACACCTTCATTTTCTGGTTTTTATTGCTGGTTTTACGTCCATATTAGGTGAAGCTATAAGCCTGAGTGCCATTCCACTGGTTTGGTATCGCATGCTGATAGCTGGATTTTTTATGTTTCTCTTTATTAAGATTAAAAAAATTTCTCTTAAAGTTCCTGTTGTTACAGTTTTGAAATTTTTTACAGCAGGGATTGTAATCGCTTTGCATTGGATTACATTTTTCGCGGCTATAAAAGTTTCGAATATTTCAATAACGCTGGCCATGTTTTCCACGGGTGCTTTTTTTACATCGCTTATTGAACCAATTTTTTTTAGGCGAAAAATAATTTATTACGAAGTTATATTTGGCCTTTTTGTAATTGTAGGGGTTTTTATGATCATGCAGACGGAACTTCAATATTTAATGGGGATTGGTTTGGGAATCTTATCAGCTCTTTTTTCATCCCTTTTTGCAGTGATGAATAGCAAATTTGTATATCGCTACAACGCTTCCGCAATATCTTTTTATGAATTTGTTAGTGGCGTGTTGTTTATCTCAATTTTTTTAGCCCTTAGCAATAAAGGTTTTAAACCCTCTTTTTTTGAGCTTTCAACCTCTGATATCATATATCTATTACTTTTGGCTTCAGTTTGTACGGCTTACGCTTTTATTGCGTCGGTCTATGTGATGCGATATATCAGTCCATACACAGTTGTACTGACCTATAATTTTGAGCCCATTTATGGTATTATTTTAGCGGTTATTTTTTTCCCAGAAAACGAAATAATGTCTCCTCTTTTTTACTTGGGTGCTGGGCTGATAATTTCAACGGTTTTAGGCAATGCATTATACAAATATAAAAGTAGGTAAAAATTAACTTTTAAAACGAATCAAAAAAATTAAAGTTCCTATATTTGTAAACCAACTGACATAGAATTTTCATGGAATATTTAGAATTTGAATTACCCATCAAAGAGTTAGAAGATCAACTTCAAAAATGCCAAATTATTGGTGATGAAAGCCAAGTCGATGTCACTGAAGCCTGCAAGCAAATTCAAGAAAAACTAGAGATTACAAAAAAAGAAATCTACAAAAACTTAACACCTTGGCAAAGGGTACAGCTTTCAAGACACCCCAATAGACCCTACACTTTAGATTACATAAACAATATCTTTAAGGATTCATTTTTAGAGCTACACGGCGACCGCAACTACAAAGATGATAAGGCAATGATTGGAGGTTTGGGAAAAATTCGAGACCAGACCTTTATGTTTATAGGCCAACAAAAAGGATACAATACAAAAACGCGTCAGTTTCGAAATTTTGGTATGGCAAACCCAGAAGGTTATCGCAAAGCACTGCGCCTGATGAAATCTGCTGAAAAATTTGGTATCCCTGTGGTGACACTTATAGATACACCAGGTGCTTATCCCGGGCTTGAGGCAGAGGAAAGAGGACAAGGGGAGGCCATTGCAAGAAATATATTGGAAATGACCCGCCTTAAAGTACCTATTATAACAATAATTATTGGAGAAGGCGCCTCAGGTGGTGCTTTGGGTATCGGTGTTGGAGATCGGGTGCTAATGCTTGAAAATACTTGGTATTCTGTGATTTCACCAGAATCCTGTTCCTCTATATTATGGCGCAGTTGGGAGTTTAAAGAACAAGCTGCAGAAGCTCTTAAATTGACTGCAAAAGACATGAAACGCATGAAATTAGTGGATGAAATCATCAAAGAACCACTTGGGGGGGCACATAAAAACCCTTTAAAGACTTATTTGGCCACTCAGAACGCTATTTTAAAAAATTATGAAGAATTGAAAAACTTATCCTCAAAAGCCTTAGTGGCCCAACGAATGAACAAGTACAATGAAATGGGTGTTTACAACAGCTAGATCACAGCCCTCGTTTTAATATTTAATAATTACAACCTCTTTTTTAATTTTCTTCCATTGTTAACATTTTCTTTGACTTATTAACAGTTTTTTTGTTAAGTTTTAGAATTGAAAACAATTCTATTAATTTCATTTTTTACGTACATTAGTGTCAATGAAACAACCAGAAACATTCAAAACAAGTTCTGCGACTCGTTCTAACGTGATCAGCCTTGAAAAAGGAAAGATACCACCACAAGCCATCGACTTAGAAGAGGTGGTCTTGGGCGCCATGATGATTGATAAAAAAGGGGTCGACGAGGTCATTGATATTTTAAGTGTTGAGTCTTTTTACAAAGACGCTCATCAGTCAATATTTGAGGCTATACTCCAGCTATTTGAAGCCAGCCAACCTATCGATTTATTGACAGTTTCCGCACAGCTTCGAAAAAATCAACGATTAGACATCGTTGGGGGTGATTTTTATCTCATTGGCCTGACTCAAAAAGTATCTTCCTCCGCACACATCGAGTTTCACGCCCGAATTATTTTACAAAAATTTATTCAGCGCAGTTTGATTAAAATTTCAAATTAAATATTTGAGTATTCCTTTGACTAAACCAAATAGTTTTTTGATCTCTTAGATAAAGCATAATAAAATTTATTTGACGTCACCCAGGGAAATATTAAAAAATCAACTGAAACGGCTCAAGATTTGGTGTTCCAGGCCAAGAAAAAAATCGAAGAAATTTCTAACAAAGAAGGCCTCAGTGGGATTCCATCGGGCTTTGACAAAGTTGATAAA
>JAYYCW010000038.1:0-34351 GCA_036161535.1 Bacteroidota bacterium | reverse complement strand
TGATTCCGCCCTGGAAAGTTTTCAAACAGGGGTTCGTTACCAGATTTATCATGCGTTTTTTCTTTTTATCATAGGCCTTAACTCACATTTGAGTGCCATACAAAAAAAATATATTTTTAGCTTGACCCTAGTCGCCATTTTGCTATTCTCTGTATCTATTTATTTGTTGGCGACCAATGCCTTGACTTCCATTGATTTTGCGTTTCTTGGACCTGTTACTCCAATAGGTGGCTTGCTATTAATATTTGCATGGGGATTTCTCCTTTTCGTATTAATCAGACATAAAATCTAAAACATAGAAGAATAAAGGTTTTGTAAATGATAAAGGGTTTTTAAAGTTAAAATTAAAAGCGTAATTTTAAGATTTACAAAGAAATATGCGTCACGCACTGATTTTACTATCAATCCTTTGTTGTTCTTGTCATTATTTTGAAAAAAAGAGGCTCGATTCGGAAATGCTTTTAGAGAAAGAACTACAAGCCTTTAACTGGGATCAATTAGACCAATACCCCAGTTTTGAAAACTGTGAAGGTGGAATTGATTTTCAGGCTAATAAAACTTGTTTTGAGACTGTTTTAACCACCCACATCACAAAAGTGTTAAAATCCAAGGTATCTATTTTTTCAGCCCCATCAAAAGATACTTTAATGTTAGACATAACGGTTTCAAAATCAGGGGGAATCTTTGTGAAAAGTTTAAAGGGCAGCCCTCTAACTGCAGACAAAACACAGAGTTTTATTGACACTATAACTCAAAGCTTTTCTGCCCTTCCAATCATCTATCCTGCCATCAAAAGAAGTCAACACGTGGAAGCCGTCTTTAAATTGCCAATAATTTTAAACGCAAATTAATGAGCAGCGAAAAAATTATTTTAGGCATTGACCCTGGCACAACCATTATGGGTTTTGGATTGATTAAAGTCAAAGGGAAATCCATGGAGTTTTTACAATTAAATGAGTTGCAACTTAAAAAATACGGCGACCACTTTCTAAAGCTGAAATTAATTTTTGAACGCACCATAGAACTTATAGATTCTTACAAACCAGACGAAATTGCGATTGAAGCTCCATTTTTTGGAAAAAATGTACAGAGCATGCTAAAATTGGGTCGGGCCCAAGGGGTGGCCATGGCTGCGGGCCTTTCAAGAGAAATCCCCATTACGGAGTATTCTCCTAAAAAAATTAAGATGGCCATCACCGGCAATGGAAATGCCAGCAAAGAACAAGTGGCTAAAATGTTACAGAGTCTGCTAAAGCTTAAAGCATTACCAAAAAATTTGGATTCAACAGATGGACTTGCCGCGGCTGTTTGTCACTTCTATAATTCTGGAAAGATTGCGGCATCTAAAAGCTACACTGGCTGGAGTGCTTTCGTCAAGCAAAATGAAAAAAGAATTGAATAATAATATTTTATTTGGCAGGACTTTACCTACATATCCCTTTTTGCAAGAAATCTTGCCACTATTGTAATTTTCATTTTTCAACATCTGATAAAAACAAAGCAGAAGTCATTGCTTCGCTTTGTAAAGAACTTGGGTTAAGAGCAAAAGAGCTTAAAGGTGCCGTCCTTGAATCCATATACTTTGGTGGGGGTACACCGTCTTTATTATCAAAAGGGGATCTAGACCTAATTTTTCACACCATTGAACAAAATTTCCAACTGATTCCAACTGCAGAAATTACATTGGAAGCCAACCCAGATGATCTCAGCCTACAAAAAATAAAGCAATTGGCTGTTACGCCCATTAACCGACTCAGTATTGGCATCCAATCTTTTTTTGATTCAGATTTAAAGACAATGAACAGAGCACATACAGCCAAAGAGGCCCATAAAAGTCTTGTAAAGGCACGGGAATATTTTAACAATATAAGTATAGATTTGCTTTATGGTATGCCACAAATGTCTACCGTGCGTTGGAAAAAAAATCTACAAATGGCATTTGATTTAAAATTACAACATTTATCCTGCTATGCAATGACAGTTGAACCAAGAACTGCCTTGGAACACTTTATAAAGACCCATCAGCACCCCCCAATGGACAATAGCGTTGCTGCCGCCCACTTTGAAATTTTAAAAGGCGCAACGGTCAAAGCTGGATTTGTACATTACGAGGTTTGTAGTTTTGGTAAACCTGGCTATTTTTCTAGACACAACAGCAGTTATTGGTTGGGAAAGTCCTACCTTGGCTTGGGACCATCTGCACATTCATTTGATGGTCATAAGCGCTCTTGGAATGTCTCAAATAACAGCCAATATATCAAAGCTATTGCCAATAATGAGTTACCCTTGACTTCTGAAATTTTAACCACTGAAGATCGTTTTAATGAATATTTGATGACGGGGTTGCGGACCATGTGGGGGGTATCCTTAGAACACATTGAAAAAGAGTTTGGATCGGAATTTCAATCAGCACTGTTAAACAATGCAAGATCTCATGTGGCGTCCGAAAATCTAGTACTTGAGAACCAGCATTTAAAAATAACGCCAAAAGGCCAGTTTTTATCAGATGGGATTGCTTCCGATTTATTCATACTGTAAATTTTTTAGTAATTTTATAAAATACATGTATCATGAAAGCCATTATTCACGCCAACAGCAGAATCTACACCATTTTTGTAGATCAGCCAATAGATATTTCCATTCCATTGCGGGCTTCAAAGGACAATGTAAATGCTTGGTATTTACCACCGCCTAAAATTTATCCAACTAAATTAAAAAACTGGACTGGCAGTGTCAAAAGCGGTGCCGCTGTCAATTTTAATTCTATTGAATTCAATCCGCATGCCCATGGAACCCATACAGAGTGCTTGGGGCATATAACAGAGAAGGCTTACAGTATTAATTCCTGTCTAAAACAATTTTTATTTGTCAGTGAGGTCATCACGGTAGTTCCTGAAAAAAGTGACACCGATTTGATTATATCAGAAAAACAGTTGCGTTATGCCATTGGCAATAAAAAAAGGGAAGCTGTGGTCATTAGAACCCTGCCCAATACAAAGGATAAGCTAAGCCGCCAATACGCCAACAGCAATCCCCCTTATTTGTCCGAAGCTGCGGCTATTTATTTGAAAAATAAAGGGGTAAAGCACTTGCTTATAGATCTGCCCAGTATCGACAAAGAAAAAGACAACGGACAACTCTTGGCCCACAAAGCTTTTTGGGATCTAAATGGGGTCCCGCGAATTGAAGCGACCATCACCGAGCTCATCTATGTGCCCAACACAGTCAAAGACGGCAAGTATATATTAAATTTATTAATTGCACCCTTTCAAAATGACGCTTCACCAAGTAAACCAGTTTTATACAAACTCTTCGATTAAATCAACCTTTGACAACAGATGATATTCGAGAGCTCTGCTTGCAAAAACCAAATGCAACAGAGTCATTTGCTTTCGATAGCCACATATTAGACTTTAAAGTCGTGGATAAAATTTTCGTGCTTTGTCGACTGCTAGAATGGGATGCTGGAGCTCCCAGTCACCCTCAAGTGTGATCCAACTTATGCAATAGAACTCAGAGAACAATAACAATGTATACGTCCGGGGTTTCACAGCAACAAAAGACACTGGATTCCCCGTTGTTTGCAAACGAATGAAATTTCTCCAAAGCTGTGACTCAAAGTTATGATATGGTTCTTAACAATATGTCTAAAAACCAACGCGAGCAACTTGATAAGAATTTATAAAGAATTATAATTTTAAGACAAATCTGCAAAATATTTATAAAATAAAGGAATGGTTTCAATGCCTTTGAGATAGTTAAAAACACCATAATGTTCATTGGGTGAGTGGATGGCGTCACTGTTAAGTCCAAAACCCATCATAATGGTCTTGCTCTTTAGAACTTCTTCAAACAATGCAACAATGGGGATACTGCCCCCACCTCGCTGTGGTACAGGGGTTTTTCCAAATGTATCTTCATAGGCTTTAACAGCCGCCTGATAGCCTATGTTGTTGATAGGGGTCACATAACTCTGTCCCCCGTGGTGTGGCGTAACCTTTACAGTAACTCCATTTGGGGCAATGCGCTTAAAATGGGTCTGAAACAGTTTGGTAATTTCAAGGGGATCCTGATTGGGAACCAAGCGCATTGAAATTTTTGCTGAAGCTTTACTGGGAATGACGGTTTTTGCACCCTCACCTGTATAGCCTCCCCAAATACCATTGACATCTAAGGTCGGACGAATGGCGTTTCTCTCGTTGGTGGTATAGCCTTTTTCACCATAAACTGTATCTATCCCAAGGGCCTCTTTATAAGCATCTAAAGAAAATGGTGCTTTGGCCATGGCCTCGCGTTCTTCTGCTGTGAGCTCTTGAACCTTATCGTAAAAACCAGGAATATTAATGCGGTTATTTACGTCGTGTAAGGAGGCAATCATTTTTGATAAAATATTAATTGGGTTGGCTACAGCGCCACCGTAAATTCCCGAATGTAAATCACGATTTGGACCAGTGACTTCGACTTCTACATAGCTCAACCCCCGCAGTCCTGTAGTGATGGATGGGGTGTCTTTGGAAATCATTCCGGTATCTGAAATCAAAATCACATCATTGGACAATTTTTGGGCATTTTCTTTTAGAAAGAGGCCTAAATTTTCACTACCCACTTCCTCCTCACCTTCAATCATAAATTTTACATTACAAGGCAGTTGGTTTGTGGAGGTCATAAATTCCAAGGCTTTGATATGCATATACATTTGGCCTTTGTCATCGCAAGCACCTCGCGCAAAGATGGCGCCTTCAGGATGCAGCTCTGTTGTTTTAATTACGGGTTCAAATGGAGGTGTGTCCCAAAGCTCAATGGGATCAGCAGGCTGGACATCGTAATGCCCATAGATCAAGACGGTTGGCAGCTTGGAATCGATAATTTTTTCGCCATATACAACCGGATAGCCAGGTGTTTCACAAATTTCAACCTTGTCACAGCCAGCTTCTCTTAGGCTGTTGGCTACAAAATGAGCTGTTTTAATGGTGTCTTTTTTATATGCCGAATCGGCGCTGACAGAAGGTAATCTAAGCAGTGAAAAAAGTTCGTTTAAAAATCTTTCTCTGTGGGTTTCAACATAAGTATTAATTGCTTTCATGGGCCTTTATTTTATTTCAAAATTACGAAATGGAATTAAATAATTTTCTATGGTTAAGTTTGAAATTATAAACTATTGTTTATATTTGCGTCCCTGTAAATTGGGCATTGCGGGCGTGGTGGAATTGGTAGACACGCTAGACTTAGGATCTAGTGCCGCAAGGTGTGAGAGTTCGAGTCTCTCCGCCCGCACAGTACAAAAAAGCCACTTAATTCTGAGTGGCTTTTTTAACATTTAAAAATATTTTTAATTTTTAATCTCTTCATGCTCATGAATAGGTTTACGAAACACAAATTTACCATCAAAAGTATCTAATACGATATTTGTTTCATTATCAATTTTCCCCTCTATCAATGACTTTGCAAGTTCATCAAGGATATTTTTTTGTATTAGCCTTTTGATGGGTCGTGCTCCGAAAAATGGATCAAAACCCTGATTAGCTATTGCTTCTATAGCTTCATCAGAAACAACTAAATTGATTTTTTTAGAATTTAACTTGTTTCTGAGCTGGTCGAGCTGAATTTCGATAATTTTACTGATACTATTTTTTGTGAGAGGAGGGAAAAATATTGTTTCATCAATTCGGTTTAGAAACTCTGGTTTCATGTGTTGTTTTAGCAATAAATCTAATTCTTCCTGAACATTTTTTTTGGTTTGAACTAAGTCTTTATTATCCTCTAATTTATAATGTGATTGAATTACTTCTGACCCTAAGTTAGAAGTCATAATAATAAGTGTATTTTTAAAATTTACTGTTCTGCCTTTGTTATCAGTAAGTCTTCCTTCATCAAGCACTTGCAGAAGAATATTAAAAACATCCGAATGAGCCTTTTCAATTTCATCTAACAATATAATTGAGTATGGTTTTCTTCTTACGGCCTCAGTTAGCTGTCCTCCTTCATCATAACCGATGTAGCCAGGTGGTGAACCAATTAACCTACTTACTGAGTGTTTTTCTTGAAATTCACTCATATCAATTCTGATCATTGCATTTTTATCATTAAACAGATTTTCCGCTAAAACTTTTGTTAATTCAGTTTTACCAACCCCGGTCGTACCCATAAATAAAAAGGAACCAATGGGCCGATTTATATCATTTAAACCTGCTCTAGATCTTCGAATCGCGTCAGCTAAAGCTGATATAGCATCACTTTGGCCAACAATTTTTTTTGATAGATTTGTCTCTAAATTAATCAATTTATTTGTCTCTGAAGCCAATATTTTTGTAACGGGGATTCCTGTCCATTTTGCCACCACCTGAGCAATTTCATTAAAATCTACTTCTTCTTTAATCATCTTAGATTGTGATTGTACTTTTAATAAATCTTTTTTTGTGTGATTTAATTTTTTGTCCAAATCTATCAATTTCGAGTAACGAATTTCAGCAACTTTTTCATAATCACCATTTCTTTCCAATTGGTCAGCCTCTACTTTTAGTTGCTCCATTTTTTTCTTTATATCTTGTACCTTGTCGATTAAGTTTTTCTCTTGTTTCCAAGCTGAATGTAATTCATTTCTTAGGGTAGTAGAAGTATCAATTTCATATTTAATTTCTTTTAATTTTTGTTGAGCGTTTTCTTTTTTTAATGCTTCTTTTTCGATTTCTAATTGCATTATTTTTCTTTCAACTTCATCTAATTCCTCAGGCTTACTATTGATTTCCATTTTGAGATTTGCTGCTGCTTCATCTATTAAATCAATTGCCTTGTCTGGTAGAAATCGATCGGTGATGTAACGCTGTGACAGCTGCACCGCTCCTATTATTGCTGAGTCCTTGATTAGTACTTTGTGATGTCCCTCGTACTTTTCTTTAATTCCTCTAAGTATTGAGATTGCGTCTTCCTCGCTTGGCTCATCTACAATAACTGTTTGAAATCTACGGACTAGTGCACGGTCTTTTTCAAAATATTTTTGATATTCAGAAAGTGTTGTTGCTCCAACTGCCCTCAATTCACCGCGTGCAAGAGCAGGTTTTAAAATATTTGCTGCATCCATTGCACCTTCTCCTCCTCCAGCTCCGACAAGCGTATGTATTTCATCGATAAATAGAATTGCCTCACCATCAGCACTAACAACCTCTTTAATGACTTTTTTTAGGCGGTCTTCAAATTCGCCTTTAAATTTAGCCCCTGCAATCAAACTCCCAATATCAAGGGAGAATACTTTTTTTGTTCTCAAGTTTTCAGGTACGTCGCCTTTGACAATTCGTTGAGCAATACCCTCAGCTATAGCTGTTTTTCCTACTCCAGGTTCTCCCAAAAGAATCGGGTTGTTTTTTGTTCTTCTACTTAATATTCTTAGCACCCTGCGAATCTCATCTTCTCTTCCAATTATGGGGTCTATTTTGCCCTGCTCAACAAGTTTATTTAAATCTTTTGCATATTTACTTAATTCTGTATCTTTCATTTTCTTTTCTTTTTTATGCTCGTTTTTGTCTATTAAATCTTTTATTTGTTTTTTAAACTGATTTTTTGTTACGCCTAGTTTCGCTAAAATATCTTTTGCCGTGCTTTCAACTATCATAATATTATAGCAAAGAATCTCAATTGATACGTGGGTCACTCCAAATTCATTAATACTTAATAAATTTCTTTGAAAATATTCATTCATTTTTGGTGATAATGTTGGGAGTGAACCATCACTAGATTTAAGTTTTTCCAATGCGTTATCCACTTTTGAATTGATTAACTCCTTGTCTCTAACGAAAGGTCTTCCTAGAGATTCTAATAGAGAAAAATTTTTACGACATAGTGATGATAAAACATGCAGGGTATCTAGCTCAGCGTGATTGTTAATCAAGCATATTTCTTGAGCATGTTGTATTACCTCCAAGGCTTCATCGCTATATAATTCAATATTCATATTAACCTATAAACAAATTGTAAACCAAGATTAATAAAGCACGGAACAGGTGTCAAATTGGCATTTAATTCAGCCTTAACACGACAATAAGTCAGACAAAGAATATTTTAACTATTTAAAAAATACATCAGGATTTTTTTTGTGTATTAAATATAATCGTTGTTAATTTCGCTTATGATCAGTTATAGTTGAAAAACAACTATAAAAACAAATCGAAGTTAGTATCTTTGTGACTAAGCAATCGGTTTATGCATACAGAGGAATTCATCCCCAATCAACAATTTAAAGCTATCGAAAATGGCGCAGTACGCTGCACTGCCCCTAGCAATATTGCTCTTGTAAAATATTGGGGTAAAAAACCGGATCAAATTCCGTCCAATCCATCCATTAGTTTTACGCTCAATAATGCCAAGACCACAACCAACTTAAATTTTCAGAGAAAATCTTCAAAGGGGTTTTCATTTGAAGTATTTTTAGATGGTAAGCTCAAAGAAGATTTTAAGCCTAAAATCCAACAATTTTTTCAAAGAATTTTAGCTTACAGCCCCTATTTACAGACCTTTCACTTTGTAATACAAACCAGAAATACTTTCCCACACAGCTCAGGGATTGCTTCATCGGCTTCTGGGATTAGTGCATTGGCATTTTGTCTGGTGCAATTAGAAAATGCATTATACAACGGTTTAGATGAAGATTTTATAAAACGTAAAGCCTCCTTTTTAGCCCGTTTGGGCTCCGGAAGTGCCTGTAGAAGTATTGAAGGTGGAATTGTTGTTTGGGGTAAGCACCAATCAATTCAGGGCAGTTCAGACTTATATGGTTGTAAATTTCCAATGGAAATACACACCATTTTTAAGGATTATCAAGATGCGATATTGTTGGTTGATAAAGGAGAGAAGCAAGTCAGCAGTTCCGTAGGACATGACCTAATGCGCGGCCACCCTTTCGCCAAACAGCGCTTTACACAAGCCAATGCGCACATGCAAGCATTGATTCCTATTTTAAAAAATGGCGACTTGCCAGGATTTATAAAAATTGTGGAAAGTGAAGCTCTTACATTACACGCCATGATGATGTGCAGCGATCCTTATTTTATTTTGATGAAACCAGAAACACTCAAGCTAATAAATGCCATTTGGCAGTTTAGAAAAACTTCCCAAATACCAGTTTGTTTCACTTTGGATGCAGGTGCAAATGTTCATGTTTTATACCCAAAGATAAATACAAAAGCTGTCAATAATTTTATTGAAACAAAATTGGCAAACTTCTGTCAAAACCGACACTACATCTTAGACTCGCTTGGAACTGGTGCCGAGTGCATCAAAATTTAATGTATCTTTGTAATGTAAAGGATATCTGTATTAAATGAAAGGACCACTTTTTTATTCAAAAATCCTTCTATTTGGTGAATATGGTATAATCAAAGATTCCAAAGGTCTTTCCATTCCCTATAATTTTTATAATGGCGCCCTCAAATACGGGCAGAATCAGAATGATGTTTCTGCTGAATCGAACAATATACTTAAAGAATATTATCAGTATTTAAAAACTCTCGACAACGACTTGGTAAGTTTTAATCTCGATCAAATGGCTTCGGATATTTACCGAGGAATGTATTTTGACTCTTCAATTCCACGCGGCTATGGTGTTGGTAGCAGTGGCGCTTTAGTGGCGGCTGTTTACGACCGCTATTCCCTTGAAAAAATTACTGTTTTAGAAAATCTTACACGAGAAAAACTATTAAATTTAAAGAATATTTTTGCTGCTATGGAGTCTTTTTTTCATGGAAATTCATCTGGCTTGGACCCTTTAAACAGTTATTTGAGTTTGCCTATACTGATCTCCTCAAAGAATGAGATAGAAGCTACGGGAATTCCATCCCAAAACACAACAGTACAACAAGCTGCTGTCTTTCTTTTGGACAGCGGAATGGTAGGGGAAACTGCGCCAATGGTTCAGCTTTTTATGCAGAAAATGAAAGAAGAAGGCTTTCGTTCTATGCTTAAAAATCAATTTATCAAACATACAGATGCCTGCGTAGACGACTTTTTAAAAGGTGATGTAAAATCTTTGTTCCGAAATACAAAACAACTTTCAAAAGTTGTGCTTAACCACTTTAAACCTATGATTCCTAAAAAGTTCCACCAACTTTGGGCTTTGGGTATCGAATCCAATGCCTTTTACCTAAAACTTTGTGGTTCTGGTGGTGGTGGCTATATGTTAGGATTTACAGAAAATATAGACCAAGCTAAAGAAGCACTTAAGGAGCATAAAATCGAGGTTGTCTACACGTTTTAATTTTTAATTTAATGACAGGCGGTTTTAAACATAATTTGCTTAAAATACTTAGTATTTTCTCTGTTGTGCGTGGTTATAATATTGGACTCATCGTTTTAGCACAATACCTGACATCTATTTTTATATTGTCTTATGAAACACCGCTTATTGATATTGTTATAGACCCTTCTCTATTTATAATCGTGGCATCGAGTGTAGGAGCGATAGCTTCAGGTTATATTATCAATAACTTTTATGATCAAGAAAAAGACCTTATAAATCGGCCTCAAAAATCTATTTTGGAACGCCTGGTTAGCCAACGCACTAAATTGAGTTTATATTTTATTATTAATATTATAGTAATATTACTTTCTACGCTAGTCTCTTTAAAAGTGGGGCTTTTTTTTACTGGCTATATTTTCTTTATATGGCTGTATTCACACAAGATTAAAAAACTACCCATTTTAGGGAATTTGACCTCTGCATCACTTTCAATAACGCCATTTTTTGCTATATTCTTGTATTTTAAAAATTACAATCTCATGATTTTTGTTTTTGGGTTTTATCTATTATTGATTCTGGCTATCCGTGATTTGGTTAAAGATCTTGAAAATATTGTTGGTGACTTGACTTTAGATTACAAAACAGTACCGGTTATATATGGTGAAAATGCGGCCAAATTAATGATTAGCATTTTGATTGCTATCAATTGTTCGGTCTCTATTTTACTAGTTTTTTGTTTTGAACTGGGATTGATGCATTCTTTTTTTGTAGGGTCTGCCATTTACTTGTGTATACTCCTTTTTTTTATTTGGAATTCACGCCGGCAACAACATTATAACCGCATTCACAATTTTTTAAAAATTTTGATTCTTGCGGGAGTTTTAAGTATTGTTTTGTTGGATCCTGCTTTAATTTTAAATAAGATTTTATAGCTGTAATCCAAGCGATTGTGTTTTATTATATTTGAAAAAACTATTTTTAATGAATTTCAGTCTGCTCTGTATTGTAACAGCAAAGAAAGTGGATTAAAACTTGAATTTATAAATATTCCATAAAACATGTCTCAAAAAGCTTCTAAATCATCTTTCAAAAAAGAGGCATCTTTGATTCGATTGAATAAGTTTATTTCCAATTCTGGGATTTGCTCAAGGCGTGAAGCTGATATGTACATTCGCATTGGCAATGTAACGGTCAATGGCAAAGTGATTACAGAAATGGGCTATAAAGTTAAAGTCGAAGATGAGGTTCGTTTTGATGGGGCGCCGGTTAAGCTAGAGAAAAAAGCCTATGTGCTGTTAAACAAACCTAAAGGTTTTGCAACGACAACTAGCGAGGGTAAAGGCCGAACTGTTATGGATTTGGTTTCAAAAGCGACTCCCTCAAAAATTAGACCTATCGGAAGATTGGGCAGAAATTCTTTGGGATTACTGTTGTTTACCAATGATGAGAAAATTCACGCCAAGTTCACCAATTCAAAGCGGGGTGTGTCAAGACTCTTTCATATCAAACTTGATAATGCCTTAAAACTGGAGCACCTTAAAGCCATTGAAAAAGGATTTAAACACCGAGGTAAATTAATTTCTGTAGAGACCATCAGTTATGTTGATGGTGCAAAAAAAAATGAAATTGGCCTGCAAATCAAAAATACCGGAAATACCATCATTAGGACCGTTTTTTCTCATTTTAAATACGAGATAGAAAGCTTGGACTGTGTTGGTATTGGCCCTTTGACAAAAAAGGACCTACCTAGAGGCCATTGGAAGCATTTGTCTAAGGCTGAAATCAGTCAGTTGATGATGCTTTGATTTTGGGGGCTTTTTACAATACACTCGTAAATTAAAACAGCCATTAAAGTACCATATTCTATCACAAGTAGATAAGGATTCTCATAAACTTCATTTTGAAAATAGGCAGCATAGCTTAAAAAAACACTAAAACTCCACCAAAGAGGGAAGCGGTAGTTACCAAAGCAACTCAAAAAAACCAAGGGGATTAAATACCAAGGGTGAATGGTGGTCGATATAAAAAAATACGCGCTCAGCAGCCATAAAGACTGTATGATAATAGTTCGTGTTTTACTTTGTTTTCTTGAGATAAAATACAGTAGTGTACTGCCCATAATTAGCGGTACTATAAAACCCATATAAGTTATTAAATTCAACTCAAAAAAGTGTTTTAAAACTATTTTTAGAACATAATAAAGACTTGCGTTGAATTCAAAATTTGAAAACCACAGTCCCAAAGACTGACTGTAATTTACTATAAATTCTAGATTGATAAAGGGGCTAAACCCCAGTATTATTACCCCAGCAATCGTCCCAAAAAACGGAAGGCTCTTCACGCTGCCAAGCTTTGGAAAAAATAGTGGGAGCAACAACAGTGGGATTAATTTTGTCAGGACTGAAACCCCCATAAAAACCGCAGCGTAAAATAATTTTTTACGTTTTAAATGGTAAAAAGCCAGAAGCATAAAAAAGACCATCAATCCCTCGTGATGAAGGTTTCCACTAAGTTCAATAACAACCAAGGGGTTTAAAAAATAAATAAAGATGGCATTTTTTGGAATTTCAAACAGTGCCAGTAATTTTCTGCCATAATACAAAATTCCCAAATCAGCTAAAATCAAAATCAATCGCATTGAAACCAAGCTTCCAAAGATAGATTTACCAGACACAATTGCTGCTATAAACGCAGGAATTTGATGAATGGGTGGGTAATTTGAAAAGTTTCTTTGGCTGAGGGGGCCCATACCTTGGTAGAGTGCGTTTATCTCTTCAAAAAAAATGCGTTTTGAACCTACAATTTGATCTGGTGTAAAGAGATATGGGCTAATGCCTTTCAACATCAAGCGGCCATCCCAAATAAAGCGGAAAAAATCTTGGGAAAAAGCGGGCTGATAACATAAAAAAACCAGTCTAAATACCAGCCCAGCAATAAGCATTGATTTGTAGGTTAGTTTCAGTCTGAGCAAACTAAAATAAGCTACAAACAGCGCCAGTATGCAAAGGCCTAAGGCCAAGTGTTGCTGCCTTTCAATTCTATAGGCGATTGTTATATAAATAAAAAGGGTAACAAGTCCCAGGAAAAGCCCTACGTAATGTTTAAATTTAGAGGATAGCAACCCCATGAGTTTATTTAGATTCTTGGTTTCAAGGAATTAAAAAACACAAATCCAAAACCTAAGAACAGCATTAAGTGAAAGGGGAAGAGGCCAAAATCACCACCTTGATCTCCAACGATAAAAGCGCTGTACATACCAAAGCCAAAATACAGCATCAAAAGCCCTTCTAAGACCACGTTTAAAGAGGGTTTTTTAAGCAAGTATTTATTATTTTCCCAACTATCACTAATGGAATTTATATTAAACTTTGGGGTTCTTACAAATTCACTTCGTTTTCCAATATGTCCCTCAATAACGGCGATGGAATTGTGAAGTGAAAAACCCATGGCAATGGAGAAGAATGTAAAAAACATCACCACATATTGTACAAAGTCCTTAAAGGTAGAACCATGTATTTTTTTGTACATATACCAATAGCATATAAAAAAAATCAAAGTGCTGATCACAAAAAAGCTCATCACATAAAAGTAGGCCTTTAAGTGGGCGTATTCATTTTTGATATAGAGCATGGGAATGCTCAAAACACCCACAATCAGTACATTTAAAAACATGGTACTGTTTAAAAGATGAAGCATGCTGTGGATTTTTGTTTTTAAGGGCAAAGTTTTATTAGAAAAGACTTTGAAAATCATTTTTCTAAAATTTTCCGCCCCCCCTTTATTCCATCTAAATTGCTGAGAGCGTGCAGCACTGATGACTACCGGCAATTCCGCAGGGGTTTCAACGTTTTCTAAATATTTAAATTTCCAATCTTTAAGCTGTGCGCGATAACTCAAATCCAAATCTTCTGTAAGGGTGTCACCCTCCCAATTTCCCGCATCTATAATGCAGTCTTTTCGCCACACGCCTGCCGTCCCATTAAAATTGATAAAATGTCCTTTAGAATTTCTTCCGACTTGCTCTAGAGTGAAATGTGCATCCAGTGCAAACGCTTGAACTTTGGTTAGCAGCGAATAGTCTCTGTTGATGTGACTCCAACGGGTTTGGACAACCCCAATTTCAAGATCTTTAAAAAAAGGTATGGTGCGTTTTAGCCAGTCTGACTTAGGTAAAAAATCGGCATCAAATATGGCAATAAATTCTCCTTTGGCAATTTTTAAACCTTCCCTCAGGGCACCAGCCTTAAAACCAACTCGTTTGGCTCTGCGAATGTGTTGAATGTCAAATCCTCTTTTTTGTAAGGATTTAATTTGTTTAGCGGTCGATTCCACAGATTCATCAGTAGAGTCATCTAGTACTTGAATTTCTAATTTATGGCTGGGATAGTCTAATTCCACAATATTGTCCAAAAGCCGCTCCATGACATACAATTCGTTAAAAACTGGGAGCTGAATGGTGACTTTGGGGATTTCGTCTTGATTTGTAAAGTCAAATTTTGGACTCTCTGTGGAGTATTTGTCGGCTTTTAAATAATTAAATAACAGATTAAGTTGCGCCAAGGCGTACATAAAAATAAGAACGAGCGCACTGGAGTAAATGACGATGATGATCGACTCTAAAACCATTATTTAAAACTGTATTTAAAAATCCAACTGAGGATTTTAACTCCAGCAAAGATAGTACCTTTTAGGGTACCAGACACTTTTGAAACACCAATTCTGTTTCGATATTTTACAGGAATTTCACAATAGGTGAATTTTTGCTTTAAAATCTTTAGCTGCATCTCTACCGTCCAACCATAGGTTTTATCTCTCATATCTAGACTGTTAAGCACTTCATATTTAATTGCTCTAAAGGGTCCCAAATCTGTAAATTTTGAGTTAAAAAATAAAGTCATCAGTCTAGTTGCAAGCCAATTGCCAAAGCGCTGTTGTGGCTGCATGGCCCCTTTTTCACTTAAATTCTTTTTTCTACTTCCCAAGACAAAATCCATATTATTGTCTGTGATTGGGGCAATAACATCCAACATTTGTTCAGGATAGTCGCTGTAGTCGCCGTCTAAGAAAACAACGATGTCTGTTTTTTTATCTAAATTTTTAAGATAATCCAACCCTTTTAGGCAAGCATGGCCATAGCCTTTCTTAGACTCGTGTAACACGGTGGCTCCAGCGTTTTTGGCCATTTCAGCAGTGGTGTCAGTCGAGCCGTTGTCCACCACAATAATTTCTTGGACAAAATCGGGGATGTCTCCAATGACCTTGGAAATTGCAGCAGATTCGTTAAGAGCTGGAATAATGACGTTGACCGCTGCTTTCAAAAAATTATTATTTGATATTTAACTCTTTTTGTTGGGCAGGCACAATATGTGCATCAAAATACCAAGCAGACCATTTTTCCAAACTCAAATACAAACTCAGGCCAATAGTGACAATGGTAGCTGTTAGCAGGATTAAGTTTTTCCGTTTGCGTCTGGGATCAATGCTGCATTGATTTTGTTTTTTTCTAAAGCTACAAATTCCATAAAGTCCGATGCCAAAGGCTGCAATTCTCAAAATCCAGGCGCCTATTCCTGCGCTGCCGTCTTTTTGATAAAAAAAATCGGCAAAAGAAATGGCGTAAACCCCACTCATGAGTCCGAACATAAACAGCACAGCTGGCGCAACACAGCATAAAATACCTGCGATACCAGCAGTGATGGAGTATTTAAGGCTCCATTTCACAAGATTAGGTTGTTTGTTTTGGGTCATAATATAGTTCAGTTCATAAATATAATTAATTCGCCCCAAACTAAAAGAGACTTTTAATTCCTACAGCTGATTGATAAGGGCTTTGAACAAAACAATCATATTGGGTTCTGCGATTTCTGCCATTTTCATGATGTCCTGAACATCGACAGCTTTGAGATTCTCGGGATCGCATTCATCTGTTAATACCGATATTGCAGCAACGTGCAATCCCAAGTGGTTGGCAACAATCACTTCTGGAACGGTACTCATTCCTACAGCATCTGCGCCAATAAGTTTAAGCATTTTATATTCGGCACGAGTCTCTAGCTGCGGACCATAGACACTGGCATAGACGCCTTGGTGTAATTTAATATTCTGATCTTTAGCAATGGCTTTTAGGCTGTCATTCATAGTTGTATCATAAGGCGCACTCATGTCCACAAAACGTGTCCCCAACCGATCGACGCCTTTAAAAGCCAGAGGGGAGCTTCCTTGCAAATTAATATGGTCTTCAATAAGCATCAGTTCACTTTTTTTAAAGTTGAGATTAATGGCACCTGATGCATTGGATATTAAAAGGCTGTGGATACCAAAACCCTTCATGATGCGAATAGGGTAGGTGACGTCTTGTGAGGAATAACCCTCGTATAGATGAAATCGCCCTTGCATGATGATGGTTTTTTTACCCTGAATAAATCCATAGATCAGCTTGCCTTTGTGAAATTCTACAGAAGCAGTAGGGAAATTGGGAATTTGATTATAGCTCACTTCTTGAACAATTTCAATTTCGCTTAGGAGTTGTCCCAAACCAGTTCCAAGAACAATCCCTATTTCAGCTTTTTCAAATCCTTTTTGTTTTAAAAAAGCGATGGTTTCATTGATAAGTTTTAACATCGATATTTAGTTTTTTTAGAAGTTCGGGTTCCTTTTTTAAATCCTCAAAAGTATCAATATCATTTAAGGGTTCTAAAAGAAAAACAGAGCTTGATTTTAAATCAATTAAAGTGTCTTCTAAAACAGTAGCACTGCCCCACTGTTTGTTACAAAAAAGTGTAGGTAAACTCATTTTTAGTCCCAATAAATAGTAACCACCATCTGTAGCAGGCCCTATCACAACTTCATTTTTTTTTAGTTGTTTTATGGCCGTTTCAATATGAGAAGATTTTAGACTGTAGAGGTCGCTACCAACAATTATCACATTTTGATAGCCCTTTGTAAAGGCCGATTTAAAGGCACTTTCCATGCGCTGCCCCAAATTGCCTTTGGATTGTAGGCCTTTTAAAAAATTCATTTCACCCCAAATGTCGACGTCTTTAATGTATTCTGAATAAAATACTTTTTTATCGGCTGAAACTTTGTTAACCTCTTGCGCTGTGTGTTTTAACAGCAGCCTGTAAATTTTAAGGGCCATTTGGTCACCTACTGTTGCCGCCAGTCGAGTTTTGACAGCGCCAAGTTGAGTATTTCTCACAAAAACCATAAGCAAGGTCTTAGATTCCATTTAAACAACGGTTCCTTGACAACTGCTACCGGCACCTGCGGTACAACCATAGCAGTGTTGTGAAATTTGAATCTGTCTTTCCATCAAATCTTTGGTATTAAAATCACGAATATGACTGATTGGATTTTTTATTTTTAAACCAAGCATTTGATTGAAATCACAATCGTATAGGTAGCCATCCCAACTTACAGATAGGGTATTTTTACACATGATATTATCCAAGGTTTTTGGGTTGTAAGCTGCAACTAAATTATACATATAATCCTCGTAGTTTTGTGAGGCAATTAGATAATCTAAAAAACGGCTTATGGGTAGGTTGGTCAGGGCCAATAAATTGTTAAATTCTATACCAAAGTCGTTGTACAATGCCTTTTTAAAATCCAATTCCATGCTTTTTTGGTCACCGGGTAAAAAGGCGCCGGAAGGGTTGTAAACCAAGTCAAGTTTATGTTTTGACCCTGACAATCCATAGCCCACATTATTTAGTCTTTTTAAAGACTCAATTGAGCGGTTAAAAACACCTTCACCGCGTTGTTTGTCTGTTTTTCCCTGGGTCCAATGTGGCATGGAGGACACCAAGTGAATATTGTGTGTTTTAAAAAAAGTGGGGAGGTCTTCATATTTTTTGTGGGCCATAAGGATGGTTAAGTTAGAACGTACTATAAAGTCCTGAACCCCAATTTTTGAGGCTTCCTCAACAAACCACCTAAAGTGTGGGTTCATTTCGGGAGCACCCCCAGTTAAATCTAAGGTATTTACTCCAGAAATTTTTAAAACATCCAAGCATTGTTGTAAGGTTTTTTTTGTCATGATTTCCTTACGATCTGGACCTGCATCCACATGGCAGTGGGCGCAAACTTGGTTGCACATATAACCCACGTTGATCTGTAAAATTTCTAGTTTGGAAGGTTTTAGGGGAAACTGATGTCTTTTTTTTAGTTGGGATTTAAAAGTGGGTAAGTCTCCATTTTTAAAAGGACCATTGGCCAATACTTCCAATTGTTTTTTTGGTTTGGACAATTCCTTGTTTTGGCGCTTTAGTGATATTTTTTGCATTATTACATGGAGAGTTTGTTGTATTTGTTCATCATTTGCACGCCGTGAACCAGAGTTGCGCCACTCTCAATAGCAGCAGCAGCGTGAACAGCTTCCATCATTTCTTCTTTAGTGATCCCACGCTGGAGCCCATCATTGGTGTAGGCATCAATGCAATAGGGGCATTTAACCACATGGGAAACAGCCAGTGCAATCAGTGATTTTTCTCGCCCCGAAAGTGCACCTTTTTCAAATACCTTGGCGTAATAATCAAAGAATTTACCCCCGAGTTCTTGATTCCACTCACAGATGTTAGCAAATTTTTTTAAGTCGTCTGGGTTGTAATAGGTTTTGCTCATTATTAGAAGTTTTTTAGTAACGTATATAAAATTAAAGATTAATTTTTTAAGAAATCCTACAAACATAAATATTTTAAAAAAATAGTTCTTGAGCCAATTCGAACGTATTGGAATGGGCGTCGATAATTTCTTTGAGATAAATGGAGTAACCTCCTCCCATGCTAACTTGGACTGGTATATTGTGGCTTTTACACAAACTCAATACAAAGCGGTCTCTTTCTTTACACCCCTCAATGGAAAGTTCCAAGCGTCCAAGTTTGTCATTTTTTAAAACATCTACGCCGGCTAAGTAAAAAATAAAATCGGGCTCAAAGGCATCGATTCTTCTTGGAAGTTCGTATTTTAGTTTACTAAGATAATCTGCGTCTGTGGTACCGTCCTCAAACCCAAAATCAAAATCACTGTTTTGTTTTAAAAAAGGATAATTTTTTTTGCCGTGAAATGATAAAGTGTACACCTTGTCTATGTTTTCAAAAATTGAAGCAGTTCCATTGCCTTGGTGCACATCAAGATCCACAATCATAACGCGTTGGGATATTTTTTTTTTAATTAAGTAATTCGCTGCAATAGCTTGATCATTAAGCATACAAAAAGCTCCGGGTTTGTTTCTAAAGGCATGGTGGGTACCACCTGCAATATTCATGGAAATTCCATATTCTAGAGCATATTGGGTGTTTTGGATGCTACCTTGGGCAATGGTCCGCTCTCTTTTCACAAGGTCTTCAGACAAGGGAAAGCCAATTTGTCTTTGGTCTGTTTTGCTTAAGTTCAATGCCAGCAATTGATCGTAATACAACTCTTCATGGGTTAAAATTACATTTTCTTTTGAAATTTCAGCAGGGGCAAAAAAACAGCTTTCTGAACAAATATTTTTTCTTATCAGTTGTTCGGGGATCAGTTCGTATTTGATCATGGGGAAGCGGTGGTTCTCACCCAGTGGATGTCTATAAGTTTTATCAAATGCAATCTTTAACATTTAACAATCATTTATTAAAAATTTCAAAATTAACACATTTTAAAGTCATAATTTTGGACACAACAATTTTTTTATTATCGATATAATAAAAAATTCAATGAAAAATCTTCTTATAATAGCCCACCCGGATAAAGATTCGTTTTGTTACAACGGCATTTTTAAAACGGTCAAACAAATCATTGAGGACTCTGGCCAAGAGCTTAAAATCATCGATTTGTATAGAGATAGCTTTACGAGACCCAGAGAAGCTGTCATTAAATCTTACAAGTCTTTGGTGACATGGTGCGATAATATGTTTATCATCTCGCCAGTTTGGTGGTTCCGACTCACCCCCAGAATGGAAATCTTTTTTGATGAGGTCTTTACTCCAGGTTTTGCCTATCAGTTTGTGAACATCACAAAACTCTATGCCTATCCAAAACCTTTTCTAAAAGACAAAAAAGTACGGACCTATATGACCCACGGTGCACCTGCCTTGCCTGTACTTACTCTTTATCTAAATTCTGTTAAGCTACGGTTGGTGATGGGGGTTTATACCTTTGTTTTTGGCTGGAGAATTTCTCTTTTTACCAAAACCACTCAATTTTGGTCAGTCCCTTTTGTCTCAGATTCCAAACGTAAAAAATATCTTGAAAGGGTACGTAAAAACACAATTAAAGATCTTAAAGGCTAATTATTACAGTTCTATAAGTGCTTCCTCTGTCCCTTATTAAGCAGTTTTTTTCAAATTTTTTATTATTGTCGCGACTTGACATAAGCTATCCTAATAGTATGATTTTTGATGCATGGTCAGCATTTGCTGCATTGATGTAACAGGGAAATTTAGGAAATCCAAGATCTTTTTGCACAGCAATTTTCATCTTTGCATTGGCAGTACTTCAAATTGTAGATGTGAAGGGTTGATAGACCAATTGCAGCTGTATAATTGTAAATCCCTGGGATGTTCAGCCACATCATTTTTTCATTAAGAATCAAAGAAAATAAAATTGCCCAGCCTGCCCAAAGTGCATACTTCATAAATTTTTTAGAGGTAGTTTGTGTGGAGCGATAGATAGCTGTAAATGAAACGATCAAAAACAAATAGTCGAGGTTTTTCCACCAAAAAGGTACCGTCTCTGAAACGAATGAATCATAAACATGCGTTATAAAAAGCAATGGAGTTGCAAGACAATGCACTATGCAGAGCGTACTCGCAATGGCGCCAAGGATATCAGGTTTTAAGGTAATTGATTTCATTCTTGTCCACTATTTCAGAATTCACAAATATAAAGATTTTATTAAAAACCAATAGCGAAAAAATTTAACTCATGGCCTTCTGAATTATACTTTTTTAAACCTCGCCTTTTAGTTATTTTTTGAATAAATCTCGACGTAATCAATTTTTAAATAATTAGGCCATTGGGTGGTTTGATCCGTGGCATTTGTTTGAACCTCGTTGTTGATCACAATGTACATATCTTCATTAGGCCAACGATTCCAAAAGCCATCACTTGACAACTCTCTCATTACAATGCCGTCAACTGTCCAAACTGCTTTCTCTTCAGTCCACTCAAAGCCATAGATGTGCCATGCCTCACAGTCGTATTCTTGATCAAAGTTGTAAATATACCCGGTGCTCCACTGGATTTGTGGCCACTCCGAAGACATTAAATTCATGGCCATTACGTCACTACCAACTGTATTTTTCCCAAAATATTCAAACATATCCCATTCGGGTCCCCAAACTAGATCTTCCGCAATGAGCCAAAGTGCAGGCCATACCTTGTCACCAGATGGGAATTGAGCACGGATTTCAATATACCCTTTATTAAAATAGACTTTGTGCATAGACATCGCCCATCCGCTAGTGTAACTGAATTCTCCAGTTGGATTAGTTCCAGTATAGTTTCTTTTTTGATTCCTTAAAACCAAAGTACCATTTTCTAAATAACTATCTTCTAAGGTAACATAGCCACTGTATTTGTCTTTCAGTAAATAATCTCCATCGGCACCAGGAATGATATCGCCAGACTCAGGATCTCGTAAAGTTCCCAGTGTCCAATTATCGGTGTTTATAAGTTCTTGTTCGAAGTGATCTTCCCATATTTTTGTATAACCGTCCGGAATGGTTGTTCTGAAGGTCACGGGACCTGCCCATTCGCTCAAGCCATTTGCACCACAGATAGCGCGAAGGTAAATTTCATAATTTGTAGTTGTTTCTAAACTTGAAATTATGAGTGGATTTGTTGTCAACGCTACTCCCTGATTAGTCGGAGTTCCTGTTCCTTGCGGCTGTAAAACATATTCCCACTGGTTTTCCTCATTCATGGCAGTCCATTCTATCTCTGCTGTGCTGCCATTTAGGAGCGTGACTTCTAAGCCTGTTGGTGAGAGACATTCCAAGAGAGGAACGGGGTCGCTATTGTTATCATTTCCAGAACTCCCGCAGCTACCAAAGCCCGTAAATAAAGCAACTGCAATTGCGATTTTCGAGAATCTTATTGTTATCATTGGTTTTTATATTAGAATTATTCTATAAATTGTTCTTGTTGTTTTCCGACTTTGTTCAGCTCATATTGTTGTAATTTTTTCTTTGTTTTTTTTAGTTCAATGCGCAATTTTCGTAAAACTTCACTTTCATCTGTAGGTTCTCGCCTTGATTCGATCTGCACTTTTGTTGGCAGTTCACTAAAATACAGTTCCTGTTTAGCAGTGGTTGTATTGAACTTTATTTCAGCAAATTCAGGAATGTTTATACCGTCCTCTAGCAGTTTGGCATGGACTCGAATCTCCCCAGCTTTTGTATTAGACCTGACCAATGCAACGGCCTCACCCCAAAGTAGTTTCTGAGCTTGAATATAAGCTTTATCATCACCCACAAGTTCTCCCTCCCCTTCAACACTAAAGCGAACGTATTCATCGCTCAAGCGTTTGACTGCTCCACCGGCATCTACTAAATAGGCTACAACTGTTGTAATATCACTGCCGTCTGCGACTGCTTGAATATTGGAATTATCTATTTTTAAGATTAACCTTCGTTTTCTTCCAACAGGCCAGCGCTTGTGTTCTGTTACTACTTTGTTATTAATAATTCCCTCTGCTTTTAGGACTGCAGCCTCAACAAAGGGTTGGTCTATTTCCCCATAGTTTTTTTTGTTATTATTTCTAATGTCAGTGTGTGAGAAAACTTTTTCAAAAATAACTGGAACTCTAGGAACTGGGCTGCTTTTGTCTGTTGCTTTTTTCGTTCCAATTTCTTTTCCATAGCGCGTTAATTTTACGGCTTCACAATTTGTAAAAACAACCACGTCTTCCGGGGAGAAAGGGGTCATCAAATGGGCAATATAAACAAAAGGCGCTGCCTTGACATGCGGGACATTTTCTAGCCCATTCGTTGGCAAAAGTGTTTTTAGCAAATAGTAGGAAAATTTAGGTTGTCTGTAGGCATCCATGATTCCGCCCCAAAAGGGATCAGGGTGGTAGCCGCGTTGGTGATCAAAAGGATGCCAAAGGGTCCCTCCAATCAAGGATTTACTGGCCCCGTAAATCATTGTCAGGGATGGCCACACAACAGTCTTTCCGTCCTCAGACCAGTCTTCTTTAAAATAGTGCATAGATTGCTGAAGCTGTGGAATCTCTCCCCATTGTTTGGCAACGCGACTGACCGAATTATGATCCACCCAATTGTCTACAAAATCACCCCATTCCCTTTTGAAAATAGATTTATTTTTGTGGGCTGCAACGACATCATTGGCATAGAGCACATCGAAATATTCTTGTGACTGAGTTCTGTGTGTACGTGCATCGGATACGGTGTACTTTCCAGGATAAGGGAATTCTTCTTTTGCAGCCTGTGATGCTTTTTTGGCATATTCATCAGGGAAATGAGTTTCATTAGGAACAATTTCCCACAATAAAACTGAGGGTCGATTTCTTTCAAGTCTAAATAAATTACGGACATCTTTAAGCATGCGTTGCATGAAAATGGGGTTCTTGTTCCAAAATTGCCAACCCGGAATCGTTGTAACTGTGAATAAACCAAGTTCATCACAAGCATCCATAAATGCAGGGTCTTGGACAAAATGTGCAGAGCGAATCACGCGCATGCCTGTTTGTCGCAGTTTTAAGGCATCTCTATAATGTAAATTATTAGGCAATGCATGGCCTATATGTGCAAAATCTTGATGCCTGTTGGCACCAATTAATTTTTCAGGATAGCACTTACCGTTTAAGAAAAATCCTTCATCTCCTTTCATTTCAATGGTTCGAACCCCGATACGCTTTCTAAAAGAATCTAGCGCATTTCCATCTTCATCATTAATAGTTACAAATAGATTGTAAAGTTGAGGATTGTCAGGCGTCCAAAGATTGGGGTTTTTAACCACAAATTTTAGACTCACTTTTTCTGATTTTTTGCTCTCCAGCGGTATGGGTTTTTTTACTTTTGCAACCACAGTTTCTTTAAAATCTTCCAATCGTAATTCTAAAGACACTTTTTTTGATGGCCCTTCATTTGCGATATCCACATCAACGAAGACCTCTGCAGATTTTTCAGAAAGGTTTTCGTAATGAACAAATACACCACCACCAGCTATTTTATCTACTGCCAAAGGGTGTGTCACATATACATCGTTGTGGGTGATTAGCCATACATCGCGGTAAATTCCACCAAAGTATGTGAAGTCCAATTTTTCTTGATCTTTTCCGGGTGGATAGAGGGGGTCATTGCTATTGTCAGGACGAACTGCGATGACATTTTGCTCTTCGAAATTAAGATAATTTGAAATATCGATATGAATTGGATAATAGGACCCAAAATTTTTTCTCACCAAAACACCATTGATCCATATTTTTGATTTCCCCATTATGCCTTCAAAGTGTAACATTACTTTTTTCCCCTCGAATTTTTTATCGGCGATAAAATGTTTTCTATACCAAGCGGGGCCTTGGTAATTGATCCCACCGCTGGCCGTCAAAGGAAGAATTTCTAGACCATGAGGTAAATTTACCACCCCCCAAGCAGAGTCGTCATAATCAAATTTCTCTGCGCCTTGAATATCTTTTTTTATGAAGCGCCAGCCCACATTAAAATTCATCGCCTTTCTGACCTCAGAGTCGGTTTGATAAAAACCAGCTGTAGAAAAATCTTGACTCAATGGAATAAAACTCCAGAAAATGAGTATTACAATTGGGAGTTTTTTTAAATTATAAATCATTATTAAATTTATTTAAGTTTTCAGATGACTGTTAGTTTAAACGATTTAACTTAATATAATCGATTGTAACGAAGGTCCCTTTTTCACCTTCAAATTGAATATCCAAGGCATTGATTGTATTTTTCCAAATTGAGTCAGATAAGTTCATTTTCAAATTTTGGAATTGATTAGAGGACTTAATTTTATTTTGAACTAGCATCTTACCATTAGCTTTGATTCTGATTTTTAGTTCAGTATCGGATTTTAGCCTGATCTGTATACTCTCATCCTTTGGCGTTGTATCGTATTTTAAGTTTCTTCTTAACAGCCTACCTTTTTTTGAGTCTAATTTAAAATCTAGCGTTCCTAAAAATCCAGCGATGTTAGATTTTATATCCTTTGAAAACCAACCTTCAGTTTGCCAGCCCCCATTGTTAAAATCAAAAGTCAAGCGTCCATCTTGTGGGTCTCTATCGTTTAAAAGCTCCCATTTGTCTGATAGACCATCTCCATCGGAATCAATTCTGTAAGATTCGTATTCTGAATTTACTCCTTCCCCCCATTTTTTTTCTTCACCATTGGCCTTTAGACTCTCACGGTTTTCTTCAAGACTGCCCATATCCCCTTTCTTTAACCATTTTTTTAAGAGTTTGCGGTGGGTATTCAAGATTTTTTTATAAGCAGGGTCTCTGGCTAAATTATAAATCATTTCAGGGTCTTTTGAAACTTCGTAAAGTTCTTCTGGCTGTCGTTCACCAAAATAAATTTCGGCCAGCTTTTCGGAAAGATTCCCAGATTTATAAAGCTGATGAATATTTTTTGTGTATGGCATTTTGTCTCTATACTGTGGTTGTAACAAAATTCGGTCCAACTTATAATTTTTAATATAGCGGAAATCTTTAGTACGAATGGTTCGAACGCGATCAATGGTGTGGTCCAGTCGGTCTTTTTGCCCGCCCACAAATTTGCGTTCTTCAAAATCTTTGGCAAACAGGTCTTTTCCTTCATACCATGAGGGTTGTTCAAGGCCCGCCCAAGCCAGCGTGGTGGCTGTCAAATCTAGCATATTGACCAGATCGGATCTTACAACGCCTTTTGGAACGTATTGTTTGGGCCCCATCAGAACAAAAGGAACTCTTAATCCCCCCTCTGTTGTCATTTGTTTATGCCGTAATAAGTTATTTGCTCCGTGATCTGAAAAGTAGACCACAATGGTATTTTCATTTAAGCCCGATTGTTTTAATGCTCTTAAAATATCGCCAATCAAATCATCGTCTTTTCGTATGGCATCGTAATGCTGTGCAATGACATTTCTAAATATTTCATTGTCGGGGTAATCCAAAGGGACCTTGACCACATTGGGATTTACTTTTCTGTTAATTGCGAAGTTAGTGGTATTGTTTTTCCCTCCTTTTGTTTGAATTTGGCCAAAAAAAGGCTGCATTTTTTTCAGCTGCTCGAAGTCTGTTTGGCTTTTCAGATTGATTGTGTAGATTTCTTTTTTATTCCATACAAAATTATAGTCTCCTTTACCGAGGTTAAAAGTGGTGTAACCAATTTCTTTTAATAGTTCCGGTAGTAATTTATAGTTGTCAGGAAGATGTATTCTTGTTTTTACAGTTCTTGAGGAACGATGTTGGTGAGCACCAAATCGAATTGGGTTTTGGCCTACTATAAGAGCTGATCTTGTCACAGAACAAACCGGTGCAGGGACAAAAGCTTTGTCAAAACGTACGCCTTGTTGTGCTATAAAATCAATATTAGGTGTGGCATTTGCATTGATTAAATCCCCGTAACAGCCCATCCATGGGGAGGTATCTTCAGCATAAATCCATAGGATGTTTGGTTGGTTTTGCGCATTTAAATTAAAATTTGCTTCCAAAATGAAAACAAGAACAACAAAGAATTTCTTTAGCATTGTTTAACTTTTTTGTGCTTTTTAATAGGAATTATTGTAATCTGCTTTTACTCCATTTGCTTTTGCTGCCGCGTCTGCATTGAAAAGCGGGCTGTTTGTAGCGTCCCAAAAGGGATTGGTCTGATGAGAATTATTCATAAAGTTTTTCATCTTTTCTACAATTTCAGGATGCTGATTAGCTATATTTTCAGATTCATAAGGGTCCGTTTCTAAGTTGTATAATTCGATATCAAGTCTTTTCCTACGGTTTAAAACAACTGCTTTCCATTTCCCATAACGTACCGCCGAGTTGGGAACACCCTCATAAAGTTCCCAATACAAATGCTGGTGTTGTTTTTGTTCTTTTGGATTTCCCAAAAGTGTAGGTAATAGAGAAATACCATCTGTTTCACCAACAATGGGTTCTGCTGTTAGCTCAGAAAACGTTGGCAGCATATCCCAAAAAGCTGAAACATGTTCGCTAGTTGTTCCTGCTTTTATACTGCCAGGCCAGTATGCGAACATGGGCGATCGAATACCACCGTCGTACATTTCCCGTTTTTTTCCTTTTAGTTTTCCCGATGATTTAAAAAATTCTAAACTGCCACCTTTTCCATGTGCACCATTGTCGCTGTTAAATATAATCAATGTATTTTGATCAATACCAAGTTCCTCAAGAAGGTCGGCAATACTACCAACGTCCCGACTCATTCTTGAGATCATGGCCGCTTGGATTTTCATTTTCTCTGGCCATTCTTTATTCTTGTATTGGGCCAAGTCTGGAACTTGCCACCAAAGGTGAGGAATGGTGTAAGCCAGATAAAGGAAAAAAGGTTTTTCTCTGTGTTTTTTTATATATCTGATTGCTTTTTCTGTGAATAGGTCATGACTGTAATCCTTCTTTTGCCCATTGGAATTTTCCAAGTACTGTTTTTGCCCATTGAACCACAAATATTCAGGGTAATAGTTATGAGCCTTTCGTTGATCGGTATAGCCATAAAAAAAATCGAAACCTTGTTTATTGGGGTTACCAGAATTGTGGAAACCACCTAAACCCCATTTGCCAATGCAGGCTGTATTGTAACCTGCTCTTTGCATTAACTTACCCAAGGTCTCAGTGTTCTCTTTAAGAGGAGTTTGTCCATCGGGATAACCCGGACTGTTAGAGCGTATGTAGGCATGTCCAGGGTGCTTACCCGTAAGCAATGAAGCCCGGCTCGGTGCACAGACGGCATTTCCACAGTAGTGATTGGTGAAGTGCATTCCTCCTGCAGCTAATCGGTCTAGCTCTGGAGTTTCAATTAGTTTTTGTCCGTTGTATCCCACTTCGCCATATCCCAAATCGTCACATAGAATATAAATGATATTTGGTGAATTCTGGGCCCAAAGCTGTGGCAATACAGCCGACAAAAACAATGCTATGTAAAAAAGATGATTATTTTCTTTCAAGATATTCGATTTTCTACAAAAATAGTTTAAAAATTAAAAGCTGAAATCCCAAGGGTTGGCAAAAAATAAACATTTATTACCACTGTATGGATTTGCCAAAACGAAATTCTTTTGTAAAACTGCCACAAATTTATAATTTTTGATTTCACTCTGAATTATAGAGGTTTTGTTCCATACTTTGAGACACACTAAAAATATTCAATGGTTTGATATAATAATTTCATTTAAAATTTATGAAAAGCTATATTTACTTCATATATTAACATATCCCTTAAAAATTGATTTTAGCAATAAGTACATATGAAAGCAGTTAAATTAAGTAATAAAGAAGTTACGACGCCAGGATTACCTGTGATTGGTGTTTTTGCAACCTGTGACCCTCGCATTGATCAAGATTCTAGAACTCGCTCCACTAATATTGTAAAAATGGCTGCCGATCAGATTTCCGGAACGGTTTTAACGCCAGATAAAACCGCCGTACCTGTTGTTTACTCAGAGATATTGGTTGATGGTGAAAAACAAGCCGATGCAGTTGCGGCCCAGTTCAAGCAAGCCGGTGTGAACATAATTGTTTGTGTCCCCGACACATGGGCTTTTCCACAGCTTACAGTGCTGTCATTGTTATCCCATTTTCCCAAAGAAACTCCCTTTAATTTTACAACTGGCAACAGCGGACCAAGACCTGGAGTTGTATTTACTCACGCTACCAATGGAGCATTGGCCCAGTCTGGTAGGTTGGCCCATATCAATGTTGGAAGTTGGGAAGATACTGGGCTTAATCCAATGATGACTTTAACGACCAAGCAAGCGCTTGTAGATTGGTGTTATGCCGCGGTCACAATCCAAGCACTCAAGGGGAAAAGGGTAGTTGTTTTTGGACACGATTCCATGGGAATGGAAACAGCATTACCTCACATCGCTGCCACGCGAAATCAATTTGGAATTGAAATTACAAGAATGGATATGAAATTTCTAGCAGATTTACTGGCAAAGGAATCCTACGATAAACAGGAACTAAAGCGGCTCAGAGAGTGGTTGATGCAGGGCGCTGCTGGAATTGAAATTCCCGAGGCCTCTGACAGTGAGAACTTAGATAAAAGTTTGGCCTTGTATTTAATTGTTAGAGATCTCATGAAGGAGCTCAATGCCGTTGGCGGTGGATTTATGAGTCAGTTAGAGTGGGGGTCCGATGCTAGGGGGATTCCATTGCCCGTGGCTGATATCATGGAATCCTTGTTCAACTCAACTTTTGATCACAATGGCCCCAAAGAGGTCATTCCCTAT
Organism: Bacteroidota bacterium; assembly: GCA_036161535.1. Lineage (GTDB taxonomy): Bacteria > Bacteroidota > Bacteroidia > Flavobacteriales > Flavobacteriaceae > UBA3537. Next base: position 4,724 of record JAYYCW010000038.1, on the reverse strand, counting down.
GCGACTGAGGCGGACGTTCAGGCCTTGCTTACTCAATTGTTTATGACTTGGCTTTCAGGGGGGAATCCGCCGCTATTTATGGATTTTAGAAAAGTTTGGGAGCCCTCTGAGATAAAGGAATTTGCAGCCTCAAAAGGAATAGCTTTAGGGGGTAATACCCCTTGGGAACAAAAAGGATTTGTGGATGGGGTAAATTCTGGATCTGCTTCTTTTGATTGGTCTTCAAAACCTGGTACACCCCCAAGTGATATTTTAAAGAAAATCACCTTTCCAAAGGCCGTTGAGTATTTTTCATATATGGGAAATTCAGTACATTTTATATCTCCATCGGGTATTGAAGGGATAGCTGCAAGATTGTCCTACAGCTCCTTGTCCGGAATGTTTTCAATGGTTTGGGATGAAACAGAAACCATCTTACCCCCGGAAAAATTAGCCCAAGCCATTTGCGATACAGCAAACCCAACATGGCCGCACACCTTTGTGATGACCAAATACGCCTCTACAATGGAATATAAACACTATGCACCTGCCAATCATTTTCATATGACGTGGAATTTAAAGCGTTCTAGGATGCAGTTTTGGATGGACATGTCCAATGTTTTATCCGTGACGCCTTGGGAAGCAAAGCCCAATTTTGAAGAAGGTATTGACAGGCCCATTCCTTTGCTATACATTATCAATGGTGGTGAGGATCAAGCTAAAATACTTTTGCAAAAATAAAGACAAGATAAAATCAAAAAGGAATATACATTAGGACTAGATTTTGGAACGGCATCCGTCAGAGCCTGTATTTTGGATATTCATTCAGGTCAGGTGGTTTCTACGTCTGTTTGCCCCTACAAGGGTGGCACGGATGGAACCTACTTTGACAAAAGCAATCCACTGTTGGCTAGACAATATCCAATGGAATATTTGCGAAGTCTTGAAGTGGCTGTAAAATTGGCGGTCATAGATTTTAAAGAAAATATGCATTCTATTGATAACATTGTTGGCATGGCTGTAGATGCCACTGGATCGACCCCCATCCCTGTCAATCATAATATGCGACCTTTGGCAGATTTACCTGCCTTTAAGAACAATTTAAATGCCTATGCATGGCTTTGGAAAGATCACAGTTCCGTCAATGAAGCCTTGCAAATTACTGAAAAGGCCAAACAGCTTAGACCTGCATACTTAAAAAAATGTGGTGGTATTTATTCATCAGAGTGGTTTTGGTCTAAGCTTTGGCACTGCCTCAATTGTGATCCGGCTGTTTTTGATGCTGCAGAGAGTTGGGTTGAGCAATCTGATTTCATTCCTGCGGTATTAGCGGGTATTGAAAATATAAAAGACTTAAAAAGAAACGTTTGTGCTGCTGGCCATAAAGCTCTTTTTTCTGAGGTTTGGGGTGGACTTCCCGATAAAGAATTTCTAAACACTTTGGACCCTGAACTTGGAAAATTAAGAGATAAGCTCTATGACCATGCCTATGCCTTTGATGAAACCTTGGGTTTTCTTTCTGCTAAATGGGCTCAAAAATTAGGTATTCCACAAGGAATTCCTATTGCTGTTGGCGCCTTGGATGCCCATGTGGGAGCCATTGGTGCTGGGGTTGGTTCATGCAAGTTTGTTAAAATTATGGGGACTTCTACTTGTGATATTATGGTATTTCCTGAAGCTGAAGCCCCTACCGATTTTGAAGGTGTATCCGGGATTGTAAAAGGCTCTGTCTTACCTGGTTATGTCGGTATTGAAGCTGGCCAAGCTGCTGTGGGAGATTTATTAAATTGGTGGGTTCAAAATATTTTAAATAAAGAGGCTTCCTACCATATTGAACTCAGCTTAAAAGCCAGTGATTTAAAGGTAGGAGCCTCCGGACTTTTGGCCTTAGATTGGAATAATGGCAATAGAAATATTTTGAGTGATCAACAACTATCAGGATTGGTATTAGGCCAGACACTTGCTACTAAAGATTATGAGATTTATAGGGCTTTGATTGAAGCTACAGCATTTGGAGCCTTAAAAATTATTGAGTGCATTAGATCTCAAGGAATTTCAATCCATGAAATTATAGCAACCGGAGGGATTGGTCACAAAAACCCCTTATTTATGCAAATTTATGCCGATGTCATTAACTGTCCTGTTCGCTTGGTTGAAAATCCCCAAACGGTGGCGGTTGGTGCGGCCATCATGGCAGCCTATTGTGTAAAAAAAGGGACTCAGGGTTTTACGTCCGTTGAGGAAATGATCAATCGATTGTCTGTTGCGTCTAACAAGGTCTACTTGCCCAACAAAGAGGCTCACCAAACCTATAAAGCGTTGTTCAAATTATACAGTCAATTGCACGATGCCTTCGGGAAAGACGCATCTAATGAAAATTTATTCAAAGTCATGAAAACATTGTTACAAATTCAAAGAGAAGCCGTTCAATAATTACGCAGCTTCTAATTTAAATAAAAGACAAAAAGTAGTTTGAGAAACCAAATGACCAAAATAAAATTTACAAGGGCACTCCATAAAAGGCATGTCTTTTCGTTGTTTCTTTATTTTACAACCGCTTTATTTTCTTTTGCTCAAACTTATGAGGCTCGATGGGATCAGCTCATTTCCCACAAAACACCAGAGTGGTTTAAGGATGCAAAATTTGGAATTTTTGTTCATTGGGGCGTTTACTCAGTACCTGCATATAATGGTGTTGGATTTTATGCAGAATGGTACCCCAGAGATATGTATCGATCCAATCACGACTCATATGACTACCACGTTAAAAGCTATGGATATCCAGGGGTGTTTGGTTATGCGGATTTTATTGAAAGTTTTACAGCAAGCCGATGGGACCCTAAACGTTGGGCCAAGCTCTTTAAGCAGTCTGGTGCGAAACTGGTCATTCCGGTTGCAGAGCATCACGACGGCTTTGCGATGTGGGACAGCCAACTTACCCTATGGGATGCCAAGGACAAGGGGCCAAAGCGAGATATTATTGGAGATTTAGGCAAAGCGGTGCGTGCGGAAGGCTTAAAATATGCCCCATCCTATCACAGAGAACGACATTTTGCTTATTATTTAGACCACCAACAAAAATGGCTGGATGGCACCCCTTTTTCTGGTATTCAAGAAGAGTTAAAGCGACATCCGGAGCGCATTGAATTTTATGGCCCTTTTACCCTGAGTGACGCCTTTATAAAGGACTATAGGGCACGTTGGGATGAAATATGCGATAAGTATAAACCGGATATGATGTGGTTTGATGGTATTAATATTTTTAAATTTCACCCCACGCACCCGCAAGTTGTAAAATTCAAAGATACTTTACGCTTTATGGTTACCGACTATCTTAACAAAGGACTCAAATGGAACAAACAACTTCTAGTCAACAACAAAGGTCAAGGACCTAATTTTCCATTGGGTTTTGGTGTCTTAGAGCAAGACTATATGGTAAAAAAAGACATCCCAGGCTATGAATGGATCTGCTCGAGGGGGATGGGTACATCATATGGAATTAATTTTGCAGAAGACAAAGACGGTTTATATCCGTCAGTTGACGAACTCATTGAATTATTGATTGATGTTTGCAGTAAAAATGGCTTCTTTTTATTAAACATAGGGCCCAATGCCGATGGAACCATCAGCCAGCACCAACAACTGAGATTAAGAGGAATCGGCCAATGGTTGGAGGCCAACGGGGAGGCTATTTTCAATACAAGACCATGGAAAACTTATGGCCGTGATAACATTAGATATACTTGTAAAGGAGATGATTTGTATGTGTTTGTTCTTACCCATCCTGGCATGTATTTATTTTTGGATGATGAACTTATTAATTTTAAAAAAGACACTGAAATTATTTGGTTACAAACCAAAGAAAAGGTAAAATGGAGAAAATCTCACATGGGCGATGGGATTGGACTTAAATTACCATTGCGTCAAAATACAGATCCTAGCAATCCTTTAAATGCAGCCCATGTGTTTAAAATTGTAGGGGGTGCTAAAAAATAAAAAAATGACTGATAAATCAAAAAAACTAATTGCCATTAAAAACATTGGGATAATGTGTATTTTCTTAATGGGGCTTTTTTCAAGGGCTCAAAACACCAATGTAAAACAACCCAATATTCTTTTTATCATTAATGACGACCAAGATGCGAAAACTCTTGGAGTTTATGGAGATAATGCCTGCGACACACCAAACATAGACAAGCTTGCAAGTGAGGGGATGTCTTTGACCTCTGCCCACCATATGGGATCTTTTCGGGCGGCGGTTTGTACACCCTCTCGCTGTATGCTTATGACAGGCCGTAGTGTTTGGGAAACGCAAAATCTTAATGTGAATTACCCGCCCCTTGATTACACTCACAAAATGGAGGAAAACTATACGAAAATTTCTGCAAAAGATCCTTCATATTACAGCCTGCCAGCACTGTTTAAAAGAGCAGGCTACTACACATTTAGGACTTGTAAACGCGGCAACAGTTATGAAGGCGCAAATTTATTGTTTGATGAGCGATATGACAAAACCAACAGGGTAGCTGTTGATGAAAACGGCAGTAAGTGGCACTCTGATAAAGTCATCGATTATTTGCAAAGAAGAATCGATCAACCTACAGACCAACCATTTCTTATTTATTTGGGTTTCTCACATCCGCATGATCCAAGGCGCGGAAAGCCAGACCTTCTTGAGAAATACGGCGCTGTCAGCCCGGGGCCTCCAAAAATCATCAATAAAAAAGCCCCTAAGTTACCCATCA
>JAYYCW010000037.1:0-13373 GCA_036161535.1 Bacteroidota bacterium | reverse complement strand
GATTATAGCGTCCGGACCCTACCTTACAGCGCAGCGGTCGTGTGCAATACTAAATTGCTTAAACTTAAAGGCATCCAAGGGGGTCAATCAAGGTATAAATCAATGAGCCCTGCTGGTGTGTTGACCTTAATAATTTTTTTTTCGCGATCTACACTTTTTATAAATTCATCGTGAATGGGGATTAAAATTTCTTGACCTGAGCTGTCAATTTCAAATAAGGGTTGTGCTGATTGATCGTTGACCCCTTTAATAAGTCCCACTTTCCCATAGTTTTCATCCCATATTTCAAAGCCAAAAACTTCGTGATAATAAAAGGTTTTACCTCCCAATTTTGGCAGCATACTCAGTGGCAAAATCACCTCTTTTCTTAGCAGTTCATCGGCGGCTGGTTCTGTGCTAATATCCTCTAATTTTAAACGCAACAAATCGGATTTATGTAAACTTGAGGCTTGTATAAAAAAGGGTATTAATCGGTTGTTGAAGTTTATAAACAGTGACTCAAGATTTGCGTAAAGCCGAGGTTGATCCGTATCCAATTTTAATAGAACTTCTCCTTTAAAACTGTACTTTTTAACAATTTTTCCAAGGTAAAAACAATCTTCTTTTTTCATAAGACATCAAAAAAAAACCTGACATTGGCCAGGTTTAAAGATATAAAAATAAATAATCTTATTCTTCCTCTTCAGAAACTTCGGCTGTTTGGGAGTTGTCTGCTTCAGTAGTTTCCTCTTCTTTGATAGCAGCAGCAGCAATGCGGGCTTCGTTTGCAGCTTTTTCTGCGGCCAATGCTTTGGCTTGTTGAGCGTTTTTAGCTTTTTGAATGTCTGACTTTTTAGCTTCGATTTTGGCTTGTTTTTCAGCATTCCAAGCTTGAAATTTTTCCTCAGCTTGTTCCTCTGTCAGTGCGCCTTTAGAAACGCCAACTGCTAGATGCTTTTTTAACAGCACACCTTGGTGGGATAAAATGGCACGAGCAGTATCTGTTGGCTGGGCGCCGTTTTGTAACCACTGTACGGCGCTCTGAACATTTAATTCAATTTGAGCGGGGTTTGTGTTTGGGTTGTATGTCCCAAGTTTTTCAAGAAATCGACCGTCTCTTTTGGAGCGGGTGTCCGCCGCGACAATCCAATAAAATGGTTTTCCTTTTTTTCCGTGTCTTTGTAATCTTAGTTTAACAGGCATAAAATTAATTTGTGAGGTACGCGACCTCGGTTATTAATGAGCGGCAAATATAGTATATTTTTTCAATACTAAAACATTCCTTTATTTTTTATATTTTTGAGTGATTAAGACTAAATCACATAAATGTAACCCCTATGATTTTATGAAACATATTTTTTTTTGCATCTTTTTTTTTCCATCTTCAGTTGTCAGGACGATATTCAATCTAGCAGTCCAACGTTACAAGGTTTGCGTCATGGTAATGAGATGTGGCGTTCAACAGCTCGCAGTGCCACGGTCCAAAGCAGTGGTGTCTTAAGTATTTCTGGCAGCGATGGTTACGCTAGTATGAACATCAGTTTACCAAATGCCATGGAGGGGGTCTACAACTTGGGAGATGGTTCCCTAGCAACAATTACTTACACAGAAGGCAATACCACATACTCAACTCAAAATAATGGCCAAGAATATCCAGTATACCTAGGGGATGGCCAAGTTACTATTGAGTCTATTAACGTAGAAAATAAAACCATGAGAGGTACTTTTTATTTTAATTCCTATGATGACTCTGGTTCCAAATACATGAACTTTTCGGAGGGCGTGTTTTTTAATTTATCTTACTCTGAATGATGGGCCTTCAAAGCTGTTAAATGCCATAAAGGTCTGTCTAGTGCTTTAAATTTTTGTTTATAAATCCCTTGTAAAATAAAGGTCTTAAATCTAAAATAATTTTATATTTAATGATCTATTACAAGCCTATATATCAGCCATGTATTTAATTTTTGACACTGAAACCACAGGCCTTCCAAAGAGATGGAATGCACCGCTTACGGACACCAATAATTGGCCACGTTGTGTTCAAATTGCATGGCAATTACACGATGCCAAAGGCGGTTGTATTGAACATTGTGATTTTCTGATTCGCCCTGATGGTTTTAACATCCCTTACGATGCCGAAAAAATTCATGGCATTTCAACTGCACTAGCAGCATCAAAAGGGGTCCCCCTTTTATCGGTACTTGAGGAATTTAATGAAGCTTTGAGTAAGGCTAAATTTGTGGTGGGGCAAAATGTGAGCTTTGATATCAATATCATGGGTTGTGAGTTCTACAGAATGCAACTTGAGACCCCCTTAAATAAACTTCCCGTTTTAGACACTTGTACAGAAACAACTGCCAGCTTGTGTCAATTAGCTGGCGGTCGAGGTGGAAAGTTTAAATTACCCACCCTTACAGAACTGCACCAATATTTATTTAACAAACCTTTTTCCCAAGCGCACAATGCCACCGCTGATGTAGAGGCGACTACACGTTGTTTCTTAGAGTTGTTAAGAAGAGGGAATTACTCAGCGGAGCAATTGGGTGTCAGTGCAGATTATTTACAAGAGTTTCAAACCGCAAATAGCGAGGTTATTGCTCCCTTAGGCTTAAAACATCGCAATTTAAAAAAGGCATCATTGGCCTTGGCCGCATCGGAAAAAAAAACCGAGCCTGATCTAGACAAAGTACAGTCTCAAGAAATGCCAGCAGTATTGGCTGAAGCAACTGTTGTCCATTTGCACAACCACTCTCAGTTTTCAATTTTGCAGTCTACCATAAGTATAAAAAAATTGGTAAATGCAACTGCAAAAGCGGGAATGACTTCAGTGGCTTTAACGGATCATGGCAATATGATGGGAGCCTTTCATTTTGTTAAGGAAATTGGTCAACACAATAAAAATTTAGCACAAGCTAAAAAAGAAGCAGCGGCCAGTGGTGAACCATTTAATCAAAAACCCATAAAGCCCATTGTGGGTTGTGAGTTTTTTGTTTGTGACGACCACAGCAATAAGTCCCAAAAAGACAATGGCTATCAGATTGTTTTTTTAGCAAAAAATAAAAAGGGCTACCAAAATTTAGTAAAAATGTCTTCTTTGGCCTTTACAGATGGTTTTTATTATCTACCCAGAATTGACCGAAAAATTGTAGAAACTTACAAAGACAATCTCATTGTCTTATCTGGTAATTTATATGGTGAAGTACCTTCAAAAGTTTTAAATATTGGTGAAAAACAAGCTGAAGATGCCCTGATGTGGTGGAAGGATCAATTTGGAGATGATTTTTATATTGAGCTTATGCGCCACGGTCAGGAAGATGAAGACCGCGTCAATCTCGTCCTAATTCAATTTTCAAAAAAACACAGCATCCCACTAGTTGCAACAAACAATACTTACTATATAGACCAAGCCGAGGCCAATGCCCATGATATTTTATTGTGTGTCAAGGACGGAGAAAAACAAGCCACGCCCATTGGTCGTGGTCGTGGATATCGCTACGGGCTACCAAACCGCGAGTACTATTTTAAAAGTCCAGAGGAAATGAAGGAATTGTTTAAAGATCTTCCCGAGGCTATCCTCAATATGCAAGCTATTGCAGACAAAATTGAATCTTTTGAATTGGCAAGAGATGTATTGCTGCCAAAATTTGACATTCCTCAAAAATTTATCGATCCTGAGGATGCCAAGTCAGGCCTCAAGCGCGGAGAAAATTCTTATTTGCGTCACCTCACTTATGAGGGAGCCAAGAAACGCTACAAGATATTGACTGATGATTTAAAAGAACGGATTGATTTTGAGCTGAAGACCATTGAAAAAACGGGCTATCCTGGCTATTTTTTAATTGTTGAAGATTTTATTCGAGAAGCTAGGAATTTAGGTGTTTCTGTTGGACCTGGTAGAGGCTCTGCAGCAGGCTCTGTGGTTGCCTACTGCCTTTGGATTACCAATATAGACCCCATTAAATACGACTTGCTTTTTGAGCGTTTTTTAAATCCAGACCGAGTGAGTATGCCAGATATTGATATTGATTTCGACGATGAAGGCCGTGTGAAAGTGATGGACTATGTCATTAAAAAATACGGCTCTAATCAAGTGGCACAAATTATCACCTATGGTACCATGGCTGCCAAATCTTCTATTCGGGATACTGCCAGAGTCTTGGACTTGCCTTTGGGTGATGCCGACCGGATAGCAAAGCTCGTTCCCAATATGTCAAAACTCAACAAAATTTTTGGCGTTGAAGAAAAGATATTGCGTCAAAAGTTTCGAGCAGAGGACATGGAAATGATCAATCAATTGCTAAATATCTCTGAGGGTGATGATTTGGAGGCCGAAACACTAAATCAGGCCAAAGTTCTGGAAGGATCGCTTCGAAATACTGGGATTCACGCTTGTGGTGTAATCATTACTCCCGGGGATATTACCAATTATGTTCCCATTGCAACAGCCAAAGATTCTGAATTGTATGTAACTCAATTTGACAACGCTGTGGTGGAAGACGCAGGGCTCTTAAAAATGGACTTTTTGGGGCTTAAAACTTTGACGCTTATAAAAGATACGGTCAAAATTGTAAAAGCCAAACATGGTATATTGTTGGACCCTGAGAATTTTCCATTGGATGATAATCTCACTTATGAATTGTTTCAACGCGGTGAGACAGTGGGTATCTTCCAATACGAATCTCCAGGAATGCAAAAACATATGCGGGATTTAAAACCCTCATGTTTTGCAGATTTGATTGCCATGAACGCCCTGTACCGCCCTGGGCCTCTAGATTATATTCCTAGTTTTATTAGAAGAAAACACGGGGATGAAGAGATTAGTTACGACCTTCCCGAAATGGAGGAATATCTGAAAGAAACCTATGGCATTACTGTCTACCAGGAACAGGTGATGTTACTGTCCCAAAAATTAGCGGATTTTACCAAAGGTGAGGCTGATGTTTTAAGAAAAGCCATGGGTAAAAAGCAAAGAGCTGTACTTGATAAAATGAAGCCCAGGTTTATAAGTCAAGCCAGCGTCAAGGGATTAAATCCTGAAAAGCTGGAGAAGATATGGACCGACTGGGAAAAGTTTGCAAGCTATGCTTTTAACAAATCTCATTCGACTTGTTATGCATGGATTGCCTACCAAACAGCCTATTTAAAAGCCCATTACCCCGCTGAATATATGGCCGCTGTTTTGTCAAATAATATGAACGACATCAAACAAGTTACATTTTTTATGGAGGAGGCCAAGCGAATGAAAATGAATGTTTTAGGTCCTGATGTAAATGAAAGTTATTATAAATTCTCAGTCAACAATGACAATGCCATTCGCTTTGGAATGGGCGCGATTAAAGGGGTGGGACAGTCTGCCGTCAAAACAATTGTTGAAGAGCGTAAAAGCAATGGGGCTTACCGCTCAATTTTTGATCTAGCCAAACGTATTGATTTAAGAGCTGCAAACAAAAAAGCTTTTGAAAATTTAGCCAATGCTGGAAGTTTTGATTGTTTTTCAAATACCCACCGTGCACAATATTTTAACGATGAAGGGGATGGCGTCACATTTTTAGAGAAAACATTAAAATATGCGCACAGGTTTCAGGACAATCAAAATTCTGCACAGGTTAGTTTGTTTGGCGAGGCCAGTGAAGTTCAATTTCCAGAGCCAGAGTTGCCCGCTTGTGAGCCTTGGTCAACCATGGAAAAACTTGCCCGTGAAAAGGAGGTAGTAGGTATTTATATTTCAGGACACCCATTGGATGAATTTAAAACAGAAATGCAAAATTTTTGTAATGCAACTGTCAGTGTTTTTGAAAATATGATTCCACTTATCAACAAACAAATTACCTTTGGTGGTGTTGTTACCGAAGTTGAGCACCGCGTAAGCAGGCAAGGAAAAGGCTGGGCAAGTTTTACCATTGAAGATTATACAAACAACCATCAGTTTAGAATCTTTGGTGAGGAGTATCTTAAATTTCGACATTTCTTAATGTTGAACAATTTCGTCTATGTCCGTGCTTTTATTCGAGAGGGGTGGGTCAATCGAGAGACAGGAAAAAAAAGTGAGCCTCGCTTGCAGTTTAATAACTTTCAATTGTTGCAAGATGTCTTGGATGCTTATGCTAAGAAACTATCGATTCAGCTAAATATTAAAGGTATAAACGAACAAAAAATTACTGAAATACAAGAGCTGTTAAACATGCATAAAGGCAAACACCTGCTTCACTTTGTCGTGTATGACGATGAAGAAAGCATTGTACTAGAACTTAAAAGTCGCCAACAAAAGGTTAATATATCTCAGGAATTATTAAAAGAATTAGATTCTTTCCAAGTTTCTTACAAACTAAACTGAAGAAATTCCGATATCAATTCTTAAAATTATAATCCTATTTCGCGATTCTTTCAATGCAAAATCCCACATCAACCGATGAAATTTCATAATAAAAATCATATATCCCTCAGAATTTTACATTTAATCTGATAAAAAAGTAATCTTTTTTTGAAATTATTAACGTAATTTTTAATTAGATTTGCATGAATGTTAAAATCTTATATCATGGCTATAGAAATTACAGATGCAAATTTTGAAGAAACAGTATTAAAAAGTGATAAACCTGTGATGGTCGATTTTTGGGCAGCTTGGTGCGGACCTTGTCGTATGGTTGGTCCTATTATTGATGAAATCAGTTCAGAATATGCAGACAAAGCTGTGGTTGGAAAATTAGATGTCGATTCTAATCAAGAATTTGCAGCCAAATACGGTGTAAGAAATATTCCAACCGTCCTCGTATTTAAAGACGGTGAAGTTGTTGGACGCCAAGTTGGCGTAGCCACTAAAGCTTCCTATGCGGAGTCTATTGATGCCTTATTATAGTCAATTTTTGACATAAAATATTAATACAAAGGTTTGTCCATGTGGCAACCTTTTTTAGTTCAGATATAGATGAGTTTACGAGAAAAATTCCAAGAAAATTCCCGTTTTTCAAATTTTGAATTATTGGCGCAGTCCATTGTAGAGGGCTATATGACAGGTATTCATAAAAGCCCTTTTCATGGTTTTTCGGCCGAGTTTGCAGAGCATAAAAGTTATAATAATGGAGAGAACACTAAACATATTGATTGGAAGTTGTACGCCAAAACAGATAAGTTATACACCAAACGTTATGAAGAGGAAACCAATATGCGTTGCCATATCATTATGGATCAAAGTGCCTCCATGCATTATCCTATAATTGATGATATCAGGGATATAGACTATAATAAAATAGAATTTTCTGCATTGGCCTCCGCAGCGCTGTTGCATATACTAAAGAAACAGCGAGACGCTGCGGGCCTTAGTCTTTACGATCAAACTCAAAGCTTTTATGTGCCTGAAAAAAGCAGTGAACGCCACTATCAAATGCTTGTAAATACATTGGAGCAAGCCACGGCTTCAAAACCGCTTAAAGTAGCCACTAGAACCTATGAAGTTTTGCATCAAATTGCTGAACAATTACAACGGCGTTCCATGATTTTTTTATTTACAGATTTATTTCAAAGCGATATTGAAGCTTCTAAGCTATTTGAAGCGCTAAGGCATTTAAAATACAACAAACACGAACTGGTATTATTTCATGTTTATGATAAAGCTACAGAGTTCAACTTTGATTTTGAAAATACGCCAAAACGTTTTTTAGATGTCGAAACTGGAAATTCTGTAGATTTATTTCCAAAAATCTTTCAAAAAAAATACACTACCGCTGTAAAGGCATATTTTAAGGCACTGCGACTAAAATGTGCGCAATACAAGATAAATTATGTAGACGTTGACATTCGCCAAGGCTTTGAAAAAGTAATGATGACATACTTTGAAAAGCGCCATAAGTTTTTGTAAAAAACAATAAAAACATTTGCCGTATTAAAAATGCAATGTATATTTGCTGCTGCTATAAAGCAACGGTTTGGTAGTTCAGTTGGTTAGAATACCTGCCTGTCACGCAGGGGGTCGCGGGTTCGAGTCCCGTCCAGACCGCAAATGGCTTAAAAGTGCTAATTTTAAAAATGTTGTGTTGTGGTAATCTTTTAGATTACCCATGGTTTGTGACAAAACCAGTGAGAAGCTTTCCTTTAAAACGGAGGGCTTTTTTTATAAGTGCTTGTCAGCGCCGTTTGACATGTGTATTTAAAATCCGTTTATTTTCCTTTTGTACCAGCGGATGTTTTCTATGCCCCCAAACTTTAGCTCTTGCTGCTTTTGCACTTTCATTGAGATTTACAATGGGCATTGGGTAGTCTTTTCCAATTTCAAGATTGTAAAAAGATTGTTCCATTGCACTCATATTCCATGGTTCATGAATGTGCTCTAAAGGAATGTTTTGAAGCTCTGGGAGCCATTTTTTTATAAACACTCCATTGGGGTCCAGCTCTTTTGAGTTTTTTATGGGATTGTAAAGCCGAATGGTGTTAATGCCCGTAGTACCCGCCTGCATTTGGAATTGTGTATAGTGAATTCCGGGTTCATAATCTAAGAATAGTCGTGCCAAATGATAGACCCCTTCCCGCCAATCTTGATATAAATTCAGGGTAAAAAAAGAAACCAAAAGTGCACGCATTCTAAAGTTAATCCAACCGGTTTGTTCCAAGGCTCGCATACAAGCATCAATCAATGGAAAGCCAGTATTTGCTGTTTTCCAAGCTTTGATATAGCTTAGATTGGCCCCGCGTTTTAACAGCTCATATCCCGCATTGATACAGCGCGTTTCATATTGGCATTCCATTTCAAATTTTTGTATAAAATGACAATGCCAGTGCAGACGGGTGAGTTGGGCCGAAAAGGCTCGTTTGTAGTTTTGAGTGTTGGGGTGGTTGCTCACATATTGAAATACTTGACGAATGCTGAGGTTACCCCAGCTTATAAATGGAGACATTCGACTACAACTGATCCTGCTTTCTGTTGGCTTTGAGATGTGACGTTGGTAGTTTTTTCCTCTGTTCTCAACAAAAGAGCTTAAATATCGCCAAGCATTTTTTTCACCAGCAGCCTGGTATAGTTTTGGATAGCTTTTGAGTTGTCTCTTCAGCTTCTCAGGCAATTCAAAAGGATGTATTAGAGTCGGTAATTCTGTTTTTTTAAATTTGTTTTCTACGATGGGTTGTTGCATAAATTCTTTCCAAAGACCTGCCCAATTTTTCCGATTTTTGAGTCCTCGGATAACCCCATTTTGTTGAAATTCTTGCCAATGAATCCCTTTATTTTTTAAAAGCTTAGAGACGCCTATATCCCGATCCCATGATTTCTGAATTCCACTTTCTTGATAGCTAAATAAGTTTTCAATCTCATATTGCTGGCTTAAAAATTTAAAGATTTCTAAAGAAGTACCATAGAAAACACTTAAAGTTTTGTTGTAGGGTTCCAAGGTAGTATTCAATGCTTTTATGGACTGATAAATAAATTGTAAGTGCCGTACACCAACATCTGGATGTTTCAGCAGTTTCGCGTCAAATATATATAGGATGATGTAGGGTATATTTGCTTTTTCAGCAAAAAATAGGGGTTCATGATCTTGGGTTCTAAGGTCACGCTTTATCCAAACAACATTGATTTTATGTGGCAAAAATTTAGTTTTAGCCCCTAAAAGTATTAAATATACAGAGCTTAAATTTAAATTTTAAGATAGATTTATAAAAAAAGCGGTCTGAGGCCGCTTTACAGCTAACTATTGTTATGACTAGTTTTTGATGAATTCAAAAGCTTGTCCACCAATTCTCATTTCAAAGCCTGATTTTTTAGAGTTATATTGTATTTCTAAGTCCGCTTCTTCAAAAACGAATTTACCGCCCCCCTCGTCGGTGAGTGGGATTGGCGGTTGACCCTCAACAATGGCTACCAAATCACTATTTTTTTCAGTTACATTTACAACAATAGGAAGTGCATCAGAGCTAAATTCTCCTAGATAGGCACTTAAATCTACTTTATTTTCTAATGCTGTTCTCGAAGTCCAGCGGTTATTTTTTGAATTTACATCTGGGAAAACATAGTCGGGATCGATGACTACTTCTTTTAGTGCCTCCTTTGAATTGTGTTTAAAGGTCCATTTTTTATTGCGTTTCCAAATTTCAACAGGTAATAAATGTCTTGTTTTTTTGCCGCTTTCTGTAGTAAATTCCAGGGTCACAGGCATAGGCATTTGTCCAAGGTTTTCAATGGTCACTATAGCGCCCTTGGCGGGATCTCCGTCAACATATTTAACGCGCTCAATAGACTGGTCGAGTTTCCAATTGTATATAAACCAACCTCGCCAAAACCAATTTAATTCTTCACCACTCACATTTTCCATTGTTCTGTAAAAATCATCTGGTGTTGGGTGTTTGTAGGCCCAGCGATTGATGTATTCTGTAAAAGCTTCATCAAAACGTTCTTTTCCTAAGATATGTTCTCTCAACATTGTCAAACCAGCGCTGGGTTTGTAGTAAGCTAAAATTCCCAAATTCCTCTCTTTTAGATTATCTGGGGGTGTGGCCACTGGCTCCATTTTATCATTCACAAGGAAGTTTGAAAAGCGGTGCATATTGCGTTCGCGTTCTTTATATTCGCCGCCATTGAAAGCCTCTGTACTTAAGGAATTAATAAAGGTATTAAATCCTTCATCCATCCAAGCATGAAGCCGTTCATTGGATCCTACAATCATAGGAAACCAAATGTGGCCAAATTCATGGTCTGTAACTCCCCATAAAGCGGCATTTTTGCTTTTCCAACTGCAAAATACAATCCCTGGGTATTCCATGCCCCCCTGATTTCCAGCAACGTTTATGGCTGCAGGATATGGATATTCCAACCATTTTTCTGAATAGTGTTCAATCGACGCTTTGGTATATTCCGTTGAGCGTGCCCAAGAATCTCTGCTATTGCTTTCAACGGGATAAACCGACATGGCCATGGCCTTTTTTCCACTGGGGAGATTGATGCGCGCGGCATCAAATATAAAGGCAGAAGATGAGGACCAAGCGACATCTCTGGAGTTTTCAATTCTGAATTTCCAAGTCAAACGCTCTTTTCCCATGGGACGAGAGTTTACATCATTGATTTCATTAGCACCTCGGATGATCACTGTTTTGTCACTATTTTCGGCTTCTTTTAATCGGCTTAATTGGGTGCTAGTGTAAACCTCCTCAGGGTTTAATAGGCCACCGGAACAAACCACCAAATGATCACTTGGTACATTGATGTCAATGTCAAAATTTCCATACTCAAGATAGAACTCTCCGGCGCCGAGGTAGGGTAGGGTGTTCCAGCCCAAAATATCGTCATATACGGACATTCTTGGATACCATTGCGCCAAGTTAAAGATGCGGCCATTTTTAGTTTCCAAAACGCCCATTCGATCTGAGCCATAATCAGGGGAGGTAAATGAAAAATCAATCCCAATTTTAATTTCACCCCCATTTGAAGCCAAAGGTTCAGAAAGTTTGATTTTCATTCGAGTGTCAACAATATCGTAAGAGGCAGCCATTTGTACGGCTTTTCTTTTTTTCTTTCCTTTCTTTATAGGTGAAGTATAAAATAGCTTGACATTTTCAAGTGAGTAACCTCCGTCAAAATCTTGGCCCTTGGCACCATTTCTGCTTCCACTCAAAGGTATGATTGCATTGCCTCTAGAATCTTTCTTAAATAAATTTTGATCTAGTTGTAACCACAGAAAATTAAGTTCGTCTGGACTATTATTCACATAAGTAATGGTTTCGCTGCCAGTAATTTTTTTAGCCTCATCGTCAAGGCTAACTTTTATAACATAGTCAGCACTATTTTGCCAATAAGCATGTCCAGGTTTTCCACTTGCGGATCTTGTCTGAGTTCCATTATTTGTGTAAAATCCGTGACCGAAGGCCGCATTGTAATCGTATGTGGATACCTCATTTGATTGGGCCAAGGAAAAAAATGAAAATAAGGTTAAGGTAGATAATGATAAATTTGAAAGTCTTTTCATGTGTTGTTTATTTAATATACAGTGTGAAAGTAATATTTTTTATTAAAATACAAGTTAAATTAAGCTCAAGATTCGATGAAATACCAATCTTGCTACAGATTTAAAAAGGCTGCTTTTTGGTTCCAAAGGATGGATATAAACAAGCCGAGGTAAACCATTGAAACAATAAACTTAATAAACGTTGAAGTTAGAAAACCCAAAAAGGACCCAAAAGCCGCTTTAAGCGCTGTTTTAGAGTCACTCTTGTTGAGTAACTCTCCTATCAACGCTCCTAAAAAAGGGCCTATAAAAATCCCAGCTGGGATGGGTGCAATCAGCCCTACAATCAAGCCAATAGTCGTCCCAATCATCCCATATTTTGAACCGCCAAATTTTTTGGCGCCAAGGGCTGGAATAAAATAGTCCAAAATCCATATAAAGACGGCAATGCACATAGTAATAATGAGTAGTTTTTTACTGAACTGAATTAAGTCAGAAAAGTGAAGCAATAAAAAACCAAACCAACTCGTTATCGGCCCTGGTAAAACCGGTAAAAAACTACCCAACACTCCCAAAAGCATTAAAAACAAAGCCATTACAATAAAAAATACATCCATAATTCTTTTGTCTAGTATTGAACCTAATTGTTCAATTTTTTAAATTTTTCAAAAACAATATTTTGATCTGTAACAATGCCAAGCGCTTCGAGTACTATTTCTTGAGGCTTAGAACTGTATCCTAGACCAATGGCAATTTTTGTCAACAGTCGAACTTCTGTAACATCTTTGATGGCGTCCGCATACACCATTTTGGCCAATTCAAACAAGCGTATCATGCGTTTTTCTGATTGGGCAAGCGGGTTGATGGGATGCTTGATATTGTCCTTTAAAATTTTACCATGAATCTCCTTTAAGTTTTCTAGTTTTTGTGCCAAGCTATCTAAAAAAGCTTTTTCTTTGGTATTTACCTTGTCAACGTTCATAGCGGTGCGTATAATGGCGGCGAAGAGGTCTTGGTTGAGTTTTCTAAAACCACTGTCAAATAATTTCGAGTAGGACATATATTAAATTTAGGTGCTCTACAAACCTACATATTTTTTTAGTAAACTGACAATTTCTATTAATTTATATAAAGAATTTTAGGAGATACTTCACACAGGCCAAAAGGATTGTTTTATATTTGCGAAAATTTATTTGCGTTGTGTAAAGTTGATCTCTGCCAAGCATATGAACAGTCTTTGAAGATTCAAAAACTGCGGAAGGCTATTGTCAAACATCAAAATAAGGTGCAGTTAAAAGGTGCTGTTGGTGCTGATCTTTCAATTACAATTTCTCAAATTTTTAACAACCAAAACCAGCCCTTCCTTTTGGTTTTTGAATCCAAAGAAATTGCCGCTTTTCACCTTAACGATTTAGAAAAGCTTTTGCCAGAAAAATCCGTTCTTTTCTATCCAGGAAGCTATCGCAGGCC
>JAYYCW010000036.1:0-13953 GCA_036161535.1 Bacteroidota bacterium | reverse complement strand
TTTACAACTCTCATATGCTGAATTTTTGGCATTTCATTACCAAAAAAAGCAAGCCGCCATTGTATTTTTAAAAAAATGTCTTGAGGTAGAAGCATCAAAGTTTACAAAAGCAAAACTCAAACTCAAATTAGCGGACATTCTAACAACCCCAGAACAGTTCAATCGTGCATTGGTATTATACACACAAGTTCACAGTCAAATTAAGAACAGTTCGCTAGCTCAACAAGCCCGTTTTAAATCTGCAAAGCTCAGTTACTATAAAGGTGATTTCGAATGGGCTGAAACCCAACTAAAAGTATTAAAATCGTCCACTTCTCAACTCATCGCCAACGATGCATTGGATCTCCAATTGTTAATTACAGATCATAAATATGGAGACAGTCTACAAATGCCCTTAAAACTGTATGCCAAAGCTGATTTTTTACAATTGCAAAAAAAACCAAAGGCCGCATTTAAAGTCTTAGATACTCTCACAAAAGCTCATCCTTCTCACGCCATCATAGATCAAGCATTGATGCTCCAAGCTCAGATTTTGGAATCTGAGGCGGATTATACTGGTGCAGCGCAAAAATATCAAACAATCCTTAAAGATTTTTCAACAGAAATTTTAGCGGATGATGCTTATTTTGCCCTAGCAGAACTTCAACGAAAGGCCTTTAATGCACCAGAAAAAGCCTTGTTACTTTACGAGAAAATTATTTTTGAACATCAAGACAGTATCCACTTTGTGGATGCCAAAAAACACTACAGGCGTTTGTTAAAGTTTTCCAATTCATCATCAAAAAATAACTTATGATAATATACAATATGACTCTGAATATTGAAAATTCTGTCCACAGCGAATGGCGAAAATGGATAAATGATCACATCCCAAAAGTATTGGGAACAGGTCTTTTTTTAAAGGCTGTATTTTCTAAAGTTTTGACAGAAGATACGGAAAACACCACCACTTACTCTGTACAATATTATGCTCACTCCAAATCAGCCTTAGAAACATATCAAACTCAATATGCCCAAGAACTACAGTCCGAGGGTGTAAAACGTTTTGGAGATAAAATGCTTTCATTTCGAACAGCACTGGAATTTATTGATGAATTCACAGCTAATAAAACCCCATGAGTGTAAAGCCAAAAAAATATTTAGGACAACATTTTTTAAAGGACAGCAATATTGCCAAGAAAATAGCGGACACTCTCACTTTGACGGGTTATGATAAGGTTCTTGAGATCGGTCCGGGAATGGGTGTTTTAACCGCCTTTTTATTGGAAAAAGCCACCACCACCTATGCCATTGAAGTTGATGTGGAATCGGTTGCCTACTTAAAAGATCATTATCCTTCTTTGTCCAACCGCATCTTTGAGGACGATGTTTTAAAACTCGACTTTTCAGCAGCTTTTTCTGACACTCAGTTTGCGATTATAGGAAATTTTCCCTACAATATTTCGACACAAATTGTTTTTAAAATGCTGGAAAACCGCCACTGTATACCAGAGTTTTCAGGGATGTTCCAAAAGGAGGTCGCTCAGCGCATATGTGTCAGTGAAGGCAGTAAGGCCCATGGTATTTTATCAGTTTTGGTTCAAACCTTTTACCATGCAGAATATTTATTTACAGTGCCCCCCATTGTTTTTAACCCGCCCCCAAAAGTGGATTCTGCTGTGTTGCGTTTGACTCGAAAAAATGATTTTTGTTTGCCTTGTAGTGAAAAACACTTTTTTTCAGTGGTCAAAAGCGCTTTTCAGCAACGGCGTAAAACCTTAAGAAATAGCTTAAAAGCGTTCAATTTATCGGATAATTTAAAAGCAAATACTATCTTTGACAAACGCGCTGAACAGTTGTCGGTAGCGGCTTTTATTGAATTAGCCAAGGTTATTGAAAACGATCAAAATACAGCGTAATTGTGGAAACATCTAAAGAACATATCCCATTTGAAATCTCAGCAGCTTTGTTGCAGACTCTTGAATTGGACATCATAAATAAAAATGATGTCGCCCTTCAACAGCAACTAAGTGAGCTACATTATGCTGATATTGCCGAAATTTTAGACGAACTCAATTTAGAGCAAGCTACTTATATCATCAAACTTTTAGACAGTGAAACTACCTCAGATGTTTTGTCTGAATTGGAAGATGACGTACGTGAAAAGGTATTGCAAAATTTATCGGTGAAGGAAATTGCTGAAGAAGTAAAAGAGCTGGACACCGACGATGCCGCCGATTTAATTTCTGAGTTACCGCCAGATCGAAAGCAAAAAGTAATCGCTCAAATAGACGATAAAGAATTGGTGGCAGACATCAATGAATTATTGGAATATGATGAAAATTCTGCTGGTGGTTTGATGGCCAAAGAGTTGGTCAAAGTCTATGAAACATGGACCGTTGCTGGCTGTCTTAGAAAAATTCGAGCCCAAGCAGAAAATGTCAAACGCGTACATTCAATTTACGTTGTTGACAAAGCGGATAAACTCATTGGTCGCCTTTCTTTAAAAGACCTTTTGATTGCTAAAAACGAAACTAAAATTGCCGATATATACATTCCAAAAGTAGATTCTGTTCACGTTAGTGAGGACGATGAAGACGTGGCCAGACTTATGGCCAAATACGATTTGGAAGCAGTTCCTGTGGTCGATGATCAGAAGACATTGTTAGGACGCATTACCATTGATGACATAGTTGATGTAATTATTGAAGAAGCCGAAAAAGATTATCAATTGGCAGCAGGGATTACTCAAGATGTGGATGCTGAGGACAGTATTTTTGCCCTTACAAGAGCACGTTTACCTTGGTTATTTTTAGGACTTATTGGCGGAGTTGGTGCCGCCATGATCATGGGAACTTTTGATACAATTGTTAAGGAATTCCCAGTTATTTTATTGTTTACACCTCTAATTGCAGCCATGGCGGGAAATGTGGGGGTACAATCCAGTGCCATTATTGTTCAAGGCTTGGCCAATGACGATATCAAAGTCAGCATCAATACACGTTTGATAAAGGAGATGTTTTTGGCCGCTCTTAATGGCCTTATTTTGGCCTTATTTTTATTTGGATTTATGTGGGCTTGGCAGCAAGATTTTCAAACTGCTTTGGCGGTCTCTGTATCCCTAGTAGCGGTCATCATTGTGGCTGGTATTGTAGGGACTTTTATCCCTTTGTTTTTGCATAAAAGAGGTATTGACCCCGCCATTGCTACAGGGCCCTTCATCACTACAAGTAATGATATTTTTGGTATATTGATTTATTTCATTATTGCCAAGTTCATTTTAAATATTTGAGATGAATATCCTACATGTGGATACCAACCATCCTTTACTCGTGGAACAATTGGAGGTCCTTGGGCATTGTAATGAGATAGATATTTTAAGCTCTAAATCTGAAATTACCGATAAAATTTCTCATTTTGATGGCCTTGTTATTCGCAGCCGTTTTTCTATTGACAAGGCTTTTTTAGACCGAGCCAAAAACCTAAAATTTATTGCCAGAGTCGGAGCAGGTCTAGAAAATATCGATCTATCTTGTGCCCGTCAAAAAGGGATTCATTTGATTGCCGCCCCCGAGGGTAATCGCAACGCTGTGGGGGAGCATGCCCTGGCGCTGCTATTGGCACTGTTAAATAAATTAAACCAAGCAAACCAAGACGTTTGCGGGGGTCTTTGGTCAAGAGAGACAAATAGAGGAGTTGAGCTGGATGGTAAAACTGTTGGAATTATTGGCTATGGCCATATGGGCAAAGCCTTTGCTAAAAAGCTTAAAGGTTTTGATGTTGAAGTTTTGTGTCAAGATATAAAACCCAATGTTGGAGACGAAAATGCCACTCAAGTGTCCTTAAAAACCCTTCAAAGCCGTGCTGAAGTTTTGAGTCTGCACACCCCGGAAACAACGCTGACAAAACGGATGGTCAATCGGAAATTTATTGATAAATTTACCAACCCTTTTTGGCTTATCAATACCGCTCGTGGCAGCAGTCTCGTCACCGAAGATTTGGTATCAGCCCTGGAGACTGGTCAAATCCTTGGTGCTGGATTGGATGTGCTGGAGTATGAAAAAAAGTCATTTGAAGCCTTGTTTGACAATGCTAAGATCCCCGATGCACTTCAATATCTTACACAGTCCGATAAAGTTTTGCTCTCTCCGCATGTGGCGGGTTGGACCAAGCAAAGCCATAAAAAATTAGCCCAAACTATTGTAGATAAAATCCGGGTTATTTTTCACTAAAGATTTATGAATTATTGGAGTTTTTAGACTCATGATTTTTTTGGCAAGGTGAGTATCTGCACAGTTTTTGGCGTAATTTGCTTCAATAAAACCCTTTTGTTTTTTTCAATTTCATCAATGGCCTGTTGGTTATGGTGGCGCAGGGTAAAAACATTGACCCCTTTTTCAATATTCACCTTGTATTTTGCTTTGAGTTCTAACAACAGCCCTTCTAGAGTATCAAAGTTGTTTTCAATGCAAACAGAAAAACTAATGGCTGAATTTTGAATCAGATGTACTTTCATCTTGTGTAAGTGCAGGAGCTTAAAAATATGACTTATATTTTCCTCTACGATGTAAGAGAAATCTAAAGAGGATACAGAAATTAAAACTTGGTGCTCCCTTAATATATAACAAGGAATATTAGGGCTGAGTTTTAAATTTTTAGCGATCTTGGTTCCAGTTTGTTTGGGGTTCAAAAAAGACTTGACATACAATGGGATTTCCTTGCGCTGTAGGGGCTGTAATGTTTTTGGGTGAATGACAGAGGCACCGTAGTAAGAGAGTTCAATCGCTTCTTCATACGACAATTGATCCAGCAGTGACGCATTCTCAAAATAGCGTGGATCTGCATTTAAAACTCCCGGAACATCTTTCCAAACAGTTACACTTTTTGCATTGAGACAAAAGGCAAAAATAGCAGCACTATAATCGCTGCCCTCTCGTCCTAGTGTAGTTGTAAAATTATTGATATCACTGGCGATATAGCCTTGGGTCACTATGAGTTTGTCCAGGCTTACAGCTGTTTTAATGTTTTTTTGTGTGCTGCTCCATTCTACCTTTGCATTGCGATAATTTGTATTTGTTTTGATTAGTTCACGCACATCTAACCAATTGTTTTTAATCCCCTTGTTGTTGAGGTAGTGGCTGAGAATAGTGGTAGAAACCAACTCTCCATATCCAACGGTTTGGTCGTATACAAAATTGTAATCTGGTGACTTGTTTCTATCAAAAAAATCGGTCAGTTCTTGAAATAATCTTGAAACAACCTCAAATACCGGCTCCGATTCATCTTCAAATAAATCCAATAAAATAGCATTGTGGTATTTTTTAACCGCTTGGATGCTGCTTTGCAGTTTGTGTTTTGAGTGGTAGTAATGGTCAATAACCTCTTCCAAGGCATTTGTTGTTTTCCCCATTGCAGAGACAATAATTAGGACATCTGAAGTGCCTGTAATTTTAAGAACTTTTTCTAAATTTTTAACGCCTTCGGCATCTTTTACTGAAGCACCTCCAAATTTTAAGATTTTCATGATTGCAATTTAGAGATATATTTTTTTATACCATTTTGGTCTAGATGCACTACATTCCAATCGCGCTTTACATCAGCCCCTCTAGCCTTATAAAATTCAATGGCACTAGCATTCCAATCAAGGACTTCCCAGCACACACGCTTGACGCCCAATGCAGCAGCATGTATTACCACTTTATCCAAAAGAGCGGAGCCAATTCCCTTTCCACGCATGGACTTGGAAACGATTAAATCCTCCAAGTGCAATACCCGTCCTTTCCAGGTAGAAAACCGTGTATAAGTCAGTGCAATTCCTATGATTTGAGTATCCATATCGGCTACAAAACATACAAATTCAGGATCAGTTCCAAATCCAGAGGCTTTTAAATCATCTACTGTAATTTCTACAGCATCAGGCTCTTTTTCATAAACAGCCAATTCTACTATCAAATTCAAAAGCTGGTCCAAATCACTAATTTTTGCTTTTCTAATCTGGTAATTCATGCTGATTTATTTGTTTTTCAAATATACTCAAAACCCCTTTATATCCCATTAGAATATTTTAGAACGAAATCCTTGTAGTTGTATAAAAATAGCGATATAAACATTCTTAATCAGTGGCAGTGCATTGCATCAATAGTTAATGATGTCGAGAATTTTATGAAAGTAGTTGCGAATTGATTTATAACAATTACTGCATCTCATTTGAAGGTTGTACCTTTGTACTAATTTTTAAAAGATGCACAAAGCAGGCTTCGTCAATATCATCGGAAATCCAAATGTGGGAAAGTCAACCCTTATGAACGCCTTTGTGGGTGAAAAATTATCCATTATCACTTCCAAAGCGCAAACCACACGCCACCGAATTTTAGGCATTGTCAATGGGGATGATTTTCAAATGGTTTTGTCGGATACTCCGGGAATTATCAAACCTGCCTATGAATTACAAAACTCAATGATGGATGCAGTCAATTCGGCTTTTGAGGACGCCGATCTGTTAATTTATATGGTTGAGATTGGTGAAAAAGAACTAAAGGATGCTGCCTTTTTTAAAAAAATCACAAATACCAAAGCTCCGTTGTTATTGCTTTTGAATAAAATTGATCTCTCCAACCAAGAACTACTGGAAAGCCAAGCTGCATTGTGGCAGTCCAAAGTACCCAATGCTGAATTCTACCCCATCTCTGCATTGACTGGTTTTAATGTTAAAAATGTATTCAATCGGCTTTTAGAACTGTTACCTGAATCCCCCGCCTATTTTCCAAAAGACCAATTGACCGACAAACCAGAGCGGTTTTTTGTCAATGAAAAAATTAGGGAAAAAATATTGATGCACTACAAAAAAGAAATCCCTTATGTCGTTGAGGTGGATACAGAAGAGTTTTTTGAAGAAGAAAAGATCATTAGAATGCGGTCTGTGGTTATGGTAGAAAGAAAGACTCAAAAGGGAATTCTCATAGGGCATAAAGGCAGTGCTCTGAAGCGTGTAGGTGTCGAATCAAGGAAAGATTTAGAGCAGTTTTTCGGTAAACAAGTTCATTTAGAATTGTATGTAAAAGTTAATAAGAATTGGCGCTCAAATCAGCAACAATTGAAACGTTTTGGATATCAACACTAGCGGCAAATAGACAAAGCCCTTTAATTTTTGAACACCCATGGGTATATTTCCTATTTTTGCAACACGTAAAGAAAATTAATGGGAAATATCGTAGCTATCGTTGGCCGTCCAAATGTAGGAAAATCTACATTTTTTAATCGTTTGATTCAAAGGCGAGAAGCCATCGTCGATGCCGTAAGCGGTGTGACTAGAGATCGACATTATGGAAAAAGCGATTGGAACGGTCGTGAATTTTCTTTAATTGATACTGGTGGCTATGTCTTGGGAAGTGATGATGTTTTTGAAGCTGAAATTGACAAACAAGTAGAGCTGGCCATTGATGAAGCGGATGCGATTGTATTTATGGTTGACGTCGAAACCGGAGTGACTGGAATGGATGAAGATGTAGCCAAATTGCTTAGAAAGGTCAAAAAACCGGTCTTTTTAGTGGTCAATAAAGTGGACAATGCCAAGCGCGCCCAAGACGCCGTTGAGTTTTACAGTCTGGGACTTGGAGATTATTTTACCATTGCAAGTATCAATGGTAGTGGAACTGGAGATTTATTGGATGCCTTGGTCGATGCCCTTCCAGTTGAAGCAGACTCTGAGGATTCAGAACTGCCGCGTTTTGCGGTGGTGGGTCGCCCCAATGCGGGAAAATCGTCTTTTATCAATGCACTTATTGGGGAAGAACGCTACATTGTTACCGATATTGCCGGGACCACAAGAGATGCCATTGACAGTAAATACAACCGTTTTGGTTTTGAATTTAATCTGGTAGACACCGCTGGAATTCGGCGAAAATCAAAAGTTAAAGAAGATTTGGAATTTTATTCTGTGATGCGCAGTGTTCGCGCCATAGAAAACGCCGATGTTTGTCTTTTGTTGGTTGATGGACAGCGGGGTTTTGACGGCCAGGTTCAAAACATATTTTGGTTGGCTCAACGTAACCATAAAGGGGTTGTCATTTTGGTTAACAAATGGGATTTGGTAGAGAAGGAAACCCAAACGACTAAATCATTCGAAACCCATATCAAAAAACAAATTGAACCCTTTACGGATGTCCCCATAGTATTTGTTTCAGCCTTGACAAAACAGCGTATTTTTAAAGCCATTGAAACGGCTGTAGGCGTTTATAAAAACAGATCTAAGAGAATAAAGACAAGTCGACTCAATGAAGATTTGCTGCCCATAATTCAAAAGACACCACCCCCTGCACTCAAGGGTAAATATGTAAAGATTAAATACATTATGCAGTTGCCAACACCGCAGCCTCAATTTGCTTTTTTCTGTAATTTACCACAATATGTCAAAGAACCTTATAAACGGTTTTTGGAAAACAAATTGCGTTCTATATATGATTTTTGCGGAGTGCCACTAAACATTTTTATGCGCAAGAAATAAGCCTCTTTGGAATTAAAAATTAAATCTGTGATTTAATTTTCATCAATTGGTGCTTTATGGCTTCTAGTTTTGATATAATTTCAAAATTACTCAAAGTCTTGCCCTTTTGTGATTTTAAATAGGTTTTAGCGCCTTCTAGGGTGTACCCTTGTTCTTTGACAAGTTTGTAAATTAACTTGATGTTTTTGATGTCATCGCCGGTAAAACGCCGGTTCCCTTTGGCATTTTTTTTTGGTTTTAAAATATCAAACTCTTTGTCCCAAAATCGAATTAAAGAATTTTTGACACCAAAGGCTTTGGCCACTTCGCCAATGCTATAATATAATTTTTTGGGTAAATCGATGTGCATTTTAATCTAAGGATTGATTCTCAATAGACGCCTTGATCAGCAGATCGTTGAACTCTTCGCTTGTTAAATTTCCGTAATAAAAATTTAGAGGATTAATCCTGCGCGTGTCTTTAAAAATTTCGTAATGCAAATGCGGTGCTTGAGAGCGACCAGAGCTTCCTACAAAACCAATGATATCCCCGCGTTTTACGCGCTGATTGCGGCGCACATTGTATTTGTAAAGGTGCGCATATAAACTCACATAGCCATAGCCATGATCGATTCTAACATGGCGGCCATATCCTGAAGACCGCGAATCTGCTCGTTTTACAATACCGTCGCCACTTGCGTAAACAGGCGTTCCACGCGGTGCTGTAAAATCCATACCATAGTGAAATTTTCGGATCTTGGTAAAGGGATCTGTACGGTAACCGTATCCAGAAGCCATTCGGGTTAAATCTTCATTTTTTATGGGTTGAATGGCTGGAATTTTAGCCAAAAAATTTTCTTTATCTTTTGCCAAATTGGTAATCTCATCAAGTGACTTAGATTGAATGACAATGCGCTTTTGTAAAACATCTAAGCGTTGATGAGCAGAACTGATGAGGTCTGAGTTTTTGTAACCCTCAAACTTGCTGTAGCGGTTCACCCCACCAAAACCTTGAGTTCTCTGCGCTTCAGGGATGGGATTGGCTTCAAAGTATAGGCGATAAATCGCGTTATCTCTTTCTTCAATATTTGCTAGAACTCCTTCAATTTCACCCATTTTTTGATCTAAGATACTGTATTGAAGTTCCATGTTTTGAAGCTCGCGATTAAGTGCTTTTTCTCTCGGTGACTCAAAATAATAACTAGCAATAAACACAATCAACAGCCCAAAAAGAAGCGAAGCTAAAAGAAACCCTAATAAATACTTCAGTGTCGCTGTTTTACTCACTCTAATTTCGCGGTAAGAAAGCGTTTCAGGGTCGTAATAATATTTTACACTAGACATTGGCTAAAAAGTTCTATTTTTGTGTTGTGTTTTACTTTAAAAGCTTTGATTTCAGATGATGACAAAGATAATTTTTTTTGAAGTAAATCAAATTATTTAATTAGGCTTAACATTTTTCATGGAATCTCAAGAAGTCAGGGCTCAATTTTTAAAATTTTTTAAAGAGAAAAATCACCACATTATTTCTTCGGCTCCGATGGTAGTTAAAGACGACCCAAGCTTGATGTTTGTCAACTCTGGCATGGCTCCATTTAAGGATTATTTTGTAGGGAATGCGACTCCCCCTAGCACTCGCCTTGCTGACACTCAGAAATGTCTCAGAGTTTCTGGGAAACACAACGATTTGGAAGAAGTAGGCTACGACACCTATCACCATACCTTATTTGAAATGTTGGGGAATTGGAGTTTTGGGGATTACTTTAAAAAAGAAGCGATCGAATGGGCATGGGCTTTGTTGACAGACGTTTATGGAATTGACAAGAATAGCTTGTATGTGACCGTTTTCCAGGGCGATTCAAACGACGGTACAGCTATGGACGAAGAGTCTCATGAAATTTGGAAACAGATTGTCGCTGAAAACCACATTTTGATGGGAAACAAAAAAGATAATTTTTGGGAAATGGGCGATCAAGGCCCCTGTGGCCCTAGCAGTGAAATACACGTAGATTTAAGATCTGATGATGAAAAGTCAAAGATTCCAGGCCATGAGTTGGTCAATAAAGGCCACCCACATGTGATTGAAATCTGGAATTTGGTTTTTATGCAATACAATAGAAAAGCCAACGGAAGTTTGGAAGATTTACCCCAAAAACACATTGACACAGGAATGGGCTTTGAGCGGCTGTGTATGGTGCTTCAGGGTGTAAAATCCAATTATGATACGGACGTTTTTACTCCTATCATAAGAGAAATTGAAGCCATAACTGGAACAGACTACGGCAAAGATACCAAACAAGATATTGCCATACGCGTTATTTCTGATCACATTAGGACTGTTGCATTTTCAATTGCTGATGGTCAATTGCCTAGCAATACTGGTGCGGGCTATGTGATTCGTAGAATTTTAAGACGTGCGGTTCGTTACGGCTTTACATTTTTAAATCAAAAAGAACCATTTATGCACCGCTTGGTCAATGTGTTGGTAAAAAAAATGAGTAAAACTTTTCCTGAGCTAAAAACTCAAAAACATCTCATTCAAAATGTGATAAAAGAAGAAGAGTCCTCTTTTCTGAAGACTTTAGATCAAGGCTTAATCCTTTTAGAGCGTTTAATAAACACTGTCAAGGGGGATACTATTTCGGGAGAAAAAGCCTTTGAACTATATGACACCTACGGATTTCCAGTAGATTTGACAGCACTTATTTTACAAGAGAAAAACTTGCATTTGGACCATATCGGTTTTCAAGAGCAACTTGAAAGGCAAAAAAGCAGGTCGCGTGCCGCCAGTGAAGTCTCTACAGAAGATTGGACGGTACTACGCGAAGACGACGTCCAAGAATTTATTGGCTATGACATGCTTGAAACAAATGTAAAATTGGTACGCTATCGAAAGGAAATTTCTGCAAAGTACGGTACACAATACCAACTTGTTTTTAATTTGACGCCCTTTTACGCCGAGGCTGGAGGTCAGGTTGGCGACAAAGGCTACTTGGAAGCCTCTAATGGAGATGTAATTTATATTTTAAACACAAAAAAAGAAAATAATGTAGCCATTCACATTAGCCAAAATTTACCAAAAAATTTAACGGACACCATGACTGCAGTGGTGGACGTAAAACAACGCCATAGAATTGAGTGTAACCACACAGCCACTCATTTATTACACCAAGCTTTGCGCGAGGTTTTAGGGACGCATGTGGAGCAAAAAGGCAGTGCAATTCACTCCAAATATTTAAGGTTTGATTTTTCACACTTTTCAAAAATGACAACTGAGGAAGTTCAAGAAGTTGAAAATTTTGTAAACGCCAGAATTGAAGGTAAATTACCCCTGGAAGAGCAGCGTGCTGTACCAATGAGTCAAGCGGTTTCTGAGGGCGCCATCGCTTTATTTGGAGAAAAATATGGTGATGTGGTTCGAACCGTCAAATTTGGAAATTCTGTGGAATTATGTGGGGGTACTCACGTGAAAAATACTGCAGATATTTGGCATTTTAAAATAAAATCTGAGGGGGCTGTGGCTGCGGGAATTCGCCGAATTGAAGCCATCACATCGGATGCGGTAAAAGATTTTTACTCTGAAACAAACCAGCAATACAACCAAGTTAAATCGCTTCTGAACAGTTCTGTGGACCTGGTCAAATCCGTCAACGACTTAAAGCTAGAGAACAACCAACTAAAAAAGGAAATTGATAGCTTGCTAAATGAAAAAGCACTGGCCGTTAAAACACAATTATTGAAGGAAATAAAATCTTCAAATGGTTTTCATTTTTTAGCGAAACAACTAAATTTAGATGCCAATGGTCTGAAAACTGTAGCCTTTGAGATTGGCAAGCAATTTGATGATTTAGTCTTAATCTTAGCCTCTAACTTCAATGGGAAAGCACTGTTGAGTTGTTTCATATCTAAACCTTTAGTGGCGTCCAAAAAATTAAATGCGAGTGAAATCATCCGAAAATTAGGTCCTACCATAGCTGGTGGCGGGGGAGGACAGCCTTTTTTCGCAACTGCTGGTGGTAAGAAACCAGAAGGCATTCCTGAGGCACTTCAAATGGCAACGGATATAATTGCCGACACCTAGCCAAGCGTTCTAATTGATTACAATCATTTCCAAATTTGAAGTATATTAGCTCAATATAATTTAAAACTTATGGCAGCATATGTGACGCTCACAAAGCAGCAAAATATTGGATATATAGAGTTTTTTAACCCCCCACACAATGCACTTCCCCCTGCATTGTTATCAAAGCTTTGTAAGCTTATAAAAATGGCTGGTGAGGATGATGAAATCCATGTTATTGTTTTGAAAAGTGGGGGCGACCGCACCTTTTGTGCAGGCGCTAGTTTTAACGATATGGTTGCCATATCCGATGCGGTTGAAGGGAAAGCTTTTTTTATGGGTTTTGCCAATGTCATAAATGCCTTGAGAATTTGTCCAAAAATTATAATTGGAGCGGTTCAAGGCAAAGTTGTTGGCGGTGCTGTGGGCTTGGCTGCAGCTACAGACATCTGCTTTGCCAGCGAATTTGCACTTATCAAATTGAGTGAACTAAGTATTGGTATTGGTCCATTCGTTATTGAACCCGCCGTTAAACGAAAAATTGGCAGTGCTGCGATGGCCCAATTGACATTGAAAGCTCAGACTTTTTTCTCTGCCGAATGGGCAAGAGAAAAGGGGCTTTATGCCAATGTATTTGAAACCAATAAGGCGCTTATGGCTGAAGTTGATCTGTTGGCCAAAGAACTTCAGGCTTATAATCCCCAAGCTTTATTAGCTTACAAAAAAATTCTTTGGCAAGATACAGACCATTGGGAGCATTTGCTGGAATCCCGTGCAGCCCTCAGTGGGAAGTTGGTTTTAAGTCCAAAAACCAAAGCGTATTTAGAAAAATATAATTAATCCTACTAAATTTCAATTTATATGATTCCCCAAATTCACATTCAAAAATGTGTTCTCTCAAGAGCTCTAGATTTAGATTTTGACAATATACCTCTGGGCAAAACCTTTACGGATCATATGTTTATTTGCAATTACGAAAATGGACAGTGGCAAAAACCAAAAATTACAGCTTTAGCTCCAATAGCGACCCATCCTGCTGCCATGGCATTTCACTACGGGCAAGCTGTTTTTGAAGGCATGAAAGCGACCTTAAATATTAAGGGAACCCCATTATTATTTAGACCCTATAAAAACGCCAAACGTCTTAATTATAGTGCCAGGAGATTGGGAATGCCCGAATTTCCAGAAGCTCTTTTTGTCAAGGCTATAGAAACGCTGGTAAGTATGGACCGCCAATGGATTCCTCCTAAACAAGGCAGTGCCCTTTATTTGAGACCTTTTATGTATGCTGACGAAGCATTTATTGGCATGCGAGCCGCCACCCAATATAAATTTATCATTATGGCTTCTCCTTCAAATCCGATTTATAACAAGCCGATCAGACTGAATGCAGAAACCAATTTCGTTCGTGCGGCTCGTGGCGGTACAGGAGC
>JAYYCW010000035.1:0-6498 GCA_036161535.1 Bacteroidota bacterium | reverse complement strand
TATGTCAGCAGCGCAATGGCACGAAAATTAACCTTTGAAAAAAATCAAGAAAAAACAGACCTTTACAACAAACTCTCAACCCGTGAAATTGAAGTTTTAAATTTAATTTGTAGTGGTAAAAAAAACTCAGAAATGGCCATTGAATTAGGCATTCATCCCAAGACAATTAGCACTTACAAAGCACGTCTGATGAAAAAACTAAACGTTACAAATTTAATTGAACTGATTGATCTTGGTAGACAAAAATAATTACAACACTCTGTTAAGTTTTCTGGACAATAACATCTTTAAATTCGAATAATTTAAAACATCCTCCAAGATTTCGGAATGATCCTCCAAAACATTCTCTGTGACGCCTTTAAACTCGCTTACTTTTTGATCGATTAAAAAACAACGCAAACTCAAAATAGTTTCACTAACAAGCTGAGAGACACTTAAATCTTTGGGCTTTGGAAAAATGTTATTTTTTTGCCAGTTGTGAAGACGATAACGTTCGTCATTCATAAGAATTGAAGTGACGGTAGGCGCCAATTTTGGAGGCATTGTATGCAAAAAATTTTCAATTGAAAATGTATCTGCTTGGCTAAGGTGGTCTGTTAGAATGTAATAAATTGTTTTAAAATCTTCATTGCTAAATTTCATTTCATCCTCTTGAAGGTCTAAATAAATTTTTTCAAAAACTTTTGCTTTTTGAGTTACAGGTTCCAGAACCAAATCGCCACTGTCATTTTCTTTTAAAATCAAATCTTCAAAATCTTCTGTCCGGTTACCATATAGCAAGAGAATCTCAATAATTTTTTGTTCCAATTCATATTGTATATCAACTTTTTTTGCAGCAGAAGTCATTTTAACAACCTCAAAAGCTTTAATTTCCTTTTGAGCATTTTTGTAAGCTTCAGCCTTGGATTTTTTCAGCATTTGTGCCAAGGTACTAAAAAGGACTGCTTCACTAATATCCATAATACGCGCACATTCGCGTACATACAACTCTTGTTTGATTTGATCGGAAATCTTGGAAATACTATTGACCATATCGCGGATCAAATCGGCTTTTGCTGTTGGGTCGTTGGCGGTTTCTTCCATGAGCAAAGAAGCCTTGTAAGCTATAAAGTCTTTGGTATTTTCTTTTAAATATTCTTCTAACTCCTCTAATCTGTGTTTCTTTGCAAAACTATCAGGATCCTCTCCTTCTGGAAAAGTACAGACCCGCACATTCATTCCTTGTTCTAAGATTAGATCAACTCCTCTCAAAGCCGCGCGAATCCCAGCAGCGTCTCCGTCAAATAAAACGGTAATATTCTTGGTTAATCTATTGATGAGTCTTATTTGCTCAGCGGTAAGGGCAGTTCCTGAGGAAGAAACGACATTTTTTATACCTGCTTGGTGGAATTGAATAACGTCTGTATAGCCTTCAACCAAATAACAATTGTCTTGCTTGGCAATGCTTTGTTTGGCGTAATAAATCCCGTAAAGAACCTTGCTTTTATGATAAATATCACTTTCTGAAGAATTTAGATATTTGGCGGCTTTTTCATTCTTGGCCAAAATACGACCTCCAAAGCCCAAAATACGACCAGACATACTGTGAATTGGAAACATAACACGTCCCCTAAACCGATCAAACTGCTTTTCCTCTTTAACAATCGTAAGACCGGTTTGCTCTAGATATTTTAATTGGTAACCTTTTTTTATGGCGGCATCTGTCAATCCTGTCCTTGCATCCGATGAAAATCCAAGTTGAAATTTTTTAATTGTTTTTTCAGTAAATCCACGCTCCTTAAAATAACTTATGCCGATGGCTTTTCCCGAATCAGTTTTATGCAATGTATTTTGATAATAGCTGTTTGCAAATTCAGAAACTAAATACATGCTTTCTCGTTCGCCAGCAGCTTCCTTTTGAGCATCACTCTGCACTGTTTCCTCAATTTCAATATTGTATTTTTTGGCCAAATAACGAATGGCTTCTGGATAAGTGAAATGCTCATGCTCCATTAAAAATGAAACGGCAGTACCTCCTTTGCCTGTAGAGAAATCCTTCCAAATTTGTTTGACAGGAGAGACCATAAAGCTTGGCGTGCGTTCTTCACTAAAGGGGCTGAGTCCTTTAAAATTGCTTCCTGCTTTTTTAAGTTGAACAAAATCGCCAATTACCTCCTCAACTCGGGCGGTATCAAAGACTTGATCAATGGTGGATCTTGCAATCAATTTCTAATTTTTAAAATTCTGTAACTTTTTGCGGAAGGTAAATATATAAAATCTATTACATTTATATTGCAAAAAACAACAACTGCTTTTGAGATTTATTTATTGCGGTCTATTACATAATTGACCATCATTTCCAAAGCTTCTTTATAGTTGGTATTTGGGTAATTCTGGATCAATTTCAAAGCTTGATTTTGAAAGTCTTTCATTTTTAAAACGGAATAATCTAGACCACCACTGTCTTTTACAAAAGCAATTACTTCTCTCACTCGCTTTGGATCTTTATTGTAACGCTTTATAGAATTTACAAGCCAATCCCTCTTCTTTTTTGAACAATTGTTTAGAGTGTAAATTAACGGAAGTGTCATTTTTTGCTCTTTGATGTCAATTCCGGTGGGTTTTCCAATCTTTCGCGTCCCATAATCAAACAAATCGTCCTTTATTTGAAAGGCCATCCCAATAAGTTCTCCAAACTTTCGCATGGTCTCTATATCAATTGAATTGGGTTTTACTGAGGCTGCTCCCAAGCTACAACAGGCTGCAATTAATGTGGCTGTTTTTTGACGTATGATATTATAGTAGACTTCTTCTGTAATATCAAGGCTTCTGGCTTTTTCAATTTGTAACAACTCGCCTTCGCTCATTTCTCTTACAGCAACAGAAATAATTTTTAACAAATCAAAATCATTACTGTCTATACAAAATAACAGTCCTTTTGACAATAGAAAGTCACCCACTAAAACTGCAATTTTATTTTTCCAAAGAGCGTTGATAGAAAAAAAACTGCGGCGTTGATTGCTGTCATCTACCACATCATCGTGAACCAAAGTAGCTGTGTGTATCAATTCAATAACAGATGCGCCGCGATAAGTTCTTTCACTTATTTCACCATTGGAAACCATCTTGGCCGATAAAAAAACAAACATGGGACGCATTTGCTTGCCCTTACGATTGACGATATAGTGTGTAATACGGTTGAGAAGGGCTACTTTACTGGACATGGAGAGGCGAAACTTTTTCTCAAAAAGTTCCATTTCAAAACTAATGGGTTGTTTTATGCGCTCAATGACTTTCAAAAGCGTGTATTTTAATCGCAAAATTAAGCATATAAAAACAAATGTACTATAGACTATTCTTTAAAGATGTTTTTAAAACTTAACAGCATTCTTTTGTCTTTGAAAAACAGGCGCAAGTATTTTTTGAATTCTGACTTTTAAAGTTTCCAAGCCCTGAGTGATTTAGAAGGAATTGAAGGACTCAGTTCTGCCCCGTAATCCCTCAGGCCTTCATTTCTGATTTTAGCGATAAAAATTAAAAGCCATATTTTTTTCTAAATTTATTAATTTAGATTGTTAATTTATTAAACTTTTCTTTAATTACTTCTGAAATAGATTTATTTTCTATTTTACTCTCAAGCCACGAAATAATATCAAGGTATAAAAAAGCGCGTCTTTCATAAGGGTGGGTTTCATAAGTCAAAAGTTTTTGATATAAGCTTTTAAAAGCAGCCTTTAACTCATTGGGATAAATATCACCTAAACCCTTTAAAAACAATACCATTTCTTTTTGAACCGCATATAAATCTTCCATTTTAATCAGAAACTTAAAAGTACTCTTGATCAAGCCATCGAGTTGATAATCAAGACCCGCTTCATAATGGGCAACTAAGTTTAAAATTCGAGAAAAGCAAAGCAAATCTTCGCGCATTTGCAAGGACTTGTTTTTGATGATTTTTGAAAGGTACTGGATGGTAATTTCATAATCTCCAGTTCCAAAATATAAACATGCGATTTTGTAATAAAATACCATGACGTGGTATTCATCGATTTGATTGGCGTGCTTTTCCAAACCAATTATCACCTCATCAATTAGGGGAATCCCATCTTTAAACGTACCCTGCATAAAATGTAAATTAATTTTATTTGAGTACAAATAAAGAAACACCAATCCATCGATATTGTCGTCGTGTGGAAACCAAGACTTTTTAGTAATTTTTTCAAAATCACTGAGAACACTTTTGAATTTTTGATGGTGTTTTACAAAAAATAAAGCCTCTAATAAATACTGATAGCCCTTGAGAAAAAAAACGGGGTTTAGTGGAATCATTGTTTCATTATCATAAAACAAATCAACCCATTTTCGGGAGTATTTATAACAAGATTTGAAGTCTTGGATAAGAAAACTGTACCAAAGATAAGACTTGTAAAGCCAAAGTTTTTCTCTAAAGCCCAATGCCTCAATTTTATATTTAGGCATTCTCTTATTAAAATAGTCTGTAACTTTTTGATATTCACTGTCATTTTTGACATAACCAGTCTTCAGAAATAAACCATACAATTGCAATGATAAATTAGAGAGCTTACTGGCGATGACATTTTGATGGCTCAATTCTTTTGCCTGAATGGTCAATTCATCTGCTCTATTGCTCAGGCTTCTTGTGATGTATTGTGACTCAATAACCTTTTCAAGTTCGACGATTTCATAGGCAATATTTTTTTCTTGATTTTTAATCGCTAAGCTCTTAGCCTTATCTAATATTTTTAAACTCTGCTTGTAGAGCCCTTTATGATATAAAATGGTGGCAAAATCAAGTTGCTCACGCAGTTGAATTCTCAAGTTTTGACGGGAAGGATTTAGCTTTAAACTGATGAGAATTTGCTTGTATAAGTGGGCTTTTAAATTGGAGAGTTGTTGTTTTTTAACAAACCCATCTTTTAATATAGCCGTTTCGCTGTATGCTTTAAGTCCATCCAAAACCTTGAACAACAATAAAAATTTAGAATCATCATTGACGCCGAGCCTGCCTATATAAAGCTTGAATTGTCGCTTTTCGGACTTGGTCATGGATTTAACCAATACAAATAGATTGTCATTTGCGAGTTTAGCCATAATTAAAAAATCTATCCAGTATATTGATTTTTTTTATAAGAGTAAATGCAGTTGATTTAAGCGTCGTAAATTTATAAAAATAATTTAGGTTAAAAATTCAAAAAAAATTAAATTCGTAAGAGAATACAATATAAATTTTATTAAATAGAAATGTCAAGCACACACATCCAAATATTTGACACTACCCTAAGAGATGGAGAGCAAGTGCCTGGCTGCAAACTCAACAAAGCCCAAAAAATTATCATTGCTGAGCAATTGGACCTTTTGGGCGTCGATATTATTGAGGCTGGTTTCCCAGTCTCAAGCCCAGGTGATTTTATCTCGGTGCAAGCAGTTTCAAAAATTGTAAAAAACGCTACTGTTTGTGGACTGAGTCGATCAGTTAAAAATGACATTAAAGTGGCTGCTGAAGCTCTTCAGCACGCCAAGATTCCTAGAATTCACACAGGAATAGGCACCTCTGACTCTCATATCAAGTTTAAGTTTAACTCTAGCAGAGATGCTATTATCGAACGAGCTGTTGCAGCGGTGCGTTATGCCAAATCGTTTGTTGAGGATGTAGAGTTTTATGCGGAAGATGCCGGTAGAACTGAAAATGAATATCTCGCTAGAGTATGTGAAGCCGTTATCAAGGCTGGAGCCACGGTAATCAATATCCCTGACACCACTGGCTACTGCCTTCCACAAGAATATGGAGCCAAAATAAAATACCTTAAAGACAATGTTAAAGGAATTGAAAAAGCCAATCTTTCTTGTCACTGTCACAATGACCTAGGCCTTGCTACAGCCAACTCAATTGAAGGCGTTATCAATGGTGCAAGTCAAATAGAATGCACTATCAATGGCATTGGCGAAAGGGCAGGAAATACCGCATTGGAAGAAGTGGTGATGATCATGAAACAACACCCAGCTTTGCAGTTAGACACCAATATTAATACTTCCATGCTCTATGGTATCAGCCAACTAGTCTCTGACAATATGGGTATCTGTACCCAACCCAATAAAGCGATTGTTGGCGCCAATGCCTTTGCCCACAGCTCAGGAATTCATCAAGATGGCGTGATTAAAAATAGAGAAACTTATGAAATTATCGACCCCAAGGAGGTTGGTGTCACAGAATCTGCCATCGTACTTACGGCTAGATCTGGACGTGCTGCATTGGCCTACAAAGCCAAAAACGTTGGGTACGAGCTCACCAAGCTTCAATTGGATGTGGTTTACAGCGATTTTCTAAAATTTGCGGATGTTAAAAAGGAAATCAATGACAGTGATCTCCACGAAATCATTGAATCTAGTACCATCTACCAAGAACTTCGCTAAACATGAAAAAAACACTTTTTGACAAAGTCTGGGATGCTCATATAGTTGAATCTGTCGGTAAGGATCAACAAATTCTATATATCGACA
>JAYYCW010000034.1:0-7581 GCA_036161535.1 Bacteroidota bacterium | reverse complement strand
TTTACTGCTTGTACGAATCATGAGTGTTCTTAAAACCCCAGACTGTTTACGGGCATTGAAAAAGGGAATATTCTTAGAAATTGCAAAGTTTTTAAGGGCATTTCGAATGGCATTGGAGGGATCCGCTTGAAGCCAGCACTTGTCTATATCCAAAATTTTATCCCACATGCCCGGGATGTGAAATCCTAATGCATTTCTATTTTCAATGGGTTGCTCAGACTGAATTTCTATTTGAGAGAGCCAGCGGTTGTCACTGAACGAAAATTCCATCTTATTTCTGTAAAAGTAGGAGTTCTTGGCTCCTAAAATTGGCGAGATTTCCGGCAGATTTAATTTGCCAATGCGACTCAAGTTATTTTCCACCTCCTTTTGTTTAAAAAATAATTGTTTTTTATAGGACATATATTGCCATTTACAGCCTCCACAAATTCCAAAATGTGAGCAGAGTGGGGGGACTCTGTCTTTAGAAAACTTGTGAAATTTAGTGGTTTTTGCTTCGTAATAACCCTTTCGTTTTTTAAAAGTTTGAATATCTACCACATCTCCGGGAACAGCATCCGAAAGAAATACAATTCTTCCATCCGGTGCTTTTGCAATGCTCTTGCCTTTGGCCCCTGCATCTAAAACTTTAATGTTGAAAAATTCTTTTTTTTTGTTTTTCATAGGCATAGTGTAAAAATAGTCTAAAAAACAATGTCAGTTGAACCAATTGGGTTAAATAGTTGGTTCATTGTTCTGTATTTGAAACCCGTATTTTAGAGTTTTTTTATTTCTGTAACAGAAAAAATCTTATTAATTTGCATAGACTTGGGTGATTTCTCTCCAATTAAAGTAAAAATGGTTTTTTTCAAATCTTATTAACATTATTAGTATGTCTTTTTTAAATGTAAACTCCTCCGAAGAGGCCATCAATTTAGAGGTTAAATATGGCGCTCATAATTACCACCCCTTACCCGTGGTTTTAACCAAAGGAGAGGGCGTTTATGTTTGGGACGTAGAGGGCAAAAAGTATTTTGACTTTTTATCGGCCTATTCCGCTGTTAACCAGGGACACTGTCATCCAAAAATTGTTAAGGCCCTTGAATTACAGTCTAAAATTCTCACACTTACCTCCAGAGCCTTTCACAATAATGTTTTGGGCCGCTATGAAGCTTATATTACAAATTTATTTGGCTACGATAAAGTATTGCCAATGAACACAGGAGTTGAGGGTGGTGAAACAGCCAACAAACTTGCAAGAAAATGGGGTTACTTAAAAAAAGGGATAGAAAAAGACAAGGCCAGAATTGTTTTTGTCAACGGTAATTTTTGGGGCAGGACCCTCGCCGCTATCTCAACTTCCGATGATCCTTTGTCTTATAATGGGTTTGGACCTTTTATGCCTGGCTATGATTTGATCCCCTACAACGACTTAAAGGCCTTAGAAAGCGCTTTGAAGAACCCAAACGTTTGTGCATTTATGGTGGAGCCAATCCAAGGAGAGGCTGGAGTAATTGTTCCCGATGATGGTTACATGTCCGGAGTTAGAACCCTCTGCGACAAATACAATGTTTTATTTATTGCAGATGAAGTACAAACCGGAATTGGGCGTACTGGTAAAATGTTGGCAACTGACTACGAAGCCGCTCGCCCTGATATCCTTATTTTGGGGAAGGCCCTCTCGGGCGGAGTTTTTCCAGTGTCCGCTGTTTTGGCCGATGACGCTGTTATGATGTGTATTGGGCCCGGAGAACACGGTTCAACATTTGGGGGCAATCCGCTCGCTTGTGCTGTGGCACATGCTGCCTTAGAGGTTATTGTAGAGGAAAAGCTAATGGAAAAGGCCTACCGCTTAGGAAATATTTTTAGAGAGCGTTTGAATGCTTATATCGAAAATAGTAGAATTGTTAAACTCGTACGTGGAAAAGGTCTGCTTAACGCTATTGTGATTGATGACTCCGAAGATAGCGACACGGCTTGGAATATTTGTTTAAAACTTAGAGATAATGGGTTATTGGCAAAGCCCACCCATGGCAATATTATCCGATTTGCACCGCCTTTGGTCATTACAGAAAATGAACTCCTAGCTTGTGTGGATATCATCATTCAGACCCTTTCTTTGTTTGAAAAGTAAATTTTTAAATTAGCATTGCAGACTGGTTGAATTCTTGCATTGCTTTCTCCCATTCTTTTTGAAATTCACTAAAATCTCCTGTGGCAAAAACATAGATTGTATATATTAGGTTAAGTAAATTAATGGCCAGCACAACTAAAGCTACAATTTTTGCGGTGTTCATGGCAGACACACTGCCTTCATAATCCTCTGGATTGAGTTCAGCATCTTTTATTTTTTTATTGGCCATTAAATAGGCTGGCCCCGACAATAAAAATCCAAGGCCTCCAAAGCAACAACACAGAAGTCCAAAGATGCTAAGAATGTATACAACTGTAGTGTTTAATGATTTTTTCATAACAATTTTAGTTTGATAAGGTAGTTAGTAATGATGGTTCCTATTGAAATTAAAGACAGTAAATTGATAGTTTTTTGATAAAAATTAAA
This sequence comes from Bacteroidota bacterium, assembly GCA_036161535.1. Taxonomy (GTDB): domain Bacteria; phylum Bacteroidota; class Bacteroidia; order Flavobacteriales; family Flavobacteriaceae; genus UBA3537. The sequence continues at coordinate 5,042 of JAYYCW010000034.1, read as the reverse complement.
TTTATAGAATTTTGACAATACCACAGTAGTTGCTAACAACAAAAGCGGATAAATTGCGGGGTAAAGCCAGAGTGCTTTTATAAATTGGCCTTGAAATACAGCTAATAAAGCACGTTGAAATCCACAGCCTATGCAATCAAATCCAAAAAGGCTCTTATTTAAGCACGGCAACATGTAATTTTCGAACGTCATAAAATAATTATTTTCAAAGAAAGAAATTATTTGCTAAATAATAAAAAAAATAATTATTTAATAGATGAATTGAGTCAAAGACTTTACTTTTGAGTTTATAAATTTTAAAAATGTTAAATAATTCAATTAAATATTGGGCATCAATACTTGGAATCTGCCTTTTGATATGCGACGAGTTGCTGTCCAATTCCCAGACTTTTTTATCTATTGTTGGTTTACTGTTCTTGGTTATAGGACTTTATTTAATTTCAAGGGGTATTGGGGATAAGCCCTCCATTGACCCCTATGCTGTACAAACTTACGAAGAAGAATGAATTTTAAAATTGGTGATCTTGTTTGTGTGATGGATGATGATATTTCTGGCCGGATTTCTAAGATTAATGGGGCAGATATAGAGGTTGAAACTACAAATGGTTTTGATTTGGTTTTCAAAACTAAAGACTTGGTAAAAATTAGTGATAATCTTTTAAAAACAAGTTCTTTTAAGTTCAGTTCTGTAAATCAGATTCTTTCCGAAAAGGCCTCAAACAAGTTGAAAAAATCTCAAACATCAAAAAAAAAGTTCAAAAAACCTCCTTCAATGGAAGTGGATTTACATATTCATCAGCTTATTAAATCAACCAAGAATATGAGCAAATATGATATGCTAACACTGCAATTAGACACTGCCAAACGCAATTTGGAATTTGCCATTTCAAAAAACATTCAAAGGGTAATTTTTATCCACGGTGTGGGTGCAGGTGTTTTAAAATCAGAGCTGGAATACTTATTTGGGCGTTATGATAACATAAAGTTTTACCCAGGAAGTTACCAAAAATATGGTCAAGGAGCTACCGAAGTGTATATTTTTCAAAAGCAGTCATTATAATGTGAGTATTATTTCATAGGTACCCATGAAAAGACTGTCTGCGGCCAAAATGGAAATGTCTATGTTTGTCAGAAAGATTGAAACGGTTACAATGCGAAAAAAGTGATTTTCATTGAATGTTGAAACGGTATATGAATTTGAAAAATTCTCATCTAAAAAGCGGGCTGTGATTGAGCCACTCGCAATATCATCAAATAAATTACCATTTCCATTTTCGTCTTCATTTATTGTTGGGGTGCCATCATTGTCATCATCACTATCTAGATAGTCAGGGATGAGATCGCCATCTGTATCTTGCGCATCAGATAAATCGCCATCGCCGTTAGGGTCTGGTAACTCGTTCATGGTCAAAACATTGTCCCCATCATCATCCTCATCAATATAGTTGGGAATACCATCTCCATCAAAATCCCCGTCAATTTCAAATATTGTGGGGACACCATCTTGGTCATCATCAACAAAAGTGGATGTAAAGTTTGCGATTCCTCCCGAAGCTGGATAATTTTGGGTGATTTTGACATCTGCAGGCGGTATGACAGCACATATTAGGTCATTTGGATCTCCATTGTAATAACGGTAATGAAATTGCACGGTATTTCCATCAATAGCAATGCTTTGAACCTGTCCATTATTCACAGTGTTAAAAATAGATTGGGTAGTGGAGGTATTTGGTATCAGTAAGCTTAAGGATTCAAACGGGTCAAATCTTGTATCGTAAAATAAAAAGCTTGAATTAGAACTTCCAGCTTGGTTTGTAGTCTCTATTTGGCAAAGAGATAAATCTTTGTCAAATTCCAGTTGAACTTCAATGATTTCGCCATCGTTACAAGCACAAGTGAAAATTATAAGTGTAAAAAACAAAAAACAGTTACGCATATTGTGGTTTTTTGAACAAAAATAACAGAATTAAGAAATAAATAGAATGTTATTGTCAATTATTTAATTTGATTATTTTTGTTATAATTAAAACCTTTAAAATGAAGCCTATTTACTTAGACAACGCTGCGACCACATGCGTTCGAAATGAAGTGGCAGATAAGATGGCTCTCATTTTAAAGTCTACCTACGGAAATCCATCTTCAACACACAGCTTGGGTCGGTCTTCAAAAACCGTACTTGAGCAGTGTCGAAAGCGCATCGCTTCCCATTTTAATGTCAAATCTTCTGAGATTATTTTCACATCTGGTGGGACGGAGGCAGACAATCTTGTATTGCGTTCTGCGGTTTGTGATTTGGGTGTTCAACACATCATTTCTTCAAAAATTGAACACCATGCTGTGAGTCACACCATCGCGGCTATTGAATCTACATTTAAAGTAATGGTTAGTTACGTCAACATTCTTAAGGACGGAACAGTCTGTATGGACCACTTGCAAGAATTATTAGCCCTAAGTAATGTCAAGACTTTGGTTTCTTTAATGCACATTAACAATGAAATTGGCACTATTTTAGACCTCGAGTACGTTGCTCATCTTTGTAAAAAATACAAAGCTTTGTTTCACAGTGACACCGTTCAGTCTGTAGGTCATTACAATTTGGATTTATCCCTAATACCTATTGATTTTTTGGCGGCCAGTGCTCATAAATTCCACGGGCCCAAAGGCATTGGCTTTGCATTTGTAAGAAGCGGTCTGGGATTACAACCCATCATTACAGGCGGAGCACAAGAAAGGGGTTGTCGTGCTGGTACCGAAAGTATACACGATATTGTTGGTTTGGATACTGCCTTGTCAATTGCCTATCAAAATCTTGAATCTGAAAAGCAGTACATCCAATCTTTAAAAGCTTATTTTATTGACCGTTTGAAAGCGGAAGTCTCGGATGTTGGATTCAACGGCTGTTGCGATAATTTTGAAAAAAGTACATACACTCTGGTCAATGTATGTTTACCTGTATCGACTGAAAAAACTCCTTTGTTTTTATTTCAATTGGATTTAAAAGGAATTGCTTGCTCCAAAGGCAGCGCTTGCCAAAGTGGGAGTGATTCAGGTTCTCATGTATTGCGTGAATTTCTATCAGAGCAAGATCTTAAAAAACCCTCCGTTAGGTTTTCATTTAGCAAGTACAATACAAAATCTGAAATTGATGAAGTAATTGATATTTTAAAAAATCTTGTATTAGAACCAGCCTAAAAGCGCATGCTGAGTTTTAAATTAAAAACCCTTGGCGTTAAATAATTGGGAATGGCATATTGCCGTTTGGAATATACATCTCTTACCCATGTATTGGTAATGGAATTTTGAACGTCAAAAATGTTAAATATTTCAAGGCCAACAGAGAATTCTTTAAAGTATTTTTTCCAACCATTTTTGGTAGGCTTGTCCTCACCAACAATTACGTAGGACATGCCTATATCGGCCCGTTTATAATCAGGTAAGCGGTTTTGATATTCATAGACATCGGCATAGCTTGGCGAACCTCCGGGAACTCCTGTGTTATAAACTAAATTTAAATACATTCTCATGTTTGGTAAATTGGGCACATAGTCTTGAAATAATATGCCAAACTTAAGCCTTTGGTCCATGGGACGTGCAATAAAAGACTTGTTTCCTATAGCTTCTTCTGTTTTTAAATATCCAAATGAAATCCATGATTCCGTTCCAGGTACAAATTCACCGTTCAAACGCAAATCCAATCCATAAGCATAGGCTTTTGCATTGTTGTTGGCTGCGTAGCGTATTCTTACATTTTCCACAGAGTAGGGATTGACGTCTGAAAGGTTTTTGTAATAAGCCTCAGCAGTTAATTTATATTGTCGTCTCTTAATTTTAAAGTTGTATTCTTGGGCGGCCACCAAGTGTATTGAACGTTGCGCTTTCACATTGCTGTTTACAGATCCACTGGCGTCTCTCAATTCCCTGTAGAACGGCGGTTGATAATACAAGCCCCCACTCAATCTAAAAATCATGTCTTTGTTTCCATTTGGAACAAAGCCGAATTGGGCTCTTGGACTGAAAACCATTTGTTGGTTGTCACTTATACCATCCCCACTAATTTTCCACTGGTGTGTACGAACTCCTAAATTATAAAAGACTTCTTGGTTTCCTAAAAAACTTCGGTTGCTCCATTGTGCAAACGCTTGCAAGCGATTGACAGATGTATTGTTGGTAGCACGTATGTTTTGGTAGGGGACAAGAGGACCTGTATTTGCTGAGTATGGTTCCGTATCAAAATTATCTAAATTTGGTGGATTAATGGAAAATCCTGCAGAGTCAATAACTTCCCATTCTACCACCCGGTCCCGAATATTTTCGTGAGTGTATTTTATGGACCATTGAAAATGGTTTTTATCTTTTTTAAAGTCACCTCTGTGCTCAAGCGTGGTAATCAAAGCGTCTAGGTCATTTCTAGCATGGTTAATCTGTGAACCAATTCCTTCAGAAAATTCAACCTCCCCAATATTTTCATCTCCAATGTTACTGTTTACTTCTCCCAAGCGGTATTGCGCTAAAATGTCAAAATATTCTTGTTCAGTTGTATGAAAACTTGAGCCGATCAGCTTTATATCTAAGTTATCATTCACTTTATAAGCTGCCTTCAAGGCTCCAAAATAGGTTTTGTAGGCATCTTTTTCTTGACCTTGATAATAGACCAGTAATGCTAAGGGATTGGTTAGTGTTCCAAAATTTGTTTGACGTGTTTGTGGTTCATAATTATAAGTATTAGAGGTAATATTCCCCAAGAAACTCAGTTCAAATTTAGGACTAAATTGGTAAGTGAGATAGGTTTGTGTATCTAAAAATTGTGGATCGTAATTGGTTTGAGTTTCCTTGGCATCTACCAATAAACTGTTGTCGCGGTATCTCAGACCAAACAGGGCTGAAAATTTAGAATCTTTTGAGATGCCCTCAGCCGTCAAGCTTCCTCCCAATAGATTAAAATCAGCAATGACTCCAAATTTTTTGGGTTTGCGGTATGTAATATCCAGAATAGAAGATAATTTATCGCCATATTTTGCTTGAAATCCACCTGCCGAAAATGC
>JAYYCW010000033.1:0-6169 GCA_036161535.1 Bacteroidota bacterium | reverse complement strand
GTTGCCATCTTTTAACAATCTTTGGAGCAATTCCGAAGACTTAATTTGAACAGCTGAGATGCTATTTTTTTCCATAAACCTTGGCAAGTTCTTGTTTGGATATAGAACATAACTGTACTGATCCGGTCTAAACAGTGCACTAGCCTTTAGGCCATCTAAAACTTTTAAAGCTGCCTCAGTTGATAAATACCCTGAGCTTAAAACTGCGACTTGCCCTTCCAACATTTCAGGTAAATAAGATATTGAAATTTTATCTTTGTCTAAGACTGTCATAAGGTTATATGCATGGAAAAGATCATCTCCTCTTTTGTTTGCCTCAATAGTATGCTCTAGGTAATCTAAAGTAGTTTTTACAAAGCTGAGGATTTTTTCAATATTGATACTGTCTTTATGCCCTAAAAAGCTATAGCCATAAACAGTATTTCTGTATTCGCTAGCTGCAGTTCCTAAACCATCGAGAATGGTTTTGCGATTGAGGTCTGAAATGGGTCCTTTCAGCAGTGGTTTATGGACTTGAAGGCTCGAAAACAAGGCATTAAAGAATCTTAGAAGTTCTGAGGAAATTTCAACCTCAACCAACGTTGTGTTCTCTAAAATTCCCTCAAAAAATTTCAAAAAGCGCCTGAGATAATATAAGGTTACCATAGAAACGCCATTTCCTACCAAGGCATTGTTGGCATCGTTCCATTCAGGGCGTTGGGTGTTCATCCAAATTCCTGCCTCAGGAATAAAATTAGAAACTTTTGCCAAAACAGTGGCAAGAATTTTTTCAATAAGATTTACCTTATGAATAACGGCTGTTGATGATTGCAGAAGCGCTCCATCGACTCCAATTTTATCACGTCTTTTATGAATTTTAGCAGCTGATTTGTGATCGTAATCAATGGTATTTTTGGGATCTTTTAAAATGGCTTTATAATCTTTAATCCTATAGGGAACGTTAGCATAAACAAATAAATCATTTTTAAAATAGTACTCTAAATGACTGGGATAATGCGCTTCAATAAATTCGAGAAACTTCAATAAATAAATGATTTGGTGGTCTCCCCAATATCCGATATAGGACCATGGGTTATCGGGTTCAATGACCTCCCAGTCAAAACCGTCCTTGGTGACTCTGTATGGATTATATCCGTCAAAAGTTGTCGCATTGAGAAATTTAAAAATCATCCCTTCAATAAACTCCGGATAAGAATGCACCAAAGCTTCCCAATTTTGAAAAATATCGCGCCAATTGCCTTGATAATCTAAAATTTTCGTGCCGTCTATTTCACTTTGGGTATTGATTGAAAATTTATTCCAAGGGCGGCTTGGATCCCCATGACGGCGACTGAATTTTAATGGTAAATATTCAAGACTCAGGCGTTTAAAATTTTTATCATCATCTTTTTCTGCAATAACTTTTAATTCTGACAGTTCAAATTGAACTGGAAGAGCTTCTAAAATATCTATTTTTTGAGCATAAACTAAAGAATTCGCTTTTTGGATATAGGAACAAAAATCCGCCTTTTCAATTTTGTAATTATAATCAAAAATACCACCGCGCATAATATTAAACATGGTATTGGCAAAATGTCTTGTATTGCGAGCAGTGTCCGAAGTCATTTGTAATCCGTCGGAAGCTGCGACCAATTTAATAAGCTCTTTTGTTCCCTTTTCAATGGATAAATCTATCTCGCCTTCAAGACTTTTCGGCGTTTTTAAGGCTTGTTTTAAAGCGACTATATTGTCTATCGTTTGATTGACATTGGCCACAATGCTCCATTTTTGTTCATGTTTGGGTGGCAGGGAAATCTCATCAGTCAAAAAGTAAGCGCCACGTTCTGCTTTGACTTCGAGTTCCTGAACAGGCAGCTGACCCTGTCTAAAAGCATCTAATTGCAAGGAAGAAAGAAGTATTTTAGAGGATTTTAAACCAAGCGACCAGACAATGTTTGCTTTTAAGGCTTCGCTGGGCTCAGCTTTGTCTACAATAATCGCACTGAGTGAATAGATTCCAATTCCACTGTCCGTTTCCAGCTCACATTTTTTATAAGCATCCACTAAATTGCTACTGCTGTTTTGAAGGGCATCTTCTACACCGTGGGGTAAAATATTTTGTAAGCCATCTAAAAAACGAACATCAACCAGAGAATTAGAGTTATTTTTAAGAGTTGATTTTCTCACAAAACCAAAGGGGTCGCATGAACTCCATTGGTATGAAAATACCATTTCTAAATCGTGATTAATTTCCTCAAAAATCAGCTTGTTGCCGTAAGCGTTTTTGTACAAGTTTCGAGTGGTTTTATAAATCCCTTTTTGGCGATATGAAAAAGGTTCCCACAAAAATGTTTTGCTGAATCTGGTAATGAGAAAAATTGATTTGCTGCCCGTATGGTCATTAGACTCCGTAATTTTATCATCGGTATAGTAAGGGAAAAGTGAGTAATTACTGTCCTTTCGACCGCATGAAAGACCGCCATTGCTGGAAATAAACAACCAGTGATTAGAGTTGCTGACGATGCTCATAAAAAAAGGACGCATGGCATCGATATTGGAGATTTTATAAAAAAACTCGCCATTTACAACGGTTTGAGTTCCAGCAACCTTTGAGGCATTAGACTGGAGTCGATTTTTACCCACAAAAATATTTGAAATGGATTTCATTAAAGCTAAAAGTCTATATTGGTTATTTATATTATTTCAATATCAAAACACAAGTTGTGATAAAGCAGCAAAATACGCTCATTTTTTGGGTTTTAGAAATTATAAAACACAACAAATGGCATACAAGATAAGATAATTTTTTAGTTGTGAGTTTATAAAAATTTTTAAATTAACTAAGATTAAGTGTGTATGACCACTCATAAAATTTAACTTTACACATAAGTAATTAAAATGGAATTAACTGTTTATCTAATCAATGCGTTTTCAAATGAACTTTCTGGAGGGAATCCCGCTTGTGTGATCCCACTTGAGAATTGGTTGACAGATAGTACCATGTTGGATATTGCCAATAAAAATGGAGTGTCAGAAACCGCTTTTTTTATAATTGAAGAACACGTTGTTAAATTGCGATGGTTCACCCCAGACATTGAGATGGATCTTTGTGGGCATGCCACCTTGGCAACAGCGCATTGTTTGAAAGCTCATTTAAATTATCCAAATGAAGATATATGCTTTAAAACCAAAAGTGGAACACTGAATGTTTGCTTTAAAAATGGACTGTATGAATTAAATCTTCCAAACAGAGTTGGGAAACCCGCAGCTCTGCCCGGGGAGATTGCAAACGCGTTAAATATACAGCCAAAAGAAGTCTACAAGGCCAGGGATTATCTTTTAGTTTATCAATCACAAACAGAAATTGAAACTCTTAAAATTGAGCGTTCAATTTTTGACCAAATCAATATAGACCCAGGAGGGGTAATTGTCACCGCAGTAGGAAAAGATTCTGATTTTGTGTCTCGTTTTTTTACGCCCCAAGCCAGTATCTTGGAAGACCCAGTGACAGGATCATCCCATTGCACACTCATTCCCTATTGGTTCAAAAGGTTACAAAAGAAAGAAATGAACGCTCAGCAACTTTCAAAACGAGGTGGAAAAATTGGTTGTATCTACAAAGGCTCTAGAGTGCAAATTAACGGGGCGGCCTTGACAGTTTCTGAATCTGTTTTAATCAGGGACTTCGATTGAATTTTTTTGGTCCATAAACACTAAAACTTATCGCTTAAGATTATTTATAATCTTGGGATTTATTTTCTGTAAATCTTCAATAAATTTAGTTTTGTTTCTTGGAGAAATTATAATTTCTTCAAACTTAGCATAGGTAATTTCGATCCGATCAAATGAGGCAGCGGGGGATGAAATGAAATTGGATGATTTAGAAACTTTTTTCATCTCCATAATATTCACAGGTCGGTATTTAAAAAACCCACATTTTATATAAAGCTTTTCCTTTTCAATGCTGTAGGTGGTATTGAAAAACATATGTAAAATTAATACATATAAAATGATCAGCGCTAAAGTCATAAAAGACATCTTACTGTTAAAACCACTGTATATATAGTTAGGGATCAAGGGTCCAAAAAAAACTACAAATACAATAATTAATAATGTATATGAGACTTTAGAGTAATAAATCATTAAATCAAAAATTATGTGTAAAAATAAAAAAACTCCTCTTTGTGATAGAATTTCCGTTTAATTGATTTAGTAGCGGGAGTTGGATTCATTGCTTCAACTTGTTCCGCAATAGAATAAAGAAGAAAACAGCTTAGAGACTTCAATTGCTTTGCAGTCTAAATTTCTATTTTTTTCTTAAGAAGATGCGAGCATCAATTGATTCCAAATAAAAACTCCCTGATTTCTCAAGGAGTGTTTTAGTAGCGGGAACTGGACTCGAACCAGTGACCTTCGGGTTATGAGCCCGACGAGCTACCTACTGCTCTACCTCGCGATGAACATGCAAGTTTACAAAATTTATACACTATAACAAAGGCTAATCCAAAGATTGTATCTTTACCTTATGACCAAAACCCGTCATAGATCAGGTTATGTATCCATCATAGGAAATCCCAATGTGGGCAAATCAACTTTGGTTAATGCTCTAATGGGCAGAGATTTATCCATCACCACCTCCAAAGCCCAAACCACTCGCCATCGTATTCTTGGTCTGATCAATGAGGACCACTATCAATTGGTATTATCAGATACACCCGGAATTATAAAGCCCGCTTATGAAATGCAAAACTCAATGATGGATTTTGTTAAAGAATCTTTGATTGATGCAGATGTATTGCTCTATATGATATCAATACAGGAGAAAAAGATAAAGGACAAAGCTTTATTGGAGCGGATTAATAAATCCAAAATCCCATTATTCATTCTTATCAACAAAATTGATTTATCCAGTCAATTGGAATTAGAAGCTGTTGTCAAAGAATGGTCTAAAATTTTTCCTAATGCAAAGGTCATTCCCATTTCTGCTTTGACCGGGTTTTTTGTTTCAGAACTATTACAAATGTTGATTGAACTTTTGCCCGAATCACCTCCCTATTTCCCTAAAGATCAACTGAGTGATAAGCCCGAAAAATTTTTTGTTAATGAATCTATTCGAAAAAGTATTTTGGAACTTTACGACAAAGAAATACCATATGCAGTAGAGGTCATAACCGAATCTTTCAAGGAAGAAAAGAATATCATCAGGATTCAAGCGGTAATTGTAGCAGAGAGAGAAACCCAAAAAGGAATCATCATTGGACATAAAGGGGAACAATTAAAAAAAGTGGGTATCGCAGCCCGAAAAGATCTCACGTCATTTTTTGGTAAGAAAATCCACGTAGAACTTTTCGTAAAAGTCCAAAAAAATTGGCGTTCCAACCCTAAACAACTTAAGCGTTTTGGTTATCAACAATAACTCCCGGAAGAAATCGCACAAATTCACTTACTTTTGCACTCAAATAAACCTAAATGGGAGGTATTGTTGCAATTGTGGGAAGACCTAATGTGGGAAAATCTACTTTTTTTAATCGTTTGATTAAAAAAAGAGAAGCAATTGTAGATGCAGTTAGTGGTGTCACAAGAGACCGACACTATGGTCAATCTGATTGGAATGGCATAGAGTTTAGTTTGATAGATACAGGAGGCTATATCGAGGGTAGTGATGATGTTTTTCAAAAAGAAATTGATAAGCAAGTTAACCTGGCCATCGAAGAGGCAGACGCCATTCTTTTTATTGTCGATGTGGTAGATGGTCTCACTGGAATGGATGAAACCATCGCCCAGCTTCTCAGACGCTCTCAAAAGCCTGTTTTTCTGACTGCCAACAAAGCGGATAACTCGAAGGTTATTGAAAACATAAACGAATTTTACATTTTGGGTTATGAAAATATATACACTGTTTCTGCCATTAATGGAAGTGGAACTGGAGAATTGCTAGATGAGTTGGTTAAGATTTTACCCAAACATATCCAACCTGAGCTGGCATTACCTAGATTTGCCGTTGTAGGCCGACCCAATGCCGGAAAATCCTCTTTTATTAATGCATTAATAGGAGAAGAAAGGTATATCGTCACCGATATTGCTGGAACCACCAGAGACAGTATTGATACCAAATACAACCGTTTTGGCTTTGAGTTCAATCTGGTAGATACTGCAGGAATAAGAAAAAAAAGTAAGGTAAAAGAAGATA
>JAYYCW010000032.1:0-12869 GCA_036161535.1 Bacteroidota bacterium | reverse complement strand
AAAAGATATGGAAGCTTACCGACAATTTATGATTAAAAAGCTTACAAATTTAGATCATATCGGAAGCACCCTCAGCATGCTTATGATCAATCAAGTTAAACACACAACAGCTCTTAACATTTAGATCAAAAAGCGCTTTGTATTGCGATGAAGTTTGTATTTTTGTCAATTAATTATAAAAATCAATCTTTATGAATTCTTACGATGTTGTTGTCATAGGTTCTGGACCTGGTGGTTATGTTTCAGCCATTCGTTGTGCACAGTTGGGAATGCGGGTCGCCATCATTGAAAAATACAGTACAATGGGTGGTACCTGTTTGAATGTTGGTTGCATCCCGAGTAAAGCATTGCTTGATTCTTCTCATCATTTTGAGGACGCTGTTAAAAATTTTGAAACACATGGTATCGAATTGCCAGGGGCTGTTAAAGTCAACCTCGAAAAAATGATGCAGCGCAAGCAAGGGGTGGTAGATCAAACCACTGGAGGGATTGATTTTTTGATGAAGAAAAACAAAATTGATACCTACCATGGCGTCGGTAAATTCAAGGATGCCACTCATATTGAAATAAAAGGTGAAGAAAAGTTAGAAATTGAAGCCAAATACACAATCATTGCTACAGGAAGTAAACCTACAAAACTTCCATTTGTCTCAATTGATAAAGAGCGCATCATAACTTCAACTGAAGCCTTGAAACTTAAAGAAATACCCAAGCATCTTATCATCATTGGGGGTGGGGTAATTGGCCTAGAGCTCGGGCAGGTCTACAAGCGCTTGGGGGCTGAAGTCACTGTAATTGAATACTTAGATCGCATCATTCCAAACATGGACCAAAGCCTTTCAAAAGAACTCAATAAAGTACTTAAAAAACAAAAATTTAAAATCAACGTATCCCACAAAGTAACCTCAGTTGAACGCACTACAAATGGTGTTCTGGTAAAAGCTGAAAATAAAAAAGGAGAAATTATTGAATTTGCAGGGGACTACTGTCTGGTTTCTGTTGGAAGAAGCGCCTATACTGAGGGACTCAATACTGATGCCGCTGGTGTACAACTAAATGAGCGTGGGCAAGTTAAGGTCAACACTCATTTACAAACCACTGCTCAAAATATTTATGCCATTGGAGATGTCATCAAGGGCGCCATGCTGGCACACAAAGCTGAAGAGGAAGGTGTTTTTGTGGCCGAGACCATAGCGGGGCAAAAACCCCACATTGATTATAATCTGATCCCTGGGGTAGTTTATACCTGGCCTGAAGTGGCTTCGGTTGGTAAAACAGAAGAAACCCTTAAGAATGAAGGTATTTCCTACAAATCAGGTCAATTTCCAATGCGCGCATTGGGACGTAGCCGTGCTAGTATGGATCTTGATGGATTTGTTAAGATTCTTGCCGATTCTAAAACTGATGAAATTCTTGGAGTCCATATGATTGGTGCTCGCTGTGCCGATTTAATTGCTGAGGCGGTTGTAGCGATGGAATTTAGGGCTTCTGCTGAAGATATTTCTCGCATGTCTCATGCACACCCGACTTTTACTGAAGCCATCAAAGAAGCAGCTCTAGCAGCTACGGAAGACCGTGCGCTACACATCTAAACTTTATATTCCATCAAGTTTTTATTTTTTATAAATTACTTACTAAATTTACAAGAAATAATAATTTTTGAGACAGCTTCAGAAAATAAATGTAGATGACATTCAGAAATTCAAAGTTCAACTCTTAGAGTGGTCACAAAAATTCAAAGAAGTTGTTTGGCTAGATTCAAATCAATGCTCCCAAACTTACATTAACTTTGATGCTGTTTTGGCAGTTGATGCTTTCAGTTACATAAAATCAGATTTTAGACAGGCATTTGAACAACTTAAAGCCTATCAACAGACTACAAAAGATTGGATTTTTGGATATTTATCCTATGATCTAAAAAATGATTTAGAAGATTTAAAATCTGCAAATTTCGATGGTCTTGGTTTTCCGGATTTGTTTTTCTTTCAACCTAAAAAAATCTTTCTTATCAGAAGTAACGAAGTCACAATCCAATATTTGAATGTCAGCTCTAATGAAATAGAATTAGACCTTGATCAAATCAAAAGTCAACAAATTGCCGCATTGGAAGAAAATAAACAGCCACTAAAGATTCAGCCTAGGATTACAAAAGCTCATTATATTGAGCTAGTCAATCAATTAAAATCCCACATACAGCGCGGTGATATTTATGAGGCCAACTTTTGTCAAGAGTTCTATGCCAATGGCTCTATAAAACCCCTTAATGCTTTTAAACATCTACAGTCCCTTTCGGCTCCACCTTTTGCTGTTTTTTTTAAAAATAAATCTCAGTTTCTTTTGTCAGCCTCACCTGAACGCTATTTAAAAAAAGAGGGAGATTTGTTAATTTCACAACCTATAAAAGGAACCGCACCGCGGTCGGAAGATGCACTTGAGGACGCTGTTTTAAAGCAGTCATTATTAGCCAATCCAAAAGAGCGGAGTGAAAATGTCATGATTGTTGATTTGGTTAGAAATGACTTATCTAGAATTGCCAAGAAGGGGAGTGTCGAGGTAAAAGAATTGCACGGTATATATACATTTAAGCAAGTCCATCACTTGATTTCAACAATTAAGGCTGAATTGCGTCCTGGTTTTTCTGCTGTAGATGCCATTAAAGCTTCTTATCCGATGGGGAGTATGACAGGAGCTCCAAAAATTTCGGCCATGAAAATTATTGAAAATCTAGAGCTGACCAAGCGGGGTCTTTATTCTGGGGCTGTTGGTTATTTTACTCCAGATGGAAATTTTGATTTTAATGTAGTGATTCGCAGTATTTTATACAATTCTGAAATGTCCTATATCTCTTTTACAGTTGGAAGTGCAATTACCGCCAAAAGTTTAGCTCATAACGAATATGAAGAGTGCTTAGTAAAGGCCAAAGCCCTGCGTGTAGTTTTGGAAAATTAATTTTATACTTTTGCAGCATGTTAAAGATGTTTAGAGCACATATCGAACTCAATTTCCCATCTTTTTTTAAGGCTAAAATATTAATCGGCTGTTCTGGTGGTTTAGACAGTATGGTATTGGTTAAATTGTGTCAAACTTTGGATTTAAATATTTCTTTGGCCCATTGTAATTTTTGTTTGAGAGGCTCAGAAAGTGAGGCTGATCAGGCTTTTGTTGAAGCCTACGGTGAAAATAATAATATCCAAGTCTTTGCTAAAGCCTTTAAAACAAAATTATACATTGAAAACTCAAGGCAATCTGTTCAAATGGTAGCTCGTGAATTACGCTACAATTGGTTTCAAGCACTTGTAAAAAAACAACAATTCGATTACATTCTCACAGCCCACCACTCCGATGATAATTTAGAGACCTTCTTTATCAATCTAGGCAGGGGATCTGGATTGGATGGTCTTCTTGGTATACCAAAACAAAATGGAGCAGTAGTTCGCCCTCTGTTGCCATTTTCAAAAGACCAATTGTTACAATATGCAAATCAAAGCAAACTACAATGGAGAGAGGACAGTAGTAATGATAAGTTAGAATACCATCGCAATCAATTGCGCCACCAATTGCTTCCTGTTTTAAAGCAAATTTACCCCAATGCTTTCAAATCAATTGCCTCAACACAATCCAACCTTAGAGGGTTAAAATCTATATTAGACAGTCATGTTAAAGCTGTGGAACAATCTCTAATAACCGAGACTGATGAAAATGAGACTCACTATGACATATCAGTGCTCAAATCTTTGGAATCTACCCAATCTTATTTATACCCCCTTTTTAATCGCTTTGGGTTTTCTGATTGGAATGAGATCAACAAGCTTTTAGACGCACAATCTGGGAAAATGATTTTATCTAAAACGCATTCTCTTCTCAAGGATCGAAAAGTATTAATTTTAAGTCGTAATGATAAAAAGCCAACTGAAACATACTGCATCAACACTTTTGATGAGGAAATATTTGTCAACACTATTGGCAGTTATTTAAAAATTAAAAAATCTGAAACAATAGATAAAATGGATTCCAACACCATATATGTTGATTTTGAGAAACTCAAATTCCCACTCGAACTTCGACCCTGGAAAACTGGAGATTATTTTTATCCATACGGAATGCGAGGTAAAAAGAAACTCAGTAAATTTTTTAAAGATGAAAAATTACCCCTAACTGAAAAAAGAAAGGTTTTATTGTTATGCTCTAATTCTAAAGTTGTGTGGGTGGTTGGCAAACGCCAAGACGCACGATTTATGGCCCAGCAAAATACTGGAACCTTATTTTATAAAATCAGTCTAAAGCATGCCAAAGATTGAAAGTCATTACAGTCCTTCAAAAGTCTTTAGAAATGGATTTTTATCTACCGTATATTCAGGAATTATTCGCTATCTAAAAATCGTTCAAAAGCGTGAACGCATCACACTAGAAGATGGTGATTTTTTAGATTTGGACTGGAGTTACGCCTCAGAACCATCAAAAAAATTAGTCATTATACTACACGGTATGGAGGGGCATGGTCAGCGTCCATATGTCTCTGGTGTTGCTAGACATCTAAATACCCAAAATATTGACGCTGTTTGTGTCAATTTTAGAGGTTGTAGTGGAGAAAATAATCTCAAATTATTCAGTTTCCATTCCGGTCAGACAGAAGATTTAAAGGCGGTTATTGATCACGTGATTTCAAATCATAATTACGATTCAATTTTTTTAAATGGCATTAGTTTGGGGGGCAATATTGTATTAAAATACTTGGGTGAAAGCGCTGATATTCCTTCCAACATTAAAGCAGCCATGGCAGTATCTGTTCCATTAGATTTATCGGGTTCTTCCGCAGCACTCCATCAATTTAAAAATATATTCTATCATATTTATTTTATGATTGGACTGAAAATCAAATTAAAAAAGAAGCAACGACAGTTTCCTTCAAAAATTTCCAATCGTTCTCTTTGGCGTATTTGGACCCTCAGAAGCCTAGACGAATTTTATACGTCCCGTACTAATGGCTTTAAAAACGCTTCTGATTATTACAAGCAATGCAGTAGTTTACAATTTCTACCGAAGATCAAAACTCCTGTATTAATTCTCAATGCTCTTAACGATTCGTTTTTAACAGACTCGTGTTACCCGAATTCTGTTGCTGAACAAAATCCATATATACAACTCGAAACACCAGCCTATGGGGGGCACGTTGGCTTTATTTTACCAGGAAAGGTCTATTACAATGAGCTTCGCGCTGCAGAATTTTTCTTAAAATTTAACTAAATGACTGTAAACTAGATTTAAAGGGAACCCCATCACATTGAAATAACAGCCATGAATTTTTTTGATGCCAATTTGTCCAATCCAGTCTTGTATTCCATAAGCCCCCGCTTTGTCAAGCGGGTTATAATTTTTGATATAAAATTCAATCTCTACTGCCTTTAATTCGCGGAAAGTCACATAAGTTTTCGCATTAAAAGTTATTTGTTTTTTTGTTGATGACAAGGAAACTGATGTGATAACTTCATGCGTTGACCCACTCAAGCGTTTGAGCATATCAGCGGCCCGTTTTAACGATTTGGGTTTGCCTAGGGCTTTATTTTTAAACCAAACAATCGTGTCGCTTGTAATGAGTATACAATTGGCTGTTAAATCAGCTTTAAATACGCTTGCTTTCAATTGAGCAAGAAAATCTGTTATCTCTTCTCTTTGAAGTGTCTCTGCATATATTTCTTCGACGGGTTTGATTCGAATTTCAAAAGGGACCCCCAAATTCTTTAACAACTCTTGCCTTCGGGAAGACCCTGAAGCCAAAATAAGTTTTTTTGATTTCAAATGGTTTTGAAGCATCTAATGAGTTAGTCTTGGTTGGCTTTAAATCCTTTATGCCAAAGCCCCTTGATTTTTAGTATTTGCTCAACAATATCTCTGACGGCTCCCTGTCCTCCATTTTTATGTGATATGTATTCTGAAACGGCTTTTATTTCTGGAACAGCGTCTTGTGGGCAACAGGGTAAACCCACAACTTCCATTACAGGAATATCGGGAATATCATCGCCCATGTACATAATTTCCTCCTTTGTGACATCCAACGAGGCCATGAGTGTCTTTAGGTTTTTAATTTTGTCATGTGCACCGAGTATGACATCCTTGAGACCCAGACCTTGCAGGCGTTTGCGGACCCCTTCATTGCTTCCACCTGAAATGATGCAGACATTTAAGCCAGCGTCTACTGCTAGCTTGAGTGCCAATCCATCACGAGTGTTCATTTTTCTCAGCATTTCACCGTCCGAGGTAACCAGAATAGAGCTGTCAGTTAGGACACCATCGACATCAAAAATCAGGGTTGTAATTTTCTGTAAAAGTGCTTTGTAATTCTTTTTAGCCATGAGTTTTTTGAATTGATTTTGTAAGTAGTTTATAAATTTCTTGAAACTTAGGGGTGTTTTCTAGTAATTTTTGGTGTTGCAAAATGGTTTTTTTATCATTTCGCTTGGCGGGACCAGTTTGGGCCATATAAGGTGTGAGTACTTGTACCTTGTTGGCTGTTTCCGAAATTAAAGGTTTTAAGATATCAAATTTCAGACCTTCACTATCGGTCAGTTCGTGTGCAATGCGGTAAAGTTGATTGGTGAAATTATTTACAAAAACAGCCGCTAAATGTAAGGCTTGTCGCTGTTCTGTTTGTATTGTATAATATGGACTCCCGAGTGCTATGGCAACGGATTTTAACAGTTCGCGATCTTTCTTGCAGCTGGTTTCAATACATATTGGAACCGCCGAAAAGTTTAAATCTGAATTTTTGGAAAAAGTTTGTAAAGGATAAAAAACACCACGTCTATTTTTCTTACTTAAAAATCGCATTGCAACACTACCGGAGGTGTGAACCACTAAGCGATTTTTGAAGGGAAGTGTTTTTGAAATCGCTTCAACTGCTACATCGCTAACCGCAATGATATATAAATCCGCATCTTTTAACATGGCTAAATCATTGCAAAATTCAACGTCTTTAATTCCATCCGGTAACGCAACCTTTGAACGGTTGTAAAACTGTTTTAATAAAAGGCCTGGTGAGGCATGAATCGCGTTGCAAAAATGTGTACCAACTTGACCTGCTCCTATGACTACAATTGAAATCATTAAGCTAAATTACAGCATTCTAGCTTGTTTTGAAAGTCAAAATTAGGCTTTGTCCTTTTTTTAGTCAAATATCTGTTAAAACGCTTTTATTAAAATTATTTTTTTACAAAAAGTAAGTACCTTTGCTGCTAACTAAATTTTGTGTCATTCAATGCTCAAAAAATTAGGTAATATCCTTTTTTCAAACCGCTTAACTGCAATGCTGTTTATTGTTTATGCCATGGCAATGGCAGTGGGTACATTTATGGATCAAGGGCAGTCAGCCTCACCAACTCCATACTCCAGAACGCTTGTATACAATGCCTGGTGGTTTGAAGCAATTATGGTGTTTTTTTTAATTAACTTTATTGGTAATATTTTTAGATACCGCTTACTTCGAAAGGAGAAATGGGCCACCCTTACGCTTCACTTGTCTTTTATTTTTATTCTTTTGGGTGCTTTCTTAACGCGATACTATGGTTTTGAAGGTATGATGTCCATTAGGGAGGGAGATACTGAAAACACTTTTTTATCGCAAAAAACCTATTTGACAACTTATATCGACGGTGACTACAAAATTGATGGGCAATTTCAGCGCCGTATTAAAAGTGATGTGGTAGATTTTTCCCCCAGACTCAAAAACAAATATCATCTTCAAACCACATATCACAATTCTCCTGTTTCCGTTGAATTGATTGATTTTATCCCTGGCGCTGAAAAGGATATTGTTCCTGACGAAAATGGGGACTTTTATCTGAAGCTTGTTGAAGCGAGGGGTGGTGCCCCCCACAATCACTTTTTAAAATTGGGCCAGGTCAGTAACATTCACAACATTTTATATTCATTCAACAAACCCACAGCTGGAGCCATCAATATAAGTTATTCAAATAAGACAAATGCGTTGACCATACAGTCTCCTTTTGATGGTGAATATATGACCATGGCTACTGGACAACGAGGGCTGTTGGTTAAAGACAGTATCCAGCCTTTGGTTTTGAGATCTAGATATATTGTTGGAAATCAAGTTATTGTTTTTCCAAAACCTGTTGTGAAAGGAGTTTTTGATGTAGTTAAAAAGTCAGAATTAATAAAAGGTGACCAAGATGGTCTTGTGCTAAAAGTTTCTGCAAACAATGAAACAAAAACCCTTAAGTTGTTAGGTGGTCAAGGCATAGACAACCCATTTAAACAACTCAAGGTTGGCGGCTTAGATTTTGCCTTTAAATACGGCTCTAAAGTTTTGGAATTGCCCTTTGACATCAAGCTCAACGATTTTATAGCTGAGCGTTATCCCGGAACAGAGAAGAGTTATTCTTCCTTTGAAAGTAAAGTTACAGTTTATGACAGTCGTGAAGGAGACTTTGACTTTCATATATACATGAATAATATTTTAAACCACAGGGGATATCGTTTTTTTCAATCTTCATTTGATCCCGATGAAAAAGGAACCATTTTATCTGTCAATCACGATTACTGGGGCACTTGGTTTACCTACATAGGTTACTTTCTCTTGTATTTTGGATTGTTGGCCATCCTTATTAGTAAAGGCGCTCGGATGGAAGTTCTTAGAAAGCAATTAGATAAAATTAAAAGAAAAAAAGCTACATTAACTTTAATGTTCACGTTTTTGAGTGTTGGTCTTTTTGCACAAGCAACTCACAATTCCAACCACAGTTTTCAGCGCCCAACTCAAATTCAGCTAGATTCTATATTGGCTCAAAACATAACCCCTACAGCAGTTTCTGACCGCTTTGGGTATCTGGTTATACAGGACGCAGACGGTCGCATGAAACCTGTGAATACTTATGCCTCAGAGCTACTGCGCAAGCTCTCTAAAAAAGACCACTATCAAAACTATACAGCAAATCAAGTTTTTTTGTCCATGCAAGAAAGCCCACAGCTGTGGTACAACGTTCACATAATTTACCTGAAATTTAAAAAAGCCGATACTATCCGAAATCTTATAGGTATTCCAAAGAGCCAAAAATATGCAGCTCTGATCGATTTTTTAGACCCTAACTTAAATTATAAACTTGGTCCTTTTTTGGAAGATGCCTACAGTGCTCAGGTTCCAACTGCCATCCAAAAAGAGTTTAAAGCGGCTGATCAAAGAGTCAGTCTTTTATTTAACGTTTTGGAAGGTGATGCCCTTAAATTGTTTCCAATTCCAAATGACAGTAACAGTGAATGGGTTTCACCCAGAGAATTTGTTCAAAGTGGTTTGGTTTTAAAAGATTCTTTGTATGCAAATTTTATTCGAACGGGTTTTTTAGCCTACATGGCAACACTTCAGAACGAAAAAGTTAAAAAAAATGGAGATTATTCTCAGAGTGATAAATTATTGAAGGCTATTAAAACAACACAGCTAAAGTATGGCGGAGACACCATGCTCACAGACGAAAAAATATCTGCTGAAATTAAATACAATAAATACGATATTTTTAAAAAGCTTTTTAGTTGGTATATGTATGCTAGCAGCTTGATGTTTACTTTATTAATCGTACAAATTGTCAGAGACAAAAGTAAAATTTTAAACGCTTCTGTAAGTGTTTTTAAAGTATTAATCTTCCTATGTTTCGGACTTCACACCCTCGGACTTATTGCTCGCTGGTATATCTCAGGTCATGCCCCCTGGAGTGATGCCTATGAATCCATGATTTATGTGGCCTGGGCAACCATGGCTTTTGGCGTGATGTTAGGCTATAAGAGTAACCTTACATTTGCCTCAACTGCTTTTGTAACTGCGATGATTTTGATGATTGCCCATTGGAATTGGATGGACCCCTCCATTGGAAACTTACAACCTGTTTTAAACAGTTATTGGCTGATGATTCATGTGGCCATTATTGTTGGTAGTTATGGTCCTTTCGCTTTGGGTATGATTTTAGGTCTGATTTGTCTTCTTTTAATGATATTGACAACAGCAAATAACAAACAAAAAATGCTGTTAAATGTCAAAGAATTAACCATCATTAACGAAATGGCACTTACTGTAGGTTTGGTCATGTTGACTATCGGTAATTTTTTGGGTGGTATGTGGGCCAACGAAAGCTGGGGTCGTTATTGGGGATGGGATCCCAAGGAAACCTGGGCACTTATAAGCATTGTTATTTATGCGTTTGTCATTCATATGCGCTTGGTTCCTGGTTTAAGGAATCGCTGGGGTTTTAACTTGGCATCTGTGTTGGCGTTTGGGAGTATTTTAATGACCTATTTTGGGGTCAACTTTTACCTTGCGGGTCTACATTCTTACGCTAAAGATGATCAACAAATTAGCACCATTTACATTTTATCAGCTTTGGTTTTAATCAGTGTTCTAAGTCTGTTTGCTTACTTTAAGTACCGTAAGTTTTATAAGATCCAATAGACCAGATTTTTTACCTTTTCACAGCTTATTTCGGAATAATCTGTTATCAATTTATCAGCCAATTTACAATCTTGATTCACAGAGTTTTCGTTTTTATTGGAGATGCAAAAAATCCCATCCCTGTTGACGGCCATTATACCATTTGTAGAATACTCAATAACCAAACACTCATTTGGCAGTACTTTTGCTGGTTTGGCGGCCTTTAAAATATTTCGAGATGTGTTTTAAACCCTCAAATCGGCTCCGCTGATTTTGTTTAGAAAAAACCTATCCAAATTAAACCTTTTTGTGACATTTTTTATCTTAAATATTGAAGCTGAATAGGCTAGAACAGGCACCAATCCGTATTGATGGTATTATTTTTAAAGCGTTTCAGCCCCATTGATAAGTTCCAAAGTATTGTCTTCAAAAAAAGTTTTGTAAAATTATCTTGCTTTATCCTAACCAATTCATCAGCATGTTGTCCTAAGTTATAATAATTTCAATATTGTTTGCATATAGCCAGCGTTGATTAGTTGTAAAACGGTTGTATTGTTATTAAGATAAACGAATGCCAACTTTATCGAACTTATGCATATAAGCAAGTTTAGGGAATAGCTCTGTGTCCACAATAACCCCGTCCATATCAAATAAAACTGCTTTGAGTATAAAATTTAGACTTGCACGAAGATATGATTTCAGTTGATTTTTTTATTTTTATTAAACAACTAAGCACATTTTTTTTTATTTTTATATCCTTAAAATAATGCTTAAATGAAATTTTTTAAACTTTTAGGAATTACCAATATACTGTTGCTGATGCTTTGTGTATTGATCATCATAGTCTCAGAGTATTTATTTTTTAATGGTGACAAATTACATGGAATTTTTGTGGGAATATGGGCGCCGATGCTAGTTGGCCTCATGATATTTTTTAAACTTTTTCGACTTGAACGCTAAAGAAATAGTACTTTATTTTTCCATTTTTGTCTCTGTTTGCGTAGCAGTATGGGCTTTTGTTCTCATCAAGCAATTTAATGATTTGGATAAAAAATAGCTTTTACCTTTTTTAATGCCTAAACGAAACCTTGGTTTAAATACAATATGCACCCACAAGGGTGCAGTGAAAGATATCACTTATGGCGGGGCTACTTCTCCCATTTATCTCTCAACGTCCTACGAATTTATAGGAAAACCCTCCAAGCGTTATCCTCGTTACTTCAATACTCCTAACCAAGAGTTTTTGGCTAAAAAAGTTGCTGCACTTGAAGTTGCTGAAGCGGCGCTAATTTTCTCATCTGGTATGTCTGCCATAACCAATGTGATGCTTATGGCTTTGAAATCAGGAGATCATGCAGTAGTTCAAAATGATATTTATGGCGGTACCCGTAATTTTATTGAAACCCATTTTAAATCCTATGGCATTGAGTTTTCCTTTACAAACGATTTAACAATCAAATCTTTTGAGGACTGTATTCAAGAAAACACCAAATTAATTTACATTGAAACACCTTCCAATCCAATGCTAAAATTGGTGGATATTTTTGCCATTGCCAAGCTTGGTAAGCGTAGCGGTATTCTCACAGCTATTGACAATACTTTTGCCACTCCTGTCATTCAAAAACCAATTGCGTTGGGAATTGATGTTGTGATTCATTCGGCAACAAAATATTTTGGAGGGCACAGTGATATAACGGCCGGTGTGGTAGCTGCCTCAAATTCGACGATTGAGGCGCTTTGGGATGTTGCAAAGGATTTAGGAGGAAATCTTAGTGATTTTTCTGCATGGATGTTGGAACGTAGTATGAAAACACTTGGAATTCGGGTCAGAGCACAACAAAAAAACGCCATTAAAATAGCGAAATTTTTAGAGTCTCACCCTGCAATTAAAAATGTGTATTATCCTGGTTTAAAAACCCATCCTGATCACGCCCTGGCAAAGTTACAAATGAAAGGCTTCGGTGCCATGCTTTCTTTTGAACTCTCTGAAGAATATGGAGTTGAGGCTTTTTTTAAATCCTTGGAATTAATTAAGCCCTCAATGAGCCTTGCTGGTGTTGAAAGCACTGTGATTTTACCCTCAAAAACTTCACATGCCTTGTTGAGCATAGATGAGAGAGAAGCTCAGGGAATAACAGATCAATTGATAAGATTTTCAGTTGGAATTGAATCAAAAAAAGATTTAATTTACGATATTAAAAACGCTTTAATGCACAGTAAAAAATAATTTCTCATGAAAGTTGATATATTAGCATTTGGAGCCCATCCTGACGATGTAGAACTGGGTTGCGGTGGTACAATTCACAGTGCTATTCAAAAAGGTAAATCAGTTGGAATTATTGATTTGACAAAGGGAGAGCTTGGCAGTCGTGGAAATTCTGAAATCAGAACTTTGGAATCTAAAAATGCTGCTAAAATATTGGGGGTTGACTTTAGACAAAAC
>JAYYCW010000031.1:0-20900 GCA_036161535.1 Bacteroidota bacterium | reverse complement strand
GATCATTTTTTGTTGTATGACTAGTATTTTCATTTAGACTGCTACATCATGTTCGCGCAAGGCATCGTTGAGAGATGTCTTTTTATTGGTGCTTTCTTTTCGCTTGCCAATTATAAGTGCACAAGGGACGTTGAAATCACCAGCTGGAAATTTTTTGGTGTAGCTTCCTGGGATGACCACAGACCGAGCGGGTACAGTTCCTTTAATTTCAACGGGAACCTTTGTTGTTACATCAATAATTTTTGTTGAGGCGGTCAACACAACATTGGCTCCTAAAACGGCTTCTTTTTCAACCCGAACACCTTCCACAACAATACATCGTGACCCTATAAAAGCACCATCTTCAATGATAACAGGGGCTGCTTGTAGGGGCTCTAATACCCCGCCAATTCCCACACCACCAGAGAGGTGAACATTTTTACCAATCTGTGCACAACTTCCTACGGTTGCCCAAGTATCAACCATAGTTCCCTCGTCAACATAGGCTCCGATATTCACATAACTAGGCATTAAAATACTGCCCTTAGAAATATAAGCACCATGTCGGGCAACGGCGTGGGGTGCCACGCGAACGCCTTTGGCTTTGTAATTTTTTTTAAGTGGAATTTTATCGTGAAATTCAAAGGGCCCAACTTCAATGGTCTCCATGGTTTGAATTGGAAAATACATCACGACCGATTTCTTGACCCATTCATTCACCTGCCATCCATCGGCTGTAGGTTGGGCCACTCTTAGACTTCCTTTATCCAAGCAGTCTATAATGTCTCGTACAAGTGCTTGTGTAGAAGCTTCTTTTAGCAGCTCACGATTGTCCCAAGCCGCTTCAATGCTGCTTTGTCTTATATCCATATTTAAATGATTTATAACAAATATAATGCATAAAAAAAAAAGGGATGGCGATTGTTGTGTTTTTTGAAATTTAATTAATTATTGGGCTTGTGCTTTTTGAAATTGTATTTTTGCTTCATGGGAAGAATTTTAGCATTTGATTACGGAACAAAAAGAACGGGGATAGCGGTCACCGATCCACTTCAACTCATAGCATCGGGACTAAAAACTGTTGAAACTTCCGAAATTTTAACTTTTTTAAAAGCGTATTGTAATGATGAAGAAGTTGTATTGTTCGTTGTTGGGCTGCCCAGACAAATGAATAATTTACCATCGGAAAGCGAACAGTTTATTAGATCATTTATAAGAGATTTAAAGCGTACATTTCCAGAAATTCCAATTAAGAGAGAAGACGAACGCTTTACTTCTAAAATGGCACTTCACTCCATGATTGACTTTGGAATCAAAAAAAAACAGCGTCAAAATAAGGCCATGGTCGACGAAATAAGTGCCACATTAATTCTTCAATCCTATTTAAACCGTAAATAATTTAAATTCCATTATTTTTTCAAAATAGAGTGTTGTATTTTTGGTTTCTAAATTAATGACAAGATGATACTCCCTATTGTTGCATATGGAGATCCTGTTTTGAAGAAGAAAGCTACTGAGATCTCATCGGATTATCCAGACCTAAAAACATTGATAGCCAATATGTATGAGACGATGTACAGGGCTTACGGAGTTGGATTGGCTGCTCCACAAGTTGGATTGTCAATACGTCTTTTTTTGGTTGACACAGCTCCTTTTTCAGAAGATGAGTCTTTGTCAGTGTCCGAAGCAAAAGCATTGAAAGGCTTTAAAAAAACATTTATCAACCCTGAAATCATTGAACAGTCTGGGGAGGAGTGGAATTTCAACGAGGGCTGCTTAAGTATCCCCAACATTCGCGAAGAAGTGTCAAGGAAACCACAAATTAAAATTCGATTTCAAGATGCAAACTTTAAATCCCATATCGAAGTCTATGACGGATTGATTGCACGGGTCATTCAACACGAGTACGACCATATTCAGGGCATATTATTTACTGACAAGGTTTCAAATTTTAAAAAACGCTTGTTAAAAAGTAAGTTAAGTTCCATTACTAAAGGTAAAATCAATACAGATTACCGCATGAGGTTTCCGAAAATCTCTAAAAAAAGAGTTTAAAAAAAAATCTATGAGTTTAGAAAAAATATTGGCAATTTCAAAAAAACCTGGACTGTTTAAGCTAGTGAACCCCAGCCGTGGTGGCTATATTGTAACATCCATGTTGGATCAAAGACGCTCATTTGTGAAAATGGATAAAAATTTGAGCTTATTAAGTGAAATATCAGTTTATACCTTTGAAGGGGAGTTGCCTTTAGTAGATGTGTTTAAAAAGATTTTTAAAAAAGAGGATGGTAAGAAAACTGCGGTAAAACCAAGGGCCTCAAAGGACGCTCTAAAAGCCTATTTTTTTTCTGTCTTGCCAGATTTTGATGAAGATCGCGTTTACTTAAGCGATATTAAAAAAATTATAAAATGGTACAATCTTTTGGTTGAGGACGGCTTTGATTTTCAATGTCAAGAGCAGGCTTCTGAAAGTTAAAATTTTATAATTTTTTAATTCTCTTTTAATTATGTGGCGGGCTTACACCAAAGAATTTAAATACAATTGGCACTTGGCGGCCCCTGTTATCCTTGGCATGCTAGGTCATGTTCTAGTGGGTTTCGTAGACAATATCATGGTAGGGCGTTTGGGGTCTGCGGAACTGGCGGCTGTTTCCTTGGGGAATAGTTTCTTTTTCGCTGCCATGGCTTTGGGAATCGGTTTTTCTACAGCTATCACACCACTAGTAGCGGAATCGGACTCAGAACAAAATTTTATAAGGGGAAAATCTACTTTTAAGCACGGGCTTGTTCTGTGTTCTGTGATATCATTACTGCTTTTTGTATTTATATTGTTGGCCAAACCACTGCTGTATTTAATGAACCAGCCCAATGAGGTTGTGGTACTTGCACTTCCATATTTAGACATCATTGCAATTTCATTGGTTCCTTTGATAATTTTCCAAGCTTTTAAACAGTTCAGCGACGGCTTGTCCTTGACCAGATATCCCATGTATGCAACTTTAATCGCTAATCTCATAAATATTTTTATAAATTATATTCTAATTTTTGGAAAATGGGGTTTCCCTAAAATGGGTGTGGTTGGGGCAGGGGTGGGGACCCTTATTTCAAGACTTGTGATGCTTTTTTTACTGTGGTTCTTTTTAAAGCAGTTAAAAAAAACTAAAGTGTATTTAGAAAAAATTCAATTTCTTGTATTGGATTCTACAATGTTAAAAAAAATTATGGGTTTGGGATTGCCAAGTGCCCTTCAGATGTTTTTTGAGATTGGTGTTTTTACGGCTGCGATTTGGTTGAGCGGAACCCTGGGAAAGAACGCGCAAGCTGCCAACCAAATTACCCTTAACTTATCGTCAATGACTTATATGATCGCGGTGGGATTGGGGGTTGCAGCAACCATCCGTGTGGGCAATCAAAAAGGGTTAAATCAAGCGGTAGAACTAAGAAGAATCGCCAAGTCAGTTTTTTTAATGGGACTTATTTTTGCGACCCTCTTTGCTGCGTTGTTTATGGTTTTTCATGAGCTGTTACCTAAATTTTACTTAGACCTGAGCGATACCATTAATTTTAAGGACAATAATGAAGTCATAGATTTGGCAGCACAGCTGCTCATCATCGCTGGTTTGTTTCAGATCAGTGACAGCATTCAAGTCGTATTTTTAGGAGCCTTGAGAGGGCTTCAAGACGTTAAAATACCCACATTGATCACTTTTTCTGCCTATTGGATTGTGGGATTTCCCTCGAGCTATTACCTTGGAAATTCTGTTCGCTATGGCAGTGTGGGAATTTGGATGGGATTGCTTGCTGGTTTAACAGCTGCTTCAGTTTTTTTGTACCTTCGATTTGATTATCTTTCAAAAAAATTAATATTAAAAAAGTAAAGCTGAATGAAGCTGCCAAAATTTTTATTAGGTGACCACTCGGATCATCCCGATGCTGTATATGTTATTCATACACATTTCCCAAGATTTATCATCAATCTTGAAACAGAGGCTATTGAATGGTTTGAAGATTTTGACCCTGAAGATGAAAAAGACTTAAAATCAGAAGCGGAAAATGCAATCGTACAAGCCACGGAGTTTTACGATTTAGAAGTTTCTAAATATAAATAAGATTTTTTATGCTTGATGCTATTTTAGAATTAGATCGCGACTTATTGCTGTATCTAAACCATCTAGGTCAAAATCGTTGGGATGCATTTTGGTTTGCCATGACCAATAAAATAAATTCCATCCCCTTATACGCTACAATTTTATTTTTAATGGGTCGTGGTCTTGGCAAGAAAGGCGTATTATTTCTTGTTGTAGTCATTGTTACCATGGTTACTTTTACAGATCAAATTACCAATTTATTTAAGGATGGTTTTGAACGTTTAAGACCATGTGCCCAACAAGGAGTTGTGGAACTTCTAAGACTTGGCGAATGTTCTGGTTTTGGTTTTTTTTCAGGACATTCTTCAAATTCAATGGCCGCCGCTATTTTTACAATTTTAGTGTTGAGGTCACGTTTTAAAAATTATGTTTTTTTAATGATTCCTTGGAGTTTAATGATGGGTTACAGTCGAATTTATATCGGAAAGCACTATCCACTCGACGTACTTTGTGGCTGGGCTTTTGGTGCACTTTCAGGCTATTTATTTTATAAAATTTATAAAAGCTTGAAATCCCGTTTCATATGAAACTCTTAATTTACCCTCTCTTTTTTATGAGCGCTTTGTGTATAGATGATGGATTTTTCTAAATTTTTAAAAAAATATAAAAATCGATCTTTTCGATTGATTGCACCCGAACTGGGATTTGAAACCTATCATGCCCTTGATTTATCCGATTCAAACATTGAGCTTCAGCGATTTGGTTACAATACTTCCAAAACACTTTCCGACTATATAAACAATCAACTCAAAAAGCACTCTAAACGAATTGCCTATGGCGGTTACTTGGAAAAAAGAGCGATTTACAAGCGCAGCGATCATTTTAATAAACAGTCCAAAGAATCCCAAAGAAACATACACCTAGGATTGGATTTTTGGAGTTTAGAAGGGACAAGTGTTCACGCCGCTTTTGATGGCAGTATCCACAGTTTTAAGAACAACAAGGCTTTCGGCGATTATGGCCCAACCATTGTACTTGAACATCAGCTTGAGGGGTTTCATTTTTTTACACTTTATGGACATTTATCTTTGGCTTCAATTACAATAGCCAAATTGGGAAGTAAAATTAAATCTGGTGCGACCATCGGTTTTTTAGGAGGGCCAAAAGTCAATGGAGATTATCCACCACATTTACATTTTCAAATCATATTGGATCTTCAGGGTAACTTTGGAGATTACCCTGGAGTTTGTAGTGAGGAAACCTTAAGTTTTTACAAGTCAAATTGTCCCAATCCGCATCTTTTTTTAAGTATTTAAAACTTTAATCGCGAATTAAAATCCATTCTCCCTTTTGAATCAATGGCAGTGCTTGTTTGTATTTTACTGTTTTACTTTCACCACTGATCAGATTTTTAATATTGACTTTGTCGTTGCGACCAATTTTGGGTTGTTCTCTTACAATGGTTTCAATAACTGAAGACGATTTTTGTGTGTTTGCACCCGCAACTCTCGATTGAGCAGAACGCTCATCCATGTTTAGAATCACATCTTTTGTAGTTTGTACCTTTTCACGACGTCTTGTTTTGGCCTCCTGAATGGTCTTGGCAGTTTCTCTTGGTATTTCACCTTTAAATAGAAATGAGATGACATCTTTATTAACTTGATCAATCATGCTTTTAAACAATTCAAAGGATTCGAATTTATAAATTAATAAAGGATCTTTTTGTTCGTGCACAGCCAATTGAACGGACTGCTTGAGTTCATCCATTTTTCTTAAGTGGGTTTTCCAAGCGTCGTCAATAATTGCCAATGAGATGTTCTTTTCAAAATCGGTCACCAATTGTTTACCATTGGTTTGATAAGATTTTTCAAGATCTGTAATTACTTGAAGTGTTTTACTGCCGTCCGTAAAAGGAACCACAATCCTTTTAAATTTTCCCCTTTGATTTTCATAGACATTTTTAATCACTGGAAAAGCCAAATCTGCATTTCTTTCCATTTTGGATTCGTAATGCTCAAAGGCTTCTTTGTAAATGATTTTGGTAAGCTCTTGCGGAAGTTGGTTTTTAAATTCAGATTTAGACATTGGAGCGCTCATTGAAAAGTAGCGAATCAATTCAAATTCAAAATTTTTATAGTCATTGGCTGCTTTGTTGGTTTCTGTAATAATTTCAGCAGTATCATATACCATATTTGCAAGATCAACCCTCAGACGCTCTCCATTTAAAGCGTTAAAACGCCTTTTATAAACTACTTCGCGTTGCGCGTTCATGACATCGTCATATTCCAAAAGACGCTTGCGAACTCCGAACTGGTTTTCTTCTACTTTTTTCTGAGCTCTCTCAATCGATTTTGAAATCATGGAATGTTGAATCACTTCACCTTCTTTTAAACCCATTCGGTCCATCATTTTAGCAATCCTTTCGCTTCCGAATAAACGCATCAGGTTGTCTTCTAGAGACACATAAAATTGGGAACTTCCCGGGTCCCCTTGGCGACCAGCACGGCCCCTTAACTGTCGGTCAACACGTCTTGAATCGTGCCGCTCAGTTCCAACAATTGCAAGTCCTCCAACGCTTTTAACAGCTTCTGTTAGTTTAATATCAGTTCCTCTACCAGCCATGTTGGTGGCAATGGTCACTTGACCAGGTTTCCCTGCTTCTGCCACAATATCGGCCTCTTTTTTATGTAATTTTGCATTCAGTACATTGTGAGGTATTTTTCGAATGCTCAACATTTTTCCGAGCAGCTCACTTATTTCTACACTCGTAGTTCCAATAAGCACTGGTCTGCCAGCTTTTGAAAGATTGGTAACTTCTTCAATTACAGCATTGTATTTTTCTCGTTTTGTTTTATATACCAAATCATCGCGATCGTCTCTGGCAATGGGTCGATTGGTCGGAATTTCGATAACATCCAATTTGTAAATTTCCCAAAACTCACCAGCTTCGGTTACCGCAGTCCCTGTCATCCCAGATAATTTCCGGTACATGCGAAAATAATTTTGCAAAGTGACCGTAGCAAAGGTTTGAGTTGCAGCTTCAATTTTAACGTTTTCTTTGGCTTCTATGGCTTGGTGCAGGCCATCGCTATAACGCCTTCCGTCCATAATTCGTCCGGTTTGTTCGTCTACAATCATTACTTTATTGTTCATCACAACATACTGAATGTCTTTTTCGAAGAGGGCATAGGCCTTCAGTAGTTGGTTCATGGTATGAATGCGTTCTGACTTAATTCCAAAATCTTTAAATAATTCTTCTTTCAACGATGCTTCTTTTTCTTTGGGTAGGTTTTGGGCTTCAATTTTTGATATTTCCATTCCCATTTCTGGCATAATAAAGAAGTTAGGATCGTCTGAACCGGAGAGATAATCAACACCCTTATCGGTCAACTCAATCTGATTGTTTTTTTCATCAATCACATAGTAAAGCGCTGCATCGACTTTGGGCATTTCTCTATTGTTATCCTGCATATAAAAATTTTCAGTTTTTTGCAACAATTGCTTGATGCCTTCTTCACTGAGAAATTTTATAAGTGCCTTGTTCTTGGGAATGCCTCTGTAAACTTGTAGTAATTGAAAACCACCATCTGTGGTGTCACCCGCTGCGATACTTTTTTTTGCCTCTGCTAAAACTCTTGTGAGCTGTTTTCGTTGTACGCTAACAACATCTTGGATCTTGGGTTTAAGTTCCATAAACTCGTGCCGATCTCCTTGAGGTACAGGACCAGAGATAATCAAAGGGGTTCGCGCGTCATCTATTAAAACGGAATCAATCTCATCGACAATGGCGTAATGATGAGGTTTTTGTACTAAGTCCTGGATTGAATGCGCCATATTATCTCGTAAATAATCAAAACCAAATTCGTTGTTGGTTCCATATGTGATGTCCGCACTGTAAGCATTTTTTCGCTCTGCGGAGTTGGGTTTATAATAATCAATGCAATCAATACTTAACCCATGGAATTGAAAAATGGGGGCCATCCAAGCACTATCTCGCTTGGCCAAATAATCATTTACAGTGACTAAGTGAACTCCTTTTCCTGTAAGGGCATTCAAGTAGACAGGGAGGGTGGCAACCAAAGTTTTGCCTTCCCCTGTTTGCATTTCTGCAATTTTACCTTGATGCATGGCGACGCCGCCAATCAATTGCACATCGTAGTGAACCATATCCCAAGTGATGGATTTTCCAGCAGCATCCCATGAATTTTGCCACAATGCCTTATCTCCACTGAGTTTCACATAGTCTTTTGTTGCCGAAATCTCACGGTCAAATGCTGACGCGGTTACGGCAATTTCAGAATTTTCCACAAAGCGTTTCGCGGTTTCTTTTACAACGGCAAAGGCTTCTGGTAATAAATCGTTCAAAACAGACTGGGTGGATTCATATACCAAATCATTTAAGCTGTCAATTTCTTGGTAGATATCTTCTTTACGGTCAATATCAGTAGTGTTGTTGGCTTCTTCCTTAAGTGCTGAGATGCGTTCTTCATAATCGTTGGAGGCCATTTTAATTTGATCTTTGAAAGTGGCGGTTTTGGCTCTTAATGCATCGTTGGAAAGTGCTGCTATTGTAGATTCAAATTCTTTAATTTGATTGACAACCGGCAATATGGCTTTGACATCTTGTTTGGATTTATCGCCGACAAAAACTTTCAGTACAGAGTTTAATAGACTCATTGTAAAATTTTAATTAAATATCTTCCGCAGATTGGACATTCAAATATACGGCTTGTTATTATTTTTATAAACATTGTTAAAAAAAAGTCTCATAGGAGACTTTTAAAGAGTGAACTTTGGAATCTAATATTCATCTTCGTTCCACAAATAATCTTCATCAGAAGGGTAGTCTGGCCAAATTTCTTGGATAGAATCGTAAGACTCGCCCTCATCTTCAATGGCTTGAAGGTTTTCAACCACTTCAAGTGGAGACCCTGTTCGGATGGAATAATCAATCAATTCGTCTTTGGTTGCGGGCCAAGGCGCGTCGCTCAAGTAAGATGCCAATTCTAATGTCCAATACATATTAAATTGAATTATAAAGTTTTTTACAAAAATAAATTTTTACATGAAAAAGCCAAGAAAAAATAAAGTTATTTCTCTCTTAAAATTTATAGACTGATTCTACGGTCTATATTTATTGAAAAATCTTGTTCTAAAATCAAGCCTAGTTCTTAAATCGAATGTCTTTTTGACCATTGAATCAAATAAAAATATCTTCCAATCAATGCCACCCACAACGGAATCAATGTGTAATTAAAAGATTGAACAGCGGTAAAGCTGTGTAAAAGCATTAGCAATAGCAGCATTACAAGAAACTTTAAGTAAGCGGTAAAACGCTTTTTTACTTTGTTTTTAAATAGTGTTGGTATCAGCAGTAAATTAAAGGCAAATGCCCATAAAAAGTTATAATTATTAGCCGTATCTGAATGTGAAGTTCCAAACCACAAAAAGAAAATTAAAGCGCCAAGAATACCAGTACTCAAAAATATAAAGAAGTCAATAAATTTACTCCTAGATTTTGCTTTCCAATCTCTAAGGCTGAAGCCGATGATAAAAAAAGACAAAAAGCTGAAAACACACAAAGGACTCCACCAAAATGAGATGGCAGTTGAGGACTGTATATCACTTAAAATTAGAGTTTTACTTACCAGTTTTTCTGAGCTTGTTTTGTATTTTGAATGCCCAATAATATTTTCTAGGTACTTTGGTAGAAAAAGCTGTTGATCAACTCTCGCCAATTGATCAATTTTAGAACCAAGCGCTAGGTCAATACCAAAACCACCCCAAGAGTTCTGGGGGACATGAGAACGAATAAGTTCCCTAAAAGTCATCGATCTGTAGTTTTTGTATGGTAGAAATTGAATCGAATCGTTTACAATGGCCACCAAATCATCTTTTATTTTGGTCGCACAATTGTTGTAAAGGAAGTCATAAGAATAGGTTTTATTCTGAGGTTTTATCGCTATTAGTAATCTTTGGAACAACTGTTGTTTTTCGGCCTTAGATAAGTTGATAATTTGTGCTGTTACCCGCCTTTTCAGACCTTCGTACCTTGCTATAAAGGGTTTGTAATGAGTCCAACCAATTTCATAATCTAAGTTTCCTTTTACAAATTTGTAATAAAACCCATCAGCTTCAAAATCATAGCGGCCATAATCAAAAACAAGATCGATGTTTTGGCCCATATCGCGAATTCTAATGGCGCTGTGCCCAAAAGCATCATTAAGCGCTTGGCCTGGACCGATTGTGAGCACACTGACTTCGCAATCAGCGGACAATTGAACTTGAGCCTCTAAATTTGATTGCAAAAGGCCATAAATGAGAACTATTAAAATTATTTTTAAGCGCATCACCTTATAAAAATTTCTAGGTCAACTTTTAGTGAAAAAACATTGGAATACAAAGCAACACTTTGATCTCCAATATCTGTAATGGCATAATCAATAGCAATTCCACTGTATTTAAATCCAATACCTAAATTTGGTTGAAAAGTTAATGTCTCAGAGTTGTCAAACTGTATTTCGTTCTGAAAATTTCCAACGCCACCTCTCAAATATACCAAATCTGTATAGCCAAGTTCAAACCCCAAGGCTGGATTGATACTAACAAATGAAGTTGCTACAAGATCATTGTTTTGTTCAAAACGCGCAATTAAATCCATTTCAACTTTTAAGGCATAATCATAATTAAATACAAATGTTTTTGCGATTCCCAGTTGAAGTTTTGGAAGGGTGATTTCTGTGGCTTCTGGTTCTTCTTGATTTTGACCAGTAATGGCATTTTGAATGTCCTGTAATCGATCATCGTCAAAAGACCAAGCGTTGAAGGTAGTGGTAATGTCACGTGCCATCAATCCAAATTTCCAATTTTTGTGATCAAATTGAATTCCAACGTCCAATCCAAAGCCCCAAGAAGTTGCAAAATCTCCAATAATACGTCTGATAATTTTGGCATTGACCCCATAATTGAGTCCATATATCGGCACTTTACGCGCATAAGATAAAGTAATGCCATAATCAACTGCAGAAAATAAGTTAATGCGGTCGTAATTGATATTGCCTTGTTGATCGATAAGTTGGGTGGTATCTAGAATGTCATCCACACCAAAACGGATCATGGATATACCAACAGCACTTCGATCATCTAAAGGCATTGCAAAAGCAGCATAGTTGTAGTTGGCAATGTTGGCAAAGTAACTAGAGTGCATCAAAGACAGTTGATTGTCTTGTAAATTAACCAATCCTGCAGGATTCCAATATCCTGAATTTACATCATTGGTGGTCGCAGTTACGGCGCCGCTCATACCCAAGGCTGCCGCATCCACTCCAATATTCATAAATTCATTGGAATAATTGCGTGTGTTCTGAGCATTTATTGTCAATGAAGCCGTGAAAAGAAAGCTGAGGATACTTAAAAAACAATATTTAGTATTCAAATTACAAGATTGTTGTGTGGTTTATAAACTCTATTTCTTAAGAGTTATTGTTGTTAATTTGTTGCAAACAAAAATAGTTTATTATTTTTACTAAATAAATTTTATTCTTTTGAAAGCTTTCATGCCTAACCTTCTTACATTACTCAACTTGTTGTCCGGTTGCATCGCAGTCATATACTCGCTTCAAAATGAATTATCTGTGGCCGCTTGGTTCGTATTTTTGGGTATATTTTTTGATTTTTTTGATGGCTTTTTAGCCCGAAAATTAAATGTTGAAAGCGCTCTTGGTCTTCAGTTAGACTCCTTGGCTGATATGGTCACTAGTGGTTTGGTTCCAGGGCTGGTGATGTATCAGCTCCTGCATGAGGCATTGAACGAATCTTGGAATTTTGAAAATTTATTACCCTATTTTGGATTATTGGTTACAATTGCTTCAGCCTATCGTTTGGCTCATTTTAATATTTCAAAGACTCACATTAATCACTTTAAGGGATTACCCACACCAGCCAATGCAATTTTAATCTTGAGTTTGCCTTTGATTTTAAACCACCCAAGTCAAATTATCTACGCCAAATTTATTTTGAATCCGTGGTTTTTATTTGGGCTTACAATTTTAAGCACATTTTTATTAAATGCCCCCCTAAAACTTATGACTTTGAAGTTTAAGTCTTTACATTTTCATGACAATATTGAGAAATTTATTTTTCTGGTTTTGTCGTTTGTTGTTTTGTGTTTTTTTAAATACCTCGGTATTCTTCTTAGTATATTTTTCTATATATCAATCTCACTTATTAGACCCCCTAAGGATGTTTGAAAATTTTCTGACCTTAATTATGCTTGTAATGCTCCAGGCTGTTCTTGGTTTTGACAACCTATTGTATATATCACTAGAAAGTAAAAAAGCACCCTTGAAACGCCAGTCTTTTGTACGCAAGATAGGCATCAGTCTAGCCATCATTTTTAGAATTGTATTGCTGTTTGTTTTGGTTAAGCTCATAGGGTATTTTCAAGAACCTATTATATACATTCCCTTTGAAGGCCAATTGGAAGGCCAGTTCAATATCCACAGCATAATTGTTTTGGGAGGCGGCGTTTTTATTCTTTTTACAGCGATGAAAGAAATCTGGCATATGCTAAGCTTTAAAAATTTTTCACTCAGCGATTCAACTTCTGAGAGTTCGGTCAAAAAAGTAGTGAGTATGATTGTGGTGATGAATGTTGTTTTTTCGTTCGATTCCATTTTAAGCGCCATGGCGCTTACAGATGTTTTTTGGGTGATGGCACTGGCCATAATTATAGGAGGTGGATTGATGATTTGGTTGGCAGAAAAAGTCACAGCTTTTTTAACAAAAAATCGAATGTATGAAGTGTTGGGCTTGTTTATTTTGTTTATTGTGGGTATTATGCTTTTGACGGAAGGTGGACATCTCGCACATTTAAAAATATTTGATGAGGTGATTGTACCTATGAGTAAAACTACATTTTACTTTATCATCAGCGTTTTGGTACTCATTGATGTCGTGCAAGGCCGCTACCAAAAAAAAATAATGAAAGCACAAGAAAAAGCAGCTAAAGACTCTTAAAATTCCAATTTCTTTTTTCGAAGTTCAAAATTTTGTCCTAGATATACTTTTCGCACCATTTCGTCACTGGCCAGCATTTCAGGTTTTCCGGCTTTTAGAATGCTTCCTTCAAACATTAAATAAGTGCGGTCAGTAATGGCCAGTGTTTCTTGTACGTTGTGATCGGTGATTAGTATTCCAATATTTTTTTGGGTCAAACGCGCCACAATGCGTTGGATGTCTTCTACTGCAACTGGGTCTACACCAGCAAAGGGTTCATCGAGAAGAATAAAACTTGGATCTGTTGCCAAGGCTCTGGCAATCTCAGTGCGCCTGCGTTCCCCACCCGAAAGTAAATCTCCTCTATTTTTTCTTATATGGCCCAAACCAAATTCTTCAATGAGTGATTCTACCTTTTGATGCTGTTCCTTTTTTGAAAGTTTGGTCATTTGCAATACGCTCAGGATATTATCTTCAATGGACAATTTTCTAAAAACAGAGGCCTCTTGTGCTAAATATCCAATACCGCTTTGCGCTCGTTTATACATTGGATAATTTGTGATATCTTGACCGTCTAAAAAAATAGTTCCGCCGTTTGGCTTGATCAATCCAACGGTCATGTAAAAAGATGTTGTTTTGCCAGCACCGTTTGGGCCTAAAAGCCCTACAATTTCTCCTTGCTCAACTTCAAAAGAAACATCTTTTACGACCTTTCTCCCGCTGTAAGATTTCATTAAATTCTGAACACTTAATTTCATCTGCTACTTTTTCTATGTTAAATATAATTAATTTGTGTAGAGTGGTAGGCTTGGAATTAGGACTTTCTTTGCTGTCGTTTCAAAACAACTCTAGAAATAAAAATACTAACTTGGTATAAAATAATTACCGGTATGGCTACGATGATCTGACTCGCAACATCTGGAGGTGTAATAATGGCTGAAATAATAAGCACAATGACAAGGGCATATTTTCTATTCCTTTTTAGAAATTCTGGAGTTACCAATTCAACTTTTGTCAAATAATAAATAATGATTGGTAACTCAAAAATTAGACCAGAGGCCAAGACAGAGGCTCTGACCAACGCAATATAAGAGTTGAGATCAAAATCA
Source organism: Bacteroidota bacterium (assembly GCA_036161535.1). Lineage (GTDB taxonomy): Bacteria > Bacteroidota > Bacteroidia > Flavobacteriales > Flavobacteriaceae > UBA3537. The sequence continues at coordinate 6,727 of JAYYCW010000031.1, read as the reverse complement.
TTGTGAACTTGATTTGCAACGCTGTATGTCCCCAGAAAATTTATAGACAATGGACAGACAATGTAATAGCCAAATAATACCCCAAGAAAAAAAAGCAGTGAGGAAATTAATATAAATCCCCTAGAATTTTTTCTTTCGTTTAAATATAACCCCGGACTGATAAACTTCCAAAATTCATAAAGCGCATAAGGAAAAGCAATTACAAAACCAAAAGTAATGGAGGTCCAAATATGAGCTGAAAATTGCCCTGCCATAGTTCTGCTTTGAATTTCGAATTGAAAGTTGGTGTCACAGAAACTGTCAAACCCCAACAAACTTGAAGCTCTACAAAGCAAGTCATAAGTAAAAAAATCAGGCTTTGTAGGTCCAAAAATAAGAATGTCAAATAAGAAACTCTTGCCCAAAAATGCGATCAAAGCTGCAGCGACTACCGCCAAAGTAGCCCGAATGATGTGCCATCTCAACTCTTCAAGATGGTCTATAAAAGACATTTCTTTTTCTTGTGTCATAACTATATTATCCCCTCTGAAATTAAGTCGTGTATGTGAATCACTCCGACATATTTATTTTTCTTTACCAAAAGCAGTTGAGAAATTTCTTTGGATTCCATTAATTTTAAGGCCTTTACCGCCATGGTATTGTACTGTATGGTTTTGGGATTTTTAGACATGATATCAGCGGCACTTAAATTTAAAAAATCATTTGTTTTGGAAAGCATTCTCCTTAAGTCACCATCAGTGATGATCCCCACAATAGCATCATTTTCAACAACTGCTGTAGCACCCACGCGATTTCGAGTGATTTCCATGATTACCTCCTTGACTGACGAAGTTGCTTGCACTTGTGGTTTTTTATTTTTTTCAGAGAACTCTTTCACGGTCAAGAATAACTTTTTACCTAGAATTCCTCCGGGGTGAAATTTAGCAAAATCATCTTTAGAAAAACCGCGAATTTCAAGCAGGCAAACTGCAAGAGCATCTCCAAGCACAAGCTGGGTGGTTGTACTAGTTGTGGGCGCCAGATTGTTAGGACACACCTCTTTTTCTACATTAGAGTTTAGAACGCAATCTGCATGTTTTCCAAGCTTAGAGTTTGGATTTCCAGTAATGGCAATAAGTGGATTGCTTAATTGATTGAAAAGAGGTAATAAAACTTCTATCTCAGGTGTATTTCCACTTTTTGAAATACAAATTACGACATCCTTTTTTTGAATAACTCCCAAGTCACCGTGGATTGCGTCATTGGCATGCATAAAAATTGAAGGCGTACCAGTAGAATTAAATGTAGCTACAATTTTGTTGGCAATAATAGCACTTTTACCGACACCAGTAATTACCACCCGGCCTTTTGAATTGAGGATGAGTTCCACGGCATAATCAAAAGAAGCATCGATATATGCAGCAATTTTTTTCAGGGCTTCACTCTGTTCAATTATTGCTTTTTTGGCAGAATTTTGGATTGTAGTTTTTGTTTTTAATTCTTTCATAATTAATTGTGTACACTAGTAAATATACTTATCTTAGAATTGTATTACAAAAAAACGAAAAATTAGTGTTATATTTTAATTTATTTTGTTTTTACATAATCAGCTGTTAAATTTATTTAAGGCAACAGAGACTATAATATTCAATGGGAACTTCTTTTGGAAATTTACACAAAGCACTAAAACTTTATTTTGGATTTGATGGGTTTAAAGGGCTTCAAGAATCTGTCATACTCAGCATACTTTCCAAAAAAAACACCTTTGCAATCATGCCCACTGGAGGCGGAAAGTCTTTGTGTTACCAATTGCCAGCACTTATGCAAGATGGAACCGCCATTGTCGTGTCTCCGCTCATTGCATTAATGAAAAATCAAGTTGATGCCATTCGCGGTGTTTCTGAAAAAGACGGCATTGCTCATGTTTTAAATTCCTCATTGAATAAAACCGAAATCAAACAAGTTAAATTTGATATCATCAATGGCATTACAAAACTTTTATATGTAGCTCCCGAATCGCTTGCAAAACTCGAAAATATTGAATTTCTTAAGGAACAATTGATTTCTTTTATGGCTGTAGACGAAGCCCATTGTATTAGCGAGTGGGGTCACGATTTTAGACCAGAATACAGGAACTTAAAAAAAATAATTTCTCAAATTGGCGATGGCATTCCAATCATTGGTTTGACAGCGACTGCCACTCCTAAGGTTCAAGACGATATTCTTAAAAATTTAGGCATGCCAAATGCCAACACATTCAAGTCGTCTTTTAACAGGCCTAATTTATATTATGAGATTTTACCCAAAACGAGTCAGGTAGACAATGACATCATTCGTTTTGTGAAAAAAAATGAGGGAAAATCAGGAATTATTTATTGCCTGAGCCGCAAGCGTGTAGAAGAATTGGCGCAAATTCTTCAGGTCAATGGGGTCAAAGCAGTTCCATATCACGCTGGTCTGGATTCCAAAACACGTTCTCAGCACCAGGATATGTTTTTAATGGAAGATATCGATGTGGTGGTTGCTACTATTGCTTTTGGAATGGGGATAGACAAGCCTGATGTTCGTTTTGTTATCCATCACGATATTCCAAAAAGTATTGAAAGTTACTACCAAGAAACAGGTCGTGCTGGTCGGGATGGCGGTGAGGGTCATTGTTTGGCTTATTACGCATATAAAGACATCGAAAAATTGGAGAAATTTATGTCTGGAAAGCCCGTAGCAGAACAAGAGATTGGATTTGCACTTTTGCAGGAAGTTGTGGCTTTGGCTGAAACCTCCATCTCGAGAAGAAAATTTATTTTACATTATTTTGGAGAGGACTTTGACAATGATACAGGTCCAGGTGGGGATATGGACGACAATGTTCGCAATCCAAAACCACAAAAAGAAGCCAGTGAGGATCTCAAAATCCTTCTCAAAATAGTTAGGCTTACAAATCAAAAATATAAGATTAAAGACCTAGTAAAAGTTATTACAGGAGAAGAAAATGCATTGATTAGGTCTCATAAAACTGATTTACAACCTTTCTTTGGAGATGGCAAACACAGCTCTGCTGCGTACTGGACGGCTTTGTTGCGTCAGGCTTTGGTCGCAGGCTATATTCGCAAAGAGATTGAATCTTACGGGGTCGTAAAAATGACCAAACTGGGGAGCGATTTTTTGGAATCTCCGTCCTCTTTTTCGATGACTGAAGACCACAGTTATAAATTGTCAGAAATACACTCTACTTACACAGCTCCAAAATCTGAAGCCGATCAAACCTTGATACGGATGCTTAAAAATTTGCGAAAATCAAATGCCAAAAAATTAGAGGTACCTCCTTTTGCTATTTTTCAAGATACCTCCATTGAAGATATGGCATTGAAATACCCCATAAGTATTGAAGAATTGCAAAATATTCATGGCGTAGGAGAGGGCAAGGCCAATCGCTATGGCCGTGATTTTATTGTCTTGATAAAACAGTATGTAAACGATAACAACATTCTTAGAGTCGATGATTTGATCATAAAATAAACAGGATCCAATTCTTCACTAAAACTTTTTATTATACAAAGTGTTGATCGCAAACTTCCTTTAAATGATATTGCGGATGCAAAAGGCATGGATATGCCAGACTTTATAAAAGAATTGGAATCCATTGTATTTTCAGGAACAAAGCTTGATATTAATTATTGGATTGATGAAATCTTTGATGAAGATCAGCAAGAGGAAATGCGTGATTACTTTATGGAATCTGAGTCAGATGACATCGAACTTGCAATTGAGGAGTTTGACGGCGACTATGATGACGAAGAATTGAGACTTTATCGCATTAAGTTTATGAGTGAAGTCGCCAATTAATTTCAAATTTAATAGGTTGCAGCCTTTTTTTTTTATAAATCATCCTTACATTTGTGCTTCAAAAATTTTATCAAATGGAAAAAGGACTTTACGCTAAATTTTTTACTTCAAAAGGTACTATCACAGTTTCATTAGAATATACTAAAACACCAGGCACAGTGGGTAATTTTGTAGCCTTGGCCCAAGGAGATTTAGAAAATTCAATAAAAGAACAAGGAGACCCATATTACGACGGTCTTAAGTTTCACAGAGTCATTCCAGATTTTATGATTCAGGGAGGTTGTCCCCAAGGAACAGGAACTGGAAATCCTGGATACCAATTTGACGATGAATTTCATCCTGACCTAAGACACGACGCAGCGGGAATACTGTCAATGGCCAATGCGGGTCCAGGTACCAATGGCAGTCAATTTTTTATCACCCATATTCCAACGCCGTGGTTGGATGGTAAACACACTGTTTTTGGCAAAACTATTGATGGTCAATCTGTTGTTGACAGCATTGTTCAAGGAGACACTTTAGAGAAAATTGAAATCATCGCGGAAGGAGATAATGCGATGGCATTTAATGCGATTGAAGCTTTCAGAAGTTTTCAAGAGACAAGAGACAAACGCCTGGCAGAAGAAAAAGTAGCCAATGAAGTTGAACTGGAAAGCCTTGGGGCAGGCTTCGCGAAAACATCTAGTGGTTTGCGCTATAAGATCTTACAAAAAGGAGACGGTGAAAAAGCACAAAAAAATAAAACCGTTTCAGTTCATTACAAAGGGCAATTGAGTGATGGAACTGTTTTCGATTCTTCATATAAGCGAAATCAACCCATCGAATTCAGTTTGGGTATGGGACAAGTCATTCGAGGTTGGGATGAAGGGGTTGCACTTTTAAAAGTTGGCGATAAAGCACGTTTTGTAATTCCCAGTCATCTCGCTTACGGAAGTCGCGGGGCTGGTGGGGTCATTCCTCCAAATGCAAACCTGATTTTCGATGTGGAATTGATATCAGTAAAATGACCAGTTTGGTTTAAATTCAGTTATTTTTTTATTGTTCATAAACTCCTGATGTTTATTGGCTGCGTTTGAATAGTTATTTGTAAATTTGTTTGCGTTTAAAAGCGCATAATGACTCGGTCAAATACCAAATATATCTTCGTCACCGGCGGTGTGACTTCATCCTTAGGAAAAGGGATTATAGCTGCCTCCCTAGCAAAACTTCTTCAAGCACAAGGCTATCGAGTGACCATCCAAAAATTAGATCCCTACATAAACATAGATCCAGGCACCTTAAATCCATATGAACACGGGGAGTGTTATGTTACAGACGATGGGGCAGAAACAGATTTAGATTTGGGGCATTATGAACGCTTTTTAAATGTTCCTACTTCACAAGCTAATAACATAACAACGGGTCGTATATACCAGAGTGTAATTGAAAAAGAACGCCGAGGCGAGTTTTTGGGTAAAACAGTCCAGGTCATTCCACATATTACTGATGAAATCAAAGCACGAATCAAATCATTGGGTTCCAAAGATGGCTATTACGATATTGTGGTCACAGAAATTGGGGGTACTGTTGGCGATATAGAATCATTACCTTACATAGAATCTGTTCGCCAATTGAAATGGGAAATGGGCAACCACAACGCCTTGGTAATTCACCTGACATTGATACCCTATTTATCTGCTGCTGGTGAATTGAAAACCAAACCGACCCAGCACAGCGTGAAAACTTTGATGGAAAGTGGTGTTCAGGCGGACATCTTGGTCTGTCGAACTGAACATCAACTTGGTAGCTCTATAAGATCTAAATTAGCACAATTCTGTAATGTAAAAGAAAATTGTGTGATTCAATCTATAGATGCATCGACCATTTATGACGTGCCAAATTTAATCCTTAAAGAGGGTTTGGATAAAGTTGTCTTGGACCAGTTGCAACTAGAGCGTCATGACCCAGATTTAAATTCATGGAATACTTTTCTGGAAAAACACAAAAATCCAGTAGACGAAGTCAATATCGGTTTGATTGGAAAATATGTCGAACTTCAAGATTCTTATAAATCAATTTTAGAGGCTTTTATTCACGCCGGTGCTGCCAATGAAGTCAAAGTCAAAGTCAAATCCATTCATTCAGAACACTTAGAAGCTTCGAGCGCCAAAGAACTACTTTCCGGATTGGATGGAATCCTTGTTGCACCTGGCTTCGGTGAAAGGGGGATTGAAGGTAAGATTGAGGCCATTCGCTTTGTACGTGAATGTAAGATTCCCTTTTTCGGAATTTGTCTGGGCATGCAAATGGCAGTCATTGAATTTTCAAGAAATGTTGTAGGCTTAACCGCTGCCAATTCCTCTGAAATGGATACCGAGACCCCACATCCGGTTATTGATTTGATGGAAGATCAAAAACATGTTCAAAATAAAGGGGGTACAATGCGTTTGGGGGCGTGGGACTGTTCTCTCTTAGGGGGTTCTGTCGTTCATTCCATATACAAAGAAAAAACAATTAGCGAGCGACACAGACACCGCTATGAATTTAATGAAACTTACAAGGCTCAAATTGAATCCAAAGGAATGATTGCCACTGGAGTCAACCCTGAGACTGCATTGGTTGAAATTATTGAAATCCCTGACCACCCCTGGTTTATAGGTGTACAATACCATCCCGAATACAAGAGCACTGTTGCTAACCCACATCCCTTGTTTACAGCATTTGTAAAAGCAGCCTTAAAGTACCAAACATCAAAATAAAAAATTATACTTAATTTAGGGCTCGTTAATCCCTCGTTTTTAGATATGGAAGAAAAAAAATTTGATTTTAATACTCTTGTTGGTTTCTCACTTATTGGCGCCATTTTACTTTACGTAATGTATCAAAATCAACCCCCGCCTGACCAATTGAAGTTGCAGCAAAATGC
>JAYYCW010000030.1:0-14701 GCA_036161535.1 Bacteroidota bacterium | reverse complement strand
GATTTTAAATTCTACACTCAAGGAAGAGGAACCGAATGAAGGGCTTTATACCTATATAGAAACAGCTCTCTTGTGGTTTGATACTGTTGATAAGAGCCGTATTTTTCACCACCAATTTTTGATGGGTCTGACAAAATATATAGGGGTCTATCCAGAGATGACAAATGCCAAGGCGCCTTATTTTAATTTAGAAGCAGGGAAATACCAAGAACAAAACAGTGGCCGCTATTGTATTTCTGGGACCAAATTAATTTTATTCAATTCAGTTTTAGGAATGAAATTTGATAATAATAAAGAAAATACAATGCAAGACGCCGAAAAGCGCCTGTTATTAAACATGATTTTACAGTACTTTAAATTACATTTACAGGGCTTCAAGTCCCCTAAATCTCTTCCTATTTTGAATCAGGTATTAAACTAAGAATGAAATATTTTTACAGTTGCTTTTTAGGCTTTTTTGTGTGGACTTTAGCGGCCCAAAAAATAGTTATTGTCGATGAAACGAACTCAGAACCTATCACTGGTGCGGTCGTATATAATCTGATTAAAACCAAAACAAATATCTCAAATTTTGATGGAGAAGTGTCTGTGATTCGCTTCCAAAGTTTTGAACGGATTTACTTTCAGCACATTCTTTACCACCGAGAGTCCCAGTTAAAATCCAAGTTGAGTGATACGATTTTTCTCACACCAAAGTCTACCAATTTAAATGAAATTGTAATTTCAGCTTCAAAATTTGAACAAAATAAGAAAGAGGTTCCTCAAAAAATTATCAGCCTTGATGTGCAAGCCATTGAAAACGCAAATCCCCAGACCTCCGCAGACTTATTGGCCAGTTCGGGCCGTGTTTTTGTTCAAAAAAGTCAAATGGGAGGTGGCAGTCCTATGATCAGAGGTTTTTCAACAAATCGTGTTTTAATAACCGTTGATGGGGTGCGTTTAAACAATGCAATTTTCAGAAGTGGAAATGTTCAAAATGTAATTTCTATCAATCCTTTTAATGTTCAAAAAACAGAGGTCATATTAGGTGCTGGATCTGTTATTTATGGCAGTGATGCGATTGGTGGTGTGATGAATTTTTACACCACGGTTCCCGAACTGTCTAAATCTCAGCCAGCTCAAATTTCTACCAAAAGTAACTTGCGTTATTCTTCAGCAAATAATGAAAAAACAGTTCAATTAGGAATCAATACTGGTTTTAAAAAATGGGCTTTTCACAGCAGCATGAGCTTCTCAGATTTTGGAGATTTAAGGATGGGACGTACCAGAAACGAAACTTATCTTACCCCTTTTTATGCGGGGCAGCTCAACGGACAAGACATTCTTCTTGCCAATCACGACCCTCGTCTGCAAAAGTTTACAAATTTCAATCAATTTCATCTGGCTCAGAAGATACTACACAGACCAAATCCAAACCTCACACTCGATTTGGGAATCCATTATGCCACTACATCTGATATTCCCAGATATGACCGCTTGACGCTTTTGCAGTCCAACAACAATTTATTAAAATTTTCTGAATGGAATTATGGGCCTCAAAAATGGCTTTTAACCAACCTTCAATTGACAAAGCTTAGCAGCCGTTTTAAATTCTATGACAAATTAAAGGTCGGTATGGCTTATCAAAATTTTCAAGAAAGTCGCATCAGTCGAAAATTTGCAGCCGTTCAGCGGAAAACCAGAACCGAAAAGGTCAACGCGCTGTCGTTGAATATAGATTTAGACAAATCGCTGTCCGATGTCGCTAACCTTTCCTATGGTACCGAATTCATTTATAATAAAATTGGCTCTGTAGCGTCCTCAGAAGACATCGAAACCAACACCTTTCAACAAATTGCGTCTCGTTATCCTGACGGAGCAGAATGGACGAGTTTGGCGAGCTACCTAAGTTTTAAATACAAACCATCCCCATCACTGACTTTTCAATCGGGTTTTCGCTACAACGTCATTACTATTGGTGCAGATTTATCTCCTAACAGCGAATTTTACGATTGGTCGTTTACAGACTTCAACCTCCAAACCAGCGCGCTCACAGGGACTGCGGGACTCAGCTGGCAAAAGAGCAAAACTTTGCTATGGAAACTCAATGCTACCACCGCTTTTAGGGCTCCCAATATAGATGATATAGGTAAGGTTTTCGATTCTGAACCAGGAAGTGTAGTGGTCCCAAACCATCAGCTTAAACCAGAATATGCTTACGGAGCAGAATTGGGACTTGTCATGAATCTAAATGACTCTGTCCTTCTAGATCTTTCTGCTTATTATACCTATTTGGACAATGCCATGAGGAGAGATTTGTATGTCATTAATGGCGTCTCCGAAATAAATTATGACGGGGAGATGAGTGTTGTACAAGCTGTCCAAAATACTTCTGAGGCTAGAATTTATGGCTTAGAAGCGGGTTTGAAGTTGCGATTGTCAAATGCTTTGGAGCTCAATTCCCAGTTTACCCTCACAAAAGGACGTCAACAAAACCTTCAAAATGAAGCGGTAGCGGTACGGCATGTTGCCCCAGCTTTTGGGAACTTACACATGATCTGGAAACACAAAAAAATTACAATTGATGGGTTTTTAAATTACAGCGGTAGCTTGACTTTTAAGGACATCTCAGAAGAACTTTCAAGTCATTTATTTGCACTTGATGCTAATGGCAAACCCTATGCACCCTCATGGGCGACTGTCAATCTAAGAACAAAATATCAATTGACCAACAGTCTTTCTTTTGTTGGGTCAATTGAGAATATTTCAAACCAAGGTTACCGGGCTTTTGCCTCTGGCATTAGTGGTCCAGGCACCAATTTAATCTTTGCCATTAGATACCAAAAATGAAATACAATCCAAAGAAGTCGTATACCGTCGAAGAAGCCTTAACTAAACTTCAAAAATATTGCAGTTACCAGGACCGCTGCCACAAAGAAGTCGAACAAAAACTAAAAGAAATGCGGATGATACCCCAAGCCGCCGATCAAATTATTATGGCCCTTATTCAAGGCAATTATTTAAATGAAGAGCGTTTTACCATGGCTTTTGTTCGTGGTAAATTTAAGATTAAAAAATGGGGTAAACGCCGGTTGACATCGGAACTTAAACAACGAAATATTTCGCCCTACCTATTAAATAAGGCCTTAAAACAAATTTCAGAAGTAGATTACAATACCACTTTTGAAAACTTAGCCAACAAAAAAGCAGCCTCTCTAACTGGGACATCGTTGATTGCAAAAAAGAAAAAATTAGCAGACTACCTTATTTACCGAGGATGGGAGTCTCATAAGGTGTATGACAAAGTCAACCAGTTGTTTTAGTTATAGAACTACTTAGAAATACCCGTGCAGGCCAAACAAGACATTTCCTTTTGGCATGGGAACGATTCCGGTTTCTATATAAGAAGTATTGAAAATATTATTTCCTATCAAAGATATTTCCAGTCCACTCAAAACAAGTTTTAGCTGCGCATCTAATACATTATAGCTTTCACCTGTGGCTCTTTCAGCAAATTTACAGACAAAACTGTGGGTTAAGTTTTTTGTAAATTGTGTTTTTAGCATTGCTGTAAGGTGGTGATTTAAGGAATTTATAATATATTTTGAAAAGTTAGCACGTACGGCTTTTAAATCCTCATTTAAGAAAGTATATCCAAGATTAAAATTTTGGTTGTAGGATCCTAATTTGAAAGGCTTCGAAAACTGAAATTCTAGGCCTTTTGTATTTAAACTTTTTAGGTTATTAGACTGCCATTTATCGGCCTCGTTATCTTTTGTATAATCAATCAAGTTATCAGAGTCTCTATTGAAAAAAGCAATTGTCGCACTTATGTTTTCGCCAAAATATTTAAAACCAAGTTCCTCAGAAAATGCTTCTTCTGGCACTAAGTTCTCATTTCCTTCGTCACTATTGCCAAGATAGTAAAGATCGTTGTAGGTTGGTGTGCGATAGGTGTAACCTGCATTAGCATAGACTCTTAAGTTTTCATTAATGCTGTAACCAATGTCAATCCCAGGAAAAGCACTGGTATCAAAGTCTGAAAAATAACCAACAGATACACCTGGTGTTATGTCGAGCGCATTGTCTAAAAGGGAAAAGCGATGCTCTATAAACAAGGTCCCCATCCAGCGGTTTCGATTCCCCAATCGATTGCTTTCCATCTCCACTTTAGCCAGATCAATCCCTACGCCTGTTACGCCCAAATTTGAGTTATAAGCGGCATTGATTTGTCCACCTATTTTATTGGAAATATGTAAATTTCTATAAGCAGATGGGTTGTTTCGAATGTAAAGATATAGGTCTTGGTTGCGCTTCCAATATAGCTGCGGACTGATTTTTAAAGCGCCCTGAATTAGGGTTGTTGAAACTCCAACCAGACTGCTTTGCGTTTCTTCATACTGCTCTTTGGCGTCAATGGCGTAAAATTGATTCCCGCCAAATTTTCGTTCTGAAAATGTAGCCATTACATCTATGGGGTTAGACTTTGTTTTGAAGCTGCTTTTAACAAAGAAATTTTGATTGTTAAAATCCGTATTGTAACGATATCCTTCGGAGCTGTTAACTGAAGTATGGCCTATAAGATCGGCAGATTTCAATTGCGTGCCCAAGGTTACCGCGGCGTGTTGTTGGTTGAAAGACCCCAATTGAAAGCCGATGTTATTTTTTACAGATTCTTTTGATTTTGTCACGATATTAATGGCACCCGTAAAAGCATTTTGTCCAAAAATTCTTGCTGCAGGCCCTTTGATAATTTCAATGCGTTTGATAATTTCTAAAGGCAATGCGATATTTAATGTGTGATGACCCGTTTGTGGATCCTCAACTTTAATCCCGTCAACCAGTAAAAGGGTTTGATCGAACCCCCCTCCTCGAATATATAAATCGGATTGCATGCCATAGATACCTTGGCGCCGGATATCGATGCCCGCCTCTTGTTGTAACAGCTCTGCCAAGTTTGTAGCTGGACTCTCTTCAATGATCTCAGAGGTAATGATCTTCAGGGTTCTTGAATTTTCTTTAAAAGGCAAATCAATTCTCGAAGATTTTATGACGATGGAGTCCAAGGGCTGAACTGCTTGTCCCTGGCCATACTGCGTTGCCAAAAATATTAAAAGGATTAATGGGTTAAATTTTATTTTCATTTTAATGCAATTTTTATCTGTTCCCCAAAGTTATATAAATCCAAGAACGTCAGCCTACAAAACTCACATTAATTATGTTAAAAAGTACCTTTTAAAATTGTTTTTTGAGTTAAAATAAATTACAATTTGTACTAAAAAAAAACAGAAATAAAGTACCTTTAGATCATGTTTGCGTTGGTCGATTGTAATAATTTTTATGCATCTTGTGAGCGAGTTTTTAATCCTAGCTTGCAAGGCAAACCGCTGGCTGTTTTGTCCAACAATGATGGCTGTGTTATTGCACGCAGCGATGAAGCCAAAGCTTTGGGACTTCCCATGGGTGCGCCAGCGTTCAAATACAAATCTTTTTTTAAGCAGTACAAGGTAAAGGTCTTTTCTTCAAATTATCCGTTGTATGGTGATATGAGCAATCGTGTCATGCGAATTTTAGAACAATTTACACCTGATGTTGAGGTTTACAGCATTGATGAGGCTTTTTTAGAGTTCAAGGGTTTTGAGAATTACAATATGGAGTCTTATGGGCAACTTATTCGAGAGCGGATTTTAAAATGGACCGGTATTCCAACTTGCGTGGGTATTGCCCCTACGAAAGCCCTTTCCAAATTAGCCAATAAAATCGCTCGGAAATTTCCAGAAGAAACAGCTGGCGTTTATGTTATTGATACGGAAGTAAAGCGTCTTAAAGCACTGAAGTGGACCCCTATTGAAAAGGTTTGGGGCATCGGCTACGCCCTTCATAAGCGCTTGGCAGAAAAACAGTGTAAAACCGCCTATGATTTCACCCAACTACCGGATCTTTGGGTGCGTCAATCGTTTTCCATTACCCAGTGGAGGCTTAAAAAGGATCTTGAAGGCATCCCTAAAATAGAGATGGAAAAAATTAAAAATAAACGCGCCATTGCCACCACCCGAAGTTTTGAAACAACACTCACAGAACTGTCTGATTTAAAAGAGCGTATTTCAACATTTGCTAGCAGTTGTGCTGAAAAACTCCGGCGTCAAAACTCAAGTTGCCATATGTTAGTTGTATTTTTGCGAAGCGATCGCTTTAAAACGCAGCAGCCACAGTATCGCGCTAGCAGGATGGTCAGCATTCCATTCCCAACAAACTCGAGCTTGGTTCTCAGCTCTTGTGCCGTCAAAGCCATTACTTCTCTTTATAAAAAGGACATCCATTATAAGAAAGTAGGGGTTATCTTAACAGGGATTGTCCCGACTTACAACCGCCAAATGCAGCTATTTCATCACGAGGATGTCCGACACCAACCCTTAATGTCTGCCATGGACCGTATCAATAACAAATATGGCGCTCCTAAATTAAAATTAGCCAATCAAGATTTAAGCCGCACCTGGAAAATGCGACAGCTGCATTTATCGCCACAGTACACCACTAATTTAAACGATATAATTACTGTTAAATGTCAAAACAACCACTAACATTCTTTATCCCAAAACCTTCCGGTAATAGCTTTGGCGCTATCTACTTTGACACGGGGATCTCAGCGGGATTTCCTTCACCAGCAGATGATTTTAAACAAGAGCGCTTGTCATTAGACTCAGAATTAATCAAGAATAAAGAGGCTACTTTTTTTGCACGCGTAAGCGGCCAATCAATGATAGATGCGGGCCTTAACGATAATGATCTTTTGGTCATCGATCGCAGTCTTTCTCCCACCCACAATAGAATTGCAGTTTGTTTTTTGGATGGGGAATTTACGGTTAAACGCCTTAAAGTGGTAAACGATGAGATCTGGTTGCAGCCCGAAAACAAGCATTACAAGCCTATAAAAGTGACTCCAGAAAATGACTTTATTATTTGGGGTATTGTCACCAATGTCATTAAAAAAGTATAGTTTAAATTTCTTTTCGCAGCCTAGCGACAGGAAAGTCTAGCTGTTCTCTGTATTTTGCTACAGTTCTTCGCGCAATGGGATAGCCTTTTTCCTTCAATATCTTTGCGAGTTTTTCATCCGTGAGCGGCTTTTTCTTATCCTCCTCTACAATGACGGTTTTTAAAATACTTTTGATTTCCCGAGTCGAAACTTCTTCACCTTGATCATTGGTCATGGACTCGCTAAAGAATTCTTTGATGAGCTTGGTTCCATAGGGGGTGTTGACGTATTTGCTGTTTGCAACCCTGGAAACCGTAGAGATATCCATTTCAATTTCATCCGCAATGTCTTTGAGAATCATTGGTCGCAACTGCTCTTCGTCCCCCGATAAAAAATAAGCTTTTTGATATTGCATAATAGCACTCATAGTCAAATAAAGTGTTTGTTGACGCTGTTGAATGGCATCAATAAACCATTTGGCAGCGTCAAGCTTTTGCTTTATAAATTGTACCGCCTCTTTTTGCGCCTTAGATTTTTCTTTTGATGCTTTATAACCCAAAAGCATTTCATTGTAGGATTTTGAAATGTGAAGTTCTGGAGCGTTTCGAGCATTGAGCGTGAGGTTCAGTTCTCCTTCAACGATTTGAATGGTAAAATCTGGCACCACGTGCTCTACGGACCTTAAGTTGTTTGTAAAAGAACTGCCGGGTTTTGGATTTAAGCGTTCAATTTCTTGAATCGCATCTTTGAGTTGTGTTTCATTTATATTGAATTTTTTTTGAAGCTTTAAATAATGTTTTTTAGTAAATTTTTCAAATGCATTTTCAATGATACGTGCAGCCATTTCAGTATCTGGGGATTGTGGCTTTCTTTTCAATTGAATTAAAAGACATTCTTGAAGATCTCGTGCACCAACACCTGCTGGGTCAAGTTGTTGAACGACTTTGAGTGCTCGTTCGATGGTTTCAACATCTGTATAGATATTCTGCGTAAAGGCCAAATCGTCTGTTAAATCTAGTAGAGGCCTGCGAATATACCCGCTGTCATCTATACTTCCAATTAGAAACTTAGCAATTAAATAATTTTCTTCTTCTAGGGGAAATGTGTTTAGTTGATCTGTGAGTTGTTCAGTAAACGAGCTTCCCGAAGCATAGGGGATAGACTTGTCGTCTTCTTCAGCGCTGTAATTATTTACGCGCAATCTATAATCTGGAATTTCATCATCGCTGAGATAATCATCAACATTGATATCGTCTGCATTGATTTGGTCATTGTCTTGAATATGATCATCTCTATAGTCTGTTTCAAAGTCTTCACTTTCGCCCTCTTTACCGCGTTCTAAAGCCATATTCTCTTCCAGCTCTTGTTTGATCCGCTCTTCAAACGCTTGGGTTGGCAATTGAATTAGCTTCATCAACTGAATCTGTTGTGGCGACAGTTTTTGTGAAAGCTTAAATTGTAAATATTGCTTTAGCATTGCTTGTTTGCTTTTTTATAAATTTAAAAAAACAATCTAGAATATTGAAACGCAACATTGTTTAATTTTTTTAAGCGCTGCCTTTTGAATTTTAAAAGTCTGCATTTTGTGGTGTTCTAGGATAGGGAATCACATCTCTGATATTATTCATTCCCGTAGCAAACATGACCAAGCGTTCAAAGCCCAAGCCAAAACCTGAATGCACCGCGGTTCCAAAGGCTCTGAGGTCCAGATACCACCAAAGTTCTTCTTCAGGGATGTCGAGTGTTGCCATTTTTTCCTTGAGGACTTCAAGCCTTTCTTCTCGCTGAGATCCCCCTACGATTTCACCAATTCCTGGGAATAAAATATCCATGGCTCTTACGGTCTTTTCGTCCTCATTTAACCGCATATAAAAGGCTTTGATATTGGCGGGATAATCAAATAAAATCACAGGGCATTTAAAGTGTTTTTCTACCAAGAAGCGCTCGTGTTCGCTTTGCAAATCAGCCCCCCATTCATCAATTTGGAATTTAAATTTTTTCTTTTTGTTGGGCTTGCTATTTCTTAAAATATCAATGGCTTCTGTGTAACTGACTCGTTTAAAATTATTTTCAATTACAAAGTTTAATTTTTCAGTTAAACGCATAGGGCTGCGTTCGTTTTGGGGTTTTGTTTTTTCTTCTTGTTCTAAGCGTTCTTCTAAAAAATTCAGGTCTTCGCTGTTGTGCTCAAGTATATAGCCAATCACGGATTTTAAAAAATCTTCTGCTAAATCCATATTTCCCTCAAGGTCCATAAAAGCAACTTCTGGTTCAATCATCCAAAATTCAGCAAGATGTCTAGAAGTGTTTGAGTTTTCAGCTCTAAAGGTGGGACCGAAAGTATAGACCTTTCCCAAAGCCATTGCATAGGTCTCGGCTTCAAGCTGCCCAGAGACCGTTAAATTTGTTTCTTTCCCAAAGAAATCTTTTGAGTAATCCACAGCGCCAGACTCTGTAAGTGGTGGGTTTTTAGGGTCTAAAGTAGTCACCCGAAACATTTCTCCAGCTCCTTCCGCGTCGCTACCTGTAATGATAGGGGCATGCATATAATTAAAGCCGTTTTGATGAAAATATTGGTGAATAGCGAACGAGAGTGAAGAACGCAAACGCATCACGGCTCCAAAAGTATTGGTTCGTGGACGAAGGTGTGCTTGCTCCCTTAAAAATTCAAGGGAGTGTCTTTTTGGTTGTAAAATTGTTTTGGAAACTAGCTTTGGATCCGCCTCTCCTAAAACAATAATTTCGGAAACTTGTATTTCTAATGTTTGTCCCTTGCCTTGGCTTTCAACGAGATCCCCTTTTACGTGCACAGCAGCTCCAACGCTGAGGCGTTTGAGAAGCGCGACATCCATAGTTTCAAAATCTAAAACACATTGTAGGGGCTTTAAGGTTGATCCATCGTTTAGGGCAATAAAGCGATTGGCTCTAAAAGATTTTACCCAACCTTTAACTTCGACAACAGTGTGCTTTTTGCCGGAGGAAAATAATTCTGCTACTGTGCTTACAATCATTTTTCAATATAACTTATCACAAATATAGAACTTTAGAGGCATTGTTCAATCTTCTTCAATATAATTGATTTTATCAGGAATGATTTTAAGTCGGGGTTCTTTTAAAACTTTTTTATTGGCGATGTTGCGTTCCAACGATAGCAGAAGAACAGGAAGCAACAGTAAATTAGCCATCATGGCCAGCAATAAAGTCCCAGAAATAAGAGCCCCTAAGGCAACCGTGCCTCCAAAGCTAGAGGTGATAAAAACTGAAAATCCAAAGAACAGTACAATGGATGTATAAAACATACTGACTCCTGTTTCTCTGAGTGCTGCAAAGACAGACTTTTTGATGCTCCATCGGCTGCCCATGAGCTCTTGACGGTACTTGGCTAAAAAATGGATGGTATCATCTACAGAAATTCCAAAGGCAATACTAAAGACGAGAATTGTAGAGGGCTTTATAGACACTCCAAAATAACCCATGACGCCAGCAGTGATTAAAAGCGGCAGTAGATTGGGAACCAAGGAGATCACGATCATACGGAAAGAGCGGAACATATACGCCATAAATAGTGAAATTAGTAAAATCGCCAAAGCAAGTGATAAGATTAAATTCTTTATAAGAAAATTAGTCCCTTTTTGAAAGAGAAAGGCTTTCCCAGTAATGGAAACCTCATAGCGCTTTTGGTCAAAAAGTTTTTTAATTTCTTTATTTAAAGTTTCTTCAATTTGATCCATCTGATTAATGCCAGAGTTTTTTATAAAGGTGGTAATGCGGGCATATTGACCTGTGGAATCAACATAATTTTGCAGTAAACCCACATCACTAGAAGTGTTTTTTGCATAGGAAAGAATAAACCCATTTTCTTGAGCGCTGGGCAATTGGTAATATTTTGGATTTCCATTATAAAATGCTTGTTTGCAATATTTTACCAAGCTGACAACCGAAACTGGATTCGAAAGCTCAGGGATGTCAATAATAAGCTCCTCCAAGGCATTCATTTTTTTTAAGGTAGCTGGCTTTAAAACCCCTTTTTTTCGCTTCGTATTAATTAAAATTTCAATTGGCATTACACCCTTAAATTCAGTTTCATAAAATTCAATATCTTTGTAAAATTCTGCATTTTTTGGCATGTCTTCTAAAAGACTTCCTGAGGTTTTGATTTGGTAAATTCCAATAATACTGACAACTAATAACAATATTGAAATTATATAAATAGCAATATTTTTTTGTTTGACAGTTTTCTCAATCCAGTCTCCCAGCTTATTGATCCAGCGTTTGTTGAGGTGTTTTAAATGTTTTTCTTTCGGAATTGGCATATAACTATAAATGATCGGTATGATAAACAGACACAACACAAAAATAACCATGATGCTCAAGGATGCGACTGTCCCAAACTCGGTGAGCAAGGTGCTTTGTGTGATGACAAACGTAGCAAAACCAGATGCGGTGGTCGCATTGGTCATAAGGGTTGCGTTACCGACTTTTGCAATGACCCGCTGTAAAGATTTTGCTTTATTACCGTGCTTGTTCACTTCATGCTGGTACTTATTTATAAGGAAGATACAATTGGGAACACCAATGACAATAATTAAGGGTGGAATGAGAGCAGTGAGTACGGTAATCTCGTACTCCAAGAAGCCTAAAATACCAAAAGTCCACATCACTCCAACAATGACCACACACATTGAGATAAATGTGGCTCTGTAAGACCTAAAAAAGAAAAAGAAGATCAAAGAGGTTACTAAAATGGCAGCAATGATAAAAATTTCAATTTCATCAATTATATTCTGTGAATTTAGAGTGCGGACATAGGGCATTCCTGACACTCTCACATCGATGCCATAGCGATTTTCAAATGCGTCTATTTTTGGGATCAGATCTTGAAAGATAAAGGTTTTTCTCTCCGCGGTGTTTACAATAGATTTTTTTAAAAATATGGCAGAACGTATGGCTTTACCGTCTTTATTAAAAAGCACGTTGTCATAAAAAGGAAAATCTTTTAGTAAAGAACTTTTAAGCAATCCAAGATCTTCAACTGTTTTCAATGAGTCCTTTATAAATGGGATAAAATCGAACTGTTGTTTTTGTTTATTTTTAACTAGTTTTTTTAGATCTTGGAGGGTTAAGACAGTTTCAACGCAGTGGTTGTTCTCAAAAGACTTTGACAGCCGGTTCCACGCATTGAGGTTTTCAACTGAAAAGAGAAGACTGTCTTTAACGCCCAAAATAATTAAATTCCCCTCTTCTCCAAAGATTTCTAAGAAATCATTGTACTTTAAATTTACGGGGTGTTCGTCTGGTAAAACATTGGCCTCAGTATAGGTAAAACGCATTTTACCCCACTGCGTTGTCATCAGTAGTGTACAAAATCCAATAAGGAGTAAAATAGCCAATCGACTTCGCAGAATAATGCTTGCCAAAGCATCCCAAAAGCGATCTGAAAAAAGTTTAAACATACCTAATTTTGAAGTTGCTAAAGGTAGATAAAACCATTTGATTTTAAGAACAAAAACAGCCTACAAACACAAAAAAAATAAAATGATTTGTTTTAGCAGTTCTATTGTTAAACCGTTAAAATTTCGTTTTCTTTTGTATTGAACAAGGCGTCGGCTTTTTTGATATAGCTATCGGTCATTTCTTGGATGTCAGTTTCTGTATTTTTTTTGAGATCTTCCGAAATAGTATCGAGTTTTTTCAATTCATTATTAGCTTCTTTTCTGGACCCTCTAATTGATATTTTGGTATCTTCCGCTTCTGATTTTGCTTGTTTGGCCAGTTCTTTTCGACGCTCCTCTGTCAATGGCGGTACGTTGATAATGACGCTTTCTCCATTGTTCATAGGGTTGAAGCCTAAATTTGCAGCCATGATGGCTTGCTCAATATCTTGTAGCATACTTTTTTCCCATGGCTGAACAGTAATGGTCCTGCCGTCGGGTGTATTGACATTGGCCACTTGAGCCAAAGGTGTTTGTGTGCCGTAATATTCCACAGTAACACTCCCAAGCATGGCAGGGCTGGCTTTTCCAGCGCGAATGTTTACAAATTGTTTTTCTAAATGAATTAGCGCTTTATGCATCGCTTCTTTTGTACTGTCAAGAATAAATTCAATCTCTTCGTTCATATCGTTTAGATTAGCTTACGGTTGTTCCAATTGGTTCACCAGAAATAATTTTTTTAAGATTTCCTTTTTTGTTCATGTCGAAAACGATGATGGGTAATTCGTTTTCTTGACTCAATGTAAAGGCAGTGGTATCCATAACTTTTAAACCTTTTTTTAACACATCGTCAAAGCTGATGTCATTATATTTACTTGCCGAAGCATCTTTTTCAGGGTCAGATGAATAAATACCATCAACACGCGTGCCCTTCAAAATAACATCTGCCTCAATTTCAATGGCTCTTAAGACGGCCGCAGAATCGGTTGTGAAGTATGGGTTTCCAGTGCCACCACCAAAAATAACTACTCGGCTCTTTTCCAAATGCCTTAGGGCACGCCTGCGAATAAAGGGTTCTGCAACTTCATTTATTTTTATGGCAGACTGAAGTCGGGTCGCTACGCCGTTATTTTCTAAGGCACTTTGAAGTGCCAAACCATTGATGACAGTGGCCAGCATCCCCATGTGATCTCCTTGAACACGGTCCATGCCATTGCTGGCACCAGCAACCCCTCTAAAAATATTCCCGCCGCCAATCACAATGGCGACTTGAATCCCTTGAGCTACTGTTTCTTTAATTTCGTTTGCATACTCTGAAAGACGCTGCGGGTCAATCCCGTATTGGCGACTGCCCATCAAGGCTTCACCAGAGAGTTTTAATAATATGCGCTTGTAAGCCATAAGTCTTTTGATTATTGAACAAATATAAACAATATATCAAAAATTTTAGGTTGTAGGTTTATCATCTCATCTACAATTACAAATAAAAAAACCCTGTGTCATGGCACAGGGTTAGTATTTTATATCTAAAAACTTTAGCCTAGAGTCACTCTTTTGAATGCTGTTATTTCAACAGATCCATAAGAGGCCACATATTTCGCTACAGTGCTTTTTTCGTCTTTGATAAAATCTTGGTCCAACAAACACTGTTCTTTGTCTAAGGATGTATTATCAGAAATAAAACGCTCCATTTTTCCAGGTAAAATTTTGTCCCAAATTTGTTCGGGTTTTCCTTCTGCTTTTAATTGAGATTTTGCATCGGATTCTGCTTGCGCTAGGACCTCTGGAGTCAGTTGCGCCATTGAAATATATTTGGGGATGTTTTTTAGAGTTTTCCCCAATCTACCAAGCTCAATGTTATCTTTTTCAATAACAGCGATTCGCGCTTCTGTTTCAGAAGCTACGTAAGCGGCATCAAAATCTTTATAGGACAAAGTGGTTGCTCCCATAGATGCTACTTGCATGGCTAAATCTTTAGCCAAAGTCGCTGCATTATCTACACAGTGAGAAAGCCCAACAACAGCTGCAATCTTATTGATGTGTACATAAGCACCAACAAATGGAGCTTCAACTTTTTCAAAGAATTTAATGTCAAGTTTCTCTCCAATCACCCCCGTTTGCTCAATGAGCTTTTCGGCGACGGTCATTCCTCCAAAATCTGCATTTAAAAAGGTCTCTTTGGACTCAGAATTCAAGGCGATTTCTGCAAATTCATTTGCAAGCGCTAAGAAGTTTTCATTTTTTCCAACAAAATCTGTTTCACAACTCAAAACAATTGCAACCCCCATTGTATTATCAGCATTTATTTTCGCGA
>JAYYCW010000029.1:0-12222 GCA_036161535.1 Bacteroidota bacterium | reverse complement strand
CATCAAACCCAAATTAAAATATATCGTTATTAATTATAAGTTTGAGAAGGTTGAAATTGATCTTATATAAAGGCCATCTCGGTTTTTGAAGCGTAAAAATTCCAAATCCGGCGTGGAGTCCAACAAACAAAGTCTTTTTTTTATTATACCAGCGGTTCTCCAAAATGATTTGAGTGATGTGTAGGTTTTCAATCAAAACTATCCAAAAAAAACATTAAGTCCAATTGAATAGATTTTAGTTTAGTAATTTTCATTTCATTTCCAATGTTGGGAACTAAAACAGTAGCGATCGCTGATTGAATTTTACTTAAGTTTTAGTTGATCTACTGTGCAGAGAAAAGATTAATCATTAAATAAATTATTCTCATTTTTACTTTAGGAATAGAATTTATTCTATGATAAGCCTGAAAAAATTGCTGCTTATTTTTAGGATATAAACACTTTGAATTAGGCCTGAGACATCAATCTTTGTCGGGGTAACATCAAGAACACCAGATAAAACTTCTTGGCCTCTTATATTAAATATTTTAAAATTCTGGGGGGATTGAAAGCTAGATTCAACAGTCAGTTCGTTCCGCGTTGGATTTGGATAAAAAACGATGTTTGGATTTGTAGCATTGTAATCGGAAGTTGATAGACCATTGCAGGATATGATACCACTTAAGTCATAGTTAGAAACAAAATTCCAAATTTCTTGTGTAGAATTGATATCCATATTTCCAAAACTACCTGGCCAGTCATGCCCTCCCCCTATCACTTTAAGCTCTTCAACATAAAGACAGCCTGCAGCTGTGGTCCAAGAATAGCGTTCAACAACAGAACCGTCGGAAGTATTGGTGTTTGGGACATCACTAGCAGAGGCTTCTAAATTACAGTTGTTGTATGCAGCCCAATACGTTGCAGTTTCTTGCACTGACATATAGTATGGTTGAAATCCATTGTATGTGGAATGATAATTGAAATCTGCGGTGCCCATAATCAAAAGAACTGCAGTAGGATGAACAGGGGTACAGAACCCCAAGCCGTAATATTCATCTCTGAACGAATCTGTTAGCATACTACCAGAAACAGAAGAAATTGCAGCAATCTTGTTATTTAATCTGCAAGCAAGCTCATAAGAAAATATCCCTCCCTCAGAATAACCACAGGCATAAACTCTATTGGTGTCAATTGAAAATTGATTGCTTAATGCATCAATAATCGCCTCGATGAAATAAATATCATCATGAGAAGTTGGAGCTTTGTGAAGCCAAGCGTTACTACCATCGAGTGGATCAACTGCAGCTTGGGGATAAACAGCTATAAAATTTTCATTCTCTGCAAGAGCACTGAAATCATTCATAGCAATACTGTCATCGAATGTACCACCTCCACCATGAAAGGTAAATATAATAGGATACTGTGAAGAACCGTCATAGGTTGAGGGAATATAAATTTTGTATTGACGGTTTAGGCCGTCGAAAACCAAATTCTCGGTGATGTAAGATGATTGCGAAAAAGTATTGAACCTTACAGAAAATAAAATGAAAAATAAAATAAAATTTTTGAAAGAAACCATATGTAAACATAATTGTTGTTAGCTACATTAACAACTTTTATATTTTTTATTTGCAGAAAATTACAAAATTTTTAAAAAAAAATGTCTTTGTTATAGAATCCACAAGAAATTAATAGAAAATTATATTTCACATAATATAAATGTATTAATTACATTAAATTTTACTTTTTTATTTGATTTAAAAAGTTGCTCAAGTAGATAAATTTTCTGAAATTTAAGTTGATAAAGTTAGATTTCAAATCAAGCCAAACAAGTCTGTTATGTTTTATCAGTTTTATATCCAATTAAGAAATAAAAATGAATTTAGAAATTATTAAAAATGTCCAACAAAGTTTTGAAACTAAGTTTGGTACTACAGCCTTGACTGTTTTCTCGCCAGGCAGAATCAATTTGATTGGAGAACATACGGACTACAATGATGGTTTTGTTTTTCCTGCAGCAATCAACCTGGGAATTGTCCTTGCTATTCAAAAAACAAATTCAAATTTAACGCAGGTCGTTGCTTTGGATAAAAACGAAACACAAACAATCGATTTAAACAGCATAAAACCCAATAAGAACAGTGGTTGGAGAAATTATATAATGGGTGTGATTGGCGAGCTGACTAAAATTGAAAAATTTATTGGTAATTTCAATGCTGTTTTTGCAGGTAATATTCCAGCAGGTGCCGGGATGTCATCTTCAGCAGCCCTAGAAAATAGCTTTGTTTATGGACTCAATAAATTGTTCGGTCTAGGATTGAAGAAAAAAGAGATGATTTTAATTTCACAAAAAGCTGAGCACAACTACGCTGGAGTCAATTGTGGTATCATGGACCAATATGCAAGCATGTTTGGTAAAAATAATAAAGCTTTTATGTTGGATTGCAGAAGCTTAAAGTCTAAATCCTATAAAATTAAGCTCAAAAAACTAAAATTTGTACTGGTCAATACAAATGTCAAACACGATTTGTCTGAAAGTGCTTATAACGATCGAAGAAGTGTTTGCGAAAAAGTAGCAAAATTACTCAAAATTAAAGCACTGAGAGATGCCTCCGAAGAAAAACTTCAAAAAATCAAAGGACATGTCTCTGATTCAGATTACAACAAAGCTTTATATGTAATTAGAGAGAACGACAGAGTTCAAAAGTTTGCCCAAGCCATTAAAAAAAATAATCACTCACTAATGGGTTCATTGATGTATAAAAGTCATGAAGGGCTGTCAGAAAATTACAAGGTAAGTTGTGATGAATTGGACTTTTTAGTGGAAAAAACCAAATCAATGTCTGAGGTTTATGGCGCTAGAATGATGGGAGGTGGATTTGGTGGTTGTACCATTAATCTCATTTTGGGAAACTTTGTAGAAGACTTTAAAAATGAAATTGAAAAAGGATTCTTAAAACAATTTGATAGGACTTGCTCAATTTATGAGGTCAATATTGCAAAAGGAACCCATTTAATAAATGCTAAAAATGAATGAGTATTTAAACGATAATTCGCACCGTAGATTCAATATTCTTACTGGAGAGTGGGTATTGGTTTCGCCCCAACGTGCCAAGAGACCATGGCAAGGAAAAAATGAAGTCCTGCCAAAAAAACAAACTATATCCTACGATTCCGATTGTTATTTATGCCCAGGAAACACAAGAATTAATGGGGCCGTAAATCCAGACTATAAAGACGTTTACGTTTTTCAAAATGACTTTGCGGCTATACAAAATAATGTGAAAGAGTTTAATCTAGATAACAAACTGCTAAAAGCTAAAAGCGAAGGTGGAATTTGTAAGGTCATTTGTTTCAGTGCAGATCACTCAAAAAGCTTGGGTGAAATGAACAAAAAAGAAATCTTAAAAGTCATTGAAGCTTGGCAAACTGAATATCTTTTACTTGGAAAAGAAAAAAATATAAATTACGTCCAAATTTTTGAAAATAAGGGGGAAATCATGGGCTGTAGCAACCCCCATCCACATGGTCAAATATGGAGTCAATCTTCCCTTCCCAACGAGGTTGTAAAAAAAAATACAAATCAATTAAATTATTTTTTGAACCAACAGTCCAGCCTGCTAAAAGATTATTTACATCAAGAGTTAAAAGAAAAAGAGCGTATTATTTATGAAAATAAAAACTGTGTTGTATTGATTCCTTTTTGGGCTATTTGGCCTTTTGAAACTATGATTATTCCAAAAAAACACCAACAAAATATATCCATGTTAGATGTCGAGGAAAAAAAAGATTTTGCAGAGGCGATTTTAATGATTACCAAAACCTATGACAAACTATTTGATTGTTCTTTTCCCTATTCCAGTGGAATTCACCAAGCGCCAACCGATAATAAAAACAACCATCACTGGCACTGGCATATGAGTTTCTACCCCCCCCTTTTGAGAAGTGCTACCGTAAAAAAATTTATGGTGGGTTATGAGATGTTTGGTATGCCCCAAAGAGATATAACTCCAGAGCAAGCGGCTTTAAGGCTAAAAGCACTGATTTAACTTTTTAAATAATCATCATTTTAACGAGCACCACCTAAAAGTTTAAAACTTTGAGTTTTGTTTGTATTTTTGAGCGTCAAAATATAAACCCCTGTGTTTAGGGAGGGTACATCAACCCTGGCAGCCCCATTGATAAACTTTAAATACCCGCGATAAACGGTTTGCCCAAATTGATTGGTCAGAAGAAAAGAGGTGGATTGGCTGGCATTGTTCATTGATGTCTTAACATTAAAGTGACTTTTAAATGGATTGGGGTAAATTAACCAGTCTTTGTTATCGATGTTTTGAACCCCTAAACTCTGATTATAACAAGTTTCTGGTACAATATAATCGGCTTTTAATATCTCTTGAATCTTTTGTTCTGCAAAACTCTCATTTGTTAAATTATCGACAAAAGTGCTGTTGATACTAGCGCTGTCCGAACCCAGAAAATCTTGCATTAGTGTGGCCAAAGATTGGCGGTAATCAAATTGGACACTGTCAATTTGAAAACCGTTATCCTCAGTAGCTTCATTCAAATCGACATTGACCCCAGAGATACCACTTTGAACAGGTTTACCAAATATAAAAACTGGGGCAACCTTACCATGGTCTGTTCCCAAACTCCCATTTTCCTTAGCTTTCCTTCCAAATTCAGAGATCGTAATACCCACAACATCCTCCGCTAGGCTGTCAGAATTTAAATCTCGCATAAAAGCTTCAACAGCGGTCGATAATTCATCCAATAAGTTATAGTGTCTGCCTTGAAGATCTCCTGCCCCTTGAACTTGATTGGCGTGAGTGTCAAAACCGCCTAGTCGAACCAGATAAATCTTGGTATTGATTCCACCTCTCATCAATCGAGCCACTGTTTTTAATTGATCTGCTAGGTCAGTATCTGGATAGTTTGAGCCAGAAAAATTACTGCCATTATTAAAAGAAGTGGAGATGGCTTGGGCATAAATATTCGAAGTAGCATCGACATTTACAATATTTTGAAGTTCTAATCCATAGTGAGAATCGGGAAAATCTATTGGGTATTCACCAGATAGACCGCTCAGTACAGAGTAAAAGTTGTCAGAATCCTGACCTGTTAAGTTCATAGCTAGCCCATGTTCATTTTCACCGTGAAAACCTAAGGACGTATTTGGCGACCCAATTTGAATACCCATTGGGTAATTTGCGGGTAGTAAATTGCTGTAATGATTTTCCATAAATCGGCCCATCCATCCGCTGTTTTGTCCATTATTCCAATTGTTACCATCATTGCCTGTGTTACAGATGTCAATAGAAGCGAAATGACTTTTATTGATAGAATCGTAACCTACAGATTGTAATATTCTAAGTTGATCTTGGTCATATAAATTATACATACCTGACAGAACTGGGTGAAGCGCCAAATCTTGATTACTGCCCTGTAAACTAGAATCAATAAGGTTAAGATGTAAAGCTGAAGAGGATGCTACGTGAGTAGTCGGGCGCATGTTTACGTATTCTGAGTAAACGTTTAATGGAATCAAAGTATTGAGACCATCATTACCACCAGCCAAGTCCACTAATACAATTTTTCGATTGGAAACATCACAATTTGAAATAGTGTTTAAAAATTTAAAAGAGGCATTGAGCTGCATTGGTAGGAGGCCCGCTGCAGATGCCGTACTTGTAAGCTTAATAAATTTTCTTCTTTTCATCTATTTTTTTTACATCAATTGAAATTCTGCAGCATTTATTAACTTGGTAAAAAGTGCATCCAAACGAATTTTAACCTGAACCTCGTTTCCATTATTAGCATACTGAGCCCAGGCTTCAGACCAGTAACCAGGATCGATATCAAACAAAGACTGAGTAAAATAATTGAGGCGATCTTCGTTAAGACTCTCACAAAAGAGTAGTTCTGCAAGTTCAGTCACTAAGACCGTTGAGTCATAGGGATTGGAAATGTGGTTTGGGTTAGCTACAAATTCCACTGAATTGAACTGAATCCAAATATTTTGAAAGTATGAACCGCCTTGGGCGCCAGTGAGAAGGCCTAAGATTCTGTTTTTCCCTGCTATCAGTGATTCGATAGTTTTATATCTAGCTACAATAGAATTTGAACTGAACCAACTTCGGTCATAATCTGGAGCTTGATAATCTGCAGGATATCCCGCAACGGAGTCAGGTGAAAAAACATTCATTCCCGTACTTGGAAAGAAAGTATTGTTACAAAATTTGTGAAAAAAATTATAAAAATCTTGTTGTTCTTGAGTCCATGAAGCGGTTTGATTGTCAACCGAGGCTTCTGGATTTGGAATTGTGATGTCAAGGGCAGAAATAATTTCACTAAAAAGTTGAAGTGGACTTTTTACAATCGCACCAAAAACTTCATCCGTTGGGTCAGCATTGTCCTCATCGTAAAAATGCTCAGATTTTAAAAGGGTTTGGACAACAGAAAGAAGGTTGTAGTTAGAGCTCATAAGCTGAGCGGCCATGGGAGTGATAATCGCATTTTCAATGGACTCGTCCCACTCGCTTTTAACATAGAATCTGTAGAGTTTTCTACAGTATGCCTTGGCAGTTTCTGTTTGTGAAAATATCATCTCTACAAAATCACTGAGTTCATTTCTCACCCCTTCAAGACCAGAACCCCCTTGTATGGTTTGACCACCAAAGGCCTCACTAAATGTTTTGGAACCCGTATCGTGCTGATTATTGTTGACAAAACCACAAGGAATCCCAGTATCAGAATCAATAATGGTCCTATCCCACTTAGGCTTGATACCGGTAAAAACACGGGCAGCTTGTTGGACATCCTGCTCCGTATAATTGGTGTAATTACCTTCGGCAACTTGCGGCCCTTTTAAAATTGTAAAGAGTTCTAAAAATTCTCGGGCATAATTTTCATTGGGACTGTCTTTGATATTTTCAGCGTTGTCTAAATAGAGCAACATCACATTATCAAAAGAAATTTTTTCAGCTAAGGTTTGAATGTTTCCATACGCATAATAATTCAATAGCTGTAAATGGTCATAAAAATGGGAAGACTTTGGAGATCCTTCTTTTGCGGTGGTAAAGCAGGTATGTAAAAAGAAAATTAACTTGTGTTTTAAGCTGTTTTGTTGCATCATATTATACCACCACCAGCCTGTGATGATTGAACGTTTTCTAACATGTCCATAAGGATAGGCGGAAGGTGGATTACCGCTGTGAATCCAGAATCCATCAACAGCGCCGTCTTGAGGGTTAGCAGTCAAATCATATGGATGTTCCCAAGGTGTTGTAGGTTCTTGAGTGAGTTCAGCAACCGCCTGCAATGGAGTCAGGGCAGCAAAATGATTGAGCTTTGCCTTATTGTAATGAAAACAAGCACGTCTTAAAAGATGCTTTGCCTTTCTTAAGCCTAAAACAGAATTGTATTGATTTAGTGAGGGCATCGATTTTTTTGTGTTTATTTAATTTTATGATGTAAATTTAATGAATTTTAATTGAAATATTTGAATGGAGTTGGTTTCCAACATATACAAAGCCATTTCATAAGTTTGACAATCGTTTGTTTTAACTCCAGAAGACCGCATAAAGAGCTGTCAATATAAGCATCAAAGCGAAGGCGCCAGCATTAAAAACTGAAGATGTTTTAAAAATATTTTTTAGAAGTGGAATGCCTTTCACATCATCTTTATTTTTATGCTCTATTTTGGAAACCAAAGCAATAATCAACATGGTAATTAATAGTGTATAGCCCATTTGATCCATAAAGGGGACGTCTATAAAAAAAGAATTATCAGACCAGCCTTTGGGGGCAACTTTAAAGTACATGGCCACTGGAATTGAAGCCAAAGCCCCAATGATGGCACCTCGGTTGCTCGTTTGTTTCCAAAATAGTCCCAGTAAAAATACTGCCAATATTCCTGGACTGACCACCCCAGTGTATTCTTGAATAAACTGGAAAGCTTGACCAAGGTTCTGCAATAATGGGGCAATAAATGCCGCAATCAAGAGCGCGATCGCTGCAGAAATGCGCCCCACTGAAACAATGGTCTTGTCCGATGCTTTTTTACCGACATATTGTTTGTATATATCTAACGTAAAGATGGTTGAAGTTGAATTTAACATGGATGCCAAAGAAGATACAATGGCCGCAGTCAATGCCGCAAAAGCGAGTCCTTTAAGTCCTACCGGAAGTAATTGCAACAACCATGGATAAGCTTTATCTGCAGCATCCAATGTTGGGGTGTTTTGTATGGCCAAATCACCAAGAGAGGTCATCAAACTTGGATCATTGATAATGACATATGCTGCAATACCAGGCACAACCACAATAAGCGGGATAATCAGTTTAAGGAAAGCGGCAAATAAAATTCCTTTCTGGGCTTCTTTTAAAGATTTGGCAGCCAATGTTCTTTGGATGATATACTGATTAAAGCCCCAATAATATAAATTGGCAACCCACATACCGCCAACCAAAACTCCAATTCCAGGTAGGTTAACATACTCTGGATTTTCAGGTTTTAAAATCATCGCAAAACGCTCAGGGACCGCATTATATACTTTTCCTAAGCCTGCCATAAATCCTTGGCCTCCAGAAACTGTGTTCAAGGCTAAATAAGTAGTAATAGCACCTCCGAGAATCAAAAATACGACCTGAATTACGTCGGTCCAAGCCACAGCAGAAAGTCCACCATACAAAGAATAGGCTGCTGCAAAAAGAGCAAGTCCGAAAACTCCGTAGAGAAGTGGAATTCCTAAAATTGTTTCCAATGCCAAAGCGCCAAGGTATAAAACAGTGGTAAGATTTACGAAAACATACAACCCAATCCAAAAAATAGCTAAGATTGTTTTAAGGTTGGTTGAATAACGTTTTTCTACAAACTCTGGAATTGTATAAATTCCTTTTTCTATAAAAATCGGAAGGAAATATTTACCAACAATAATAAGAGTTAATGCAGCCATCCACTCATAAGAAGCAATTGCCAAGCCTGAGGCGAAGCCAGAGCCTGACATTCCAATAAACTGTTCAGCAGAAATATTGGCCGCAATCAGAGAGGCTCCAATAGCCCACCAAGGCAAAGATTTACTGGCTAAAAAATAATCTTCAGCAGTTTTTTGATGTCCTTTTTTATCCCTAGACATCCAAAGACCTACCCCTAAAATTAAAATGGCGTAGCCCACAAAAATGGCGTAATCTAGAAATTGAAAATTATTATTCATACTTGTTAATTTTGATAAAATCTATAGTTTTTACAAAGTTTAATTTATTCTAAAGTTGGTACTAGCCAATAAGAATAATTATAGCTGCCGTAAGGAAGCCTATATTCTTTTCTTGGCAACGCACCCCAACTATTGACACATCCCACTCCTGAAGTATACCCGTCAATATTGACATAAATATCTTCCCTAGGTTCTAAAAGACGAACATGTTTTTGACTCGCTTTTTTATTAGGACCCGAGTCGAGGTCTTCTTTTTTGTAGTGCGATGCTGAAAAATTAAATGGAACCGAACTACAAAATTTCAAAGTTACGTTTTTATTGGAACTAAATTCAACCCAACGAATTTCAGTCCGATTTCCATTGTCCTGTGGTCTGGCATACATTGTAAATAAGTCCTCGGGATTGCTTCGGTAAATTCCGATATTAGAAGCTTGTTTTCGATCAATATAATTTTCATGTGGGCCATTGCCATACCACTTAACATCTGAAAAACTGGGATTCAATACAAACTCGTTGCCATACTTGTAAAAATTGGAATGCAGCCCCTCAGGGATTTTTACTTTTCTCCCTTTGAGGTTCAACGTCTGTTTTGAAACCCCCTTTATGGCTGTTAATGCATTGGAAACTAGAATTGCGCCATTAGAGTGAATGGTGTAAGTTTGAGTGTGTTGGGCATCGCCGTTCAAAATATTTTGTTTGAATGTAACCTTAATTTTGTGGGTGTCAACACTCACAACCTCAGCCTCAATTTTTGAAGCGGTTTGAGCGTAGTCCTTCCATTCTTTATAGATGTTTGGTGTGTTGGCGCCATAATCATTGTCCACCGGAGCGCGCCAAAAGTTAAGCTTGGCACTGTTTTTCAGTAGCTGTTCCCCCTGAAATGTATAGGATTCAATAAATCCTCTTTCCAAATTCATCAGTATTTCAAAATACTCAGATTCAAGTTTGAGATGAGATCTCGTTTGATGCTGTTTAATTGTGGTTGGATTTGTTTCAATGTTGACAAAACCTAGCGTTTTTTCTTGCAACAGAAATTGGGCACTCGCCACCTCAAAATCTTTTAACAGCAAAGCTTCGGATTGTTTTAATTTGGTGGAAAAATTTAAAAAATACTCCTTTTCGAGATTTAAATTGGTTTTATATGGAATCTCAAGAGTTTCAGTTTGTTGGGGTTTTAAATCAAGTTGATCGACTGTTCCACTTTCAATCTCTCGGCCGTCTTCAATTAAAGTCCAAGTCAGCTTGTAGTTGGAAAGATCCTTAAAGAAGTATCCATTTTTAATTTCTAACTTTTTAGTCTGAATATCAAAATCTTTGAATTTTATATTTTGCATTAACTTTTTGGCCTCGTAGAGGTGTGGGTTAGGTTTTTTATCGGCTTGAATCAATCCATTGTTTAAAAAATTGTGATCACTTGGCACATTCAAGGGCCCAAAATCTCCTCCGTAGGCATAATATGATTTTCCATTTTTATCTGCCAACAGACCTTGGTCTTGAAAATCCCAAATAAACCCCCCTTGAAGTTTGTCATGAGTTTCAAACAATTCCCAATATTCTTTTAAACCACCCAAACTATTGCCCATAGCGTGCGCATACTCACATAAGATCATTGGACGCTTTTGGGAACTGTCAAGCGCATAATCTTCAATGGTTTGATAATCGGCATACATGGTTCCAATTACATCGGTATTCCATTCGCGATTGACGCATTCGTAATGAACAAAACGGCTGGGGTCCATTTCCTTGGCTCTCAAATAAGTTTGATAAAAATTATAACCATTACCCGCCTCGTTTCCCAAAGACCAAGCAATGATTGATGGGTGGTTTTTATCCCTTTTTATCATTCGCTCTGTTCGTTCCATGTGCGCATTCAACCACAGAGGGTCATTTCCAAGAGTTTGAGTTAATTCATACCCCATACCATGGGACTCAATGTTGGCCTCGTCATAAACATAGATCCCATATAAATCGCAAAGTTCATAGAAATAGGGATCATTGGGATAGTGACTGGTGCGCACAGCATTGATGTTGTTTTCTTTAAAAATCTTGATGTCCTCCAACATACTTTCCTTAGTCAATACATGCCCATTGATATAATCGTGTTCATGGCGATTGACCCCTTTGATTAGGATGGGCTGGCCGTTGACAAGCACTTGACTGTTTTGAATTCTGATATTTCTAAATCCTATTTTACTAGAGATGGCTTGTATGGATTGTCCCGACTTGTCTAGCAATTCAATATAAAGTTCGTATAAATTAGGGGTTTCGGCAGACCAGGCGGCTACATTAGTGAATGCTTCGCTAAAGTTAGAAACATGAGTGCCCTCATTTTTAAATTTAAATTTTTTGGTTTCATTGAAAACTATATTATCAGCGTATTTAACAGAAACTCTAACGGCGCCTTTGGCGGCCCTATCCATTGTATTTTTGACAACAGTTTCCAATTGAAACAATCCATTTTTAAAATTGTTGTCCAAATCGGCATTCACTTTATAGTCTTCAATAAAGGTTTTAGGTGTGGCGTAGATATAAACATCGCGTTCAATTCCGGAAAGTCTCCAAAAATCTTGATCTTCTAAATAACTTCCATCCGACCAGCGGTAAACCTCTAGGGCTATAGAATTTTCTCCAACACTTATATATTTTGTGATGTCAAATTCAGCAGGGAGTTTTGAACCTTGGCTATAACCGACTCTATCCCCATTGACCCAAATAAAAAAGGCGGATTTCACAGCACCAAAATAAATGGTAATTTTTTGATCTCTCCAAGATTCGGGTATGCTGAAGTTGCGCTTATATGAACCAACAGGGTTATATCCGTCTGGAATATCTGGCGGATTTGGTGTTTTATTAAAACTAAATGGGTATGGAATATTGGTATATATTGGAACTCCGTATCCTTCTAATTCCCAATTTGAGGGGACTTTGATATCATTCCATTGAGAAGTGTCATAGGCTGTTTTGTAAAATTCTTTGGGTCTGATTTCTGGGGATTTAGACCATTTAAACTTCCAAAATCCATTCATAG
>JAYYCW010000028.1:0-12448 GCA_036161535.1 Bacteroidota bacterium | reverse complement strand
TGACATTGAAGTAGTTATAGATCGACTAAAAATTGATGAGAAAACCATGGTTTCAAAAAGACTTAAAGATTCCATTTTGATGGCTTTAAATCAAGGGGATGATGTAATGTTGGTATTGGCTGAGGCTGAGAAAAATCCAAGGTTCTTCAGTCGTAATTTGATGTGCCCAAGCACTGGCCTATCCTACCCCAATCCAGAGCCTAATAATTTTTCATTCAATTCCCCTAAAGGTGCATGTCCAGAATGCAACGGAATTGGTAGCATTTATAAAGTCAATATAAATAAAATCATACCTGACCCGAAATTGTCAATTAAAAATGGTGGCTTAGCACCGCAAGGAGCCCAAAAAAATTCTTGGATATTTAAACAATTGGATTTAATCGCAAAGCGTTTCAACTTTACACTTTCAGATCCAATATCAAAAATTCCCAAAGAAGCCATGGATCTGATTTTATTTGGTGGAAAGGATAAATTTTCAGTGGCCAACAAAACTTTAGGACTTTCAAGAGAATATACCATTGATTTTGATGGCATTGCAAATTTTATAGAACACCAGTATAAAACCACGGATTCGAGCAGTATAAAGCGATGGGCCAAACGCTATATGGACAAAATTGAGTGTCCGTCTTGTCAAGAAACACGCCTAAAAAAAGAAGCACTGTATTTTGTGATAAATAACAAAAATATTGCTGAATTGTCAGCCATGGATATCAGCGATTTATCAGATTGGTTTAAAGAGCTACCAAGTCATTTGAGCAGTAAACAAAATAGCATTGCCAAAGAAATTATAAAAGAAATTAGTGTGCGTCTACAATTTCTGCTTGACGTGGGCTTAAATTACCTGAATTTAAACAGAAGTTCAAAGTCTCTTTCTGGTGGAGAGGCACAACGCATTCGCTTGGCTACTCAAATTGGATCTGAGCTCGTAGGGGTCCTTTACATCTTAGATGAGCCCAGTATTGGATTGCACCAGCGCGACAATCAAAAACTGATTCAATCTTTAAAGACCCTTAGAGATGTTGGTAATTCTGTCATTGTAGTTGAGCATGATAAAGATATGATTGAGCAGGCCAATCACATTTTAGACATCGGTCCATATGCCGGAAAAAATGGAGGTACAATTATCAGCCAAGGTGGCCCAAAAGAATTGTTGAAAGCCCAAACTCTCACAGCTGCCTACTTAAAAGGAGAATTGGCCATTGAAATACCTAAAAAGCGGCGAAAAGGGAATGGAAAATTTATAGAACTCAAAGGCTGTACAGGGAATAATCTTAAAAATGTGATTGTCAAAATACCGCTCGGTATGATGGTTGGAATTACTGGGGTTTCTGGCAGTGGAAAATCGACATTGATCAATGAGACGCTTTATCCCATTTTAAACAATTATTATTTCAATGGAGTCAAAGAACCACTTCCCTATAAATCTATCGAAGGATTGGAACACTTGGACAAAGTAATTGACATCAACCAGACGCCTATTGGCCGAACACCCCGCAGCAACCCCGCAACTTACACTGGTGTTTTTAGTGAGATAAGAAGTTTATTTGCTAAAATTCCCGAGGCACAAATCCGAGGGTATAAACCTGGACGCTTTAGCTTTAATGTTTCAGGAGGGCGCTGCGAAACTTGCAAGGGTGGTGGATTGCGTGTGATTGAAATGAATTTTCTGCCCGATGTTTATGTGCAATGTGAAAGTTGTATGGGGAAACGTTTCAACCGGGAGACACTTGAAATTAGATACAAAGGAAAATCTATTAGCGATGTTTTAAATATGAC
Organism: Bacteroidota bacterium; assembly: GCA_036161535.1. GTDB lineage: Bacteria > Bacteroidota > Bacteroidia > Flavobacteriales > Flavobacteriaceae > UBA3537. The sequence continues at coordinate 10,672 of JAYYCW010000028.1, read as the reverse complement.
CATTGACGAGACAGTAGATTTTTTTGATCAAATTCCAAAAATATACAGAAAACTCAAGACCATTAAAGATGTAGGCTTAGGCTATATAACCTTGGGACAACAAAGCACCACCTTATCCGGTGGTGAGGCCCAACGAATCAAACTGGCGTCTGAGCTTAGCAAGCGCGACACTGGTAATACAATCTATATTTTAGACGAACCCACTACTGGACTCCACTTTGAAGACATTCGTGTACTGTTGAATGTTTTGCAAAAACTTGTCGATAAAGGAAATACGGTTCTTATTATTGAACACAATATGGATGTCATAAAGGCCGTTGATTACATTGTAGACATAGGTCTTGAAGGCGGCCAAGGCGGTGGCACAATTATTGCACGTGGAACGCCTGAAAATATGGTCAAAAACAAATTGAGTCACACCGCTAAATATTTAAAAAAAGAATTACTTTAAGGTCCTAAATAAAAATTTATGCGATTACAACAACACAAAAGCTGGAACGAGATAAAAACCAATGATTCTTGGGCTTTATTTAAAATCATGGGGGAGTTTGTCAATGGATTCGAAAAAATGAGTAAAATTGGTCCTTGCGTCTCTATCTTTGGTTCGGCTAGGACGCCTCAAGATACTGAACACTATAAACTGGCAGTAGATACAGCTAAAGCCATCGTAAAATCAGGCTATGGCGTCATAACTGGAGGTGGGCCTGGAATAATGGAAGCTGGTAACAAAGGGGCTAAGGAAGCAGGGGGTACATCTGTTGGTTTAAATATTGAATTACCTTTTGAGCAACAAGCCAATGCTTTTATAGACATAGATAAAAGCTTAGACTTTGACTATTTCTTTGTGCGAAAAGTGATGTTTGTAAAGTATTCACAAGGATTTGTTGTGATGCCTGGAGGCGTGGGAACACTCGATGAGTTATTTGAAGCCATTACTTTGATTCAGACCAACAAAATTGAAAAATTTCCAATCATACTAGTTGGAACCGATTATTGGAAAGGACTTATAAAATGGATCAAAGAAGTCCTTTTAAATCAATACCAAGCCATCAGCCCTGAAGATATGGATTTGATACATTTGGTTGACACTCCCGAGGAAGTAACCACAATTTTAGATGCTTTTTACAAACAATACCAACTCAGCCCTAATTTTTAGAAGTTATCCAAAATCTAAAAGAAATAGCATCGGTCAAAATCTTGACTTTTTTAATGGTGATTGGGTGTTGTGGAATTAACCTAGCACAAAATAATATAACAGTGCATGCTAAGGTCAATCCTGAAAGCCACAAAATTTCAATTGTCCAAAGCCTTACATACGTAAACACCCAGGAGACTCCGGTAAATTATATTGTTCTCAACGATTGGACATCCAGCTACAGCGATAGCGACACCCCTTTGGTAAAGAAATTTTTAAATGAGTTCCAAACCCATTTATACATTGCCAAAGATAAGGATCGCGGGTTTACTAAAATTGAATCAATTACGGATTCAGCCAACAACCCCGTTCAATTTCAGTATGTTAAAGAACATAAAGATTTATTGAAAGTATTTTTGAAAACTCCTTTAAATAAAAATCAAAAAGTCAACTTAAATTTTAATTATGTTCTAAAAATACAAAGCGATCGCTTTACGTCATACGGAATCAGTAAGAGTGGAGATTTCAATTTAAATGCCTGGTATTTTACCCCCGCAGTATTTGATGGCAGTAATTGGAAATTGTACAGCAATCTAAACTTTGATGATCCTTACTGCGCCAAATCTAATGTTCAAATAACAGTTGATGTACCCAGCGATTACCATGTCTACAGTGCATTAAAATTATTGAATCTTGGCGCTGAAAATAAACGGCAACAGTTTCAATTCAGCGGCCTTGGCGTAAAAAGTCACAATGTTTATATCACGACCGAAAATTTTACATCTTTTAAAAATGAGTCTTCAGAAGTGTTAACTAATATTCATCTCAAAAAAACCAACTCAACAAAAGAAAATGAAATTATTTCTCGTGTTCATTTTTTTTTAAAACAGCAATTATATGATATTTCTAATGAGAAACTTGTGCTCACCAATGTTGATTTGAAAAAAAACAATCTTTATGGATTGGCATTACTGCCCGATTTTTTATCGCCATTTCCAAAAGATTTCAAATATGAAATTCTGATCGCAAAAAACCTCATTAAAAAACATTTGGACCAGCGAATGAATATGGATCCAAGAGGGGATTATTGGCTACAAAATGGGTTTCAAATGCTATTGCTTATGAAGTATCTTGAAACCTATCATCCCAAACAAAAATTGATTGGGAAGCTTGCCGATTTTTGGGGCATTCGAAGCTATAACTTTGCTAAGTTAAATTTTAAAGAACAATACCGACTCACTTATTATCAGATGATGCGAACAGGCCGAGACCAAGCGTTGTCGACTCCAAAACAAAGGCTCTTGAGTTTTAATGAGCGCTTTGCGTCATATTATAAAGCTGCCATAGCACTTTTGTTTCTTGAATCTTATTTGGATGCGGAAGATGCCATGATCTGGGTAAGTGAATTCACAAAAAGCCGGAAGAATCAACAAACTACTATTGCTGATTTTGAAACTTATATCAAATCTCAAACCAATAAAAATACAGATTGGTTTTTTAAGGGATTTACCAATGAGTTTTATGCTGCAGACTATAAAATAAAATCAATCTCTAAATTCAATGATTCTGTTTTCTTAAAACTTAAGAATTTAAGAAAAGGGTCTTATCCTGTTAGCCTCTCTTCATTTGAAAATAACATGCTAAGTACCCACCATTGGATTGATGGGTTTGAAAACGAAAAAACTGTTGTATTGCCAAAAAGTAGTTCTAAGCATTGGGTTCTCAATTATCGCCACCAAACCCCTGAGTTTAACAGGAAAAATAATTGGAAATCAATGGATTCATATGGGATAAATAAACCCCTACAAATTCGTTTTCTAAGGGATTATCAAAATCCAAATTACAATCAACTAAACATTATGCCAGTGACCGAATTTCAAAATGTATACGATGGCTTTAAATTTGGAATCAATTTTAACAATCGAGGGGTTTTGGCAAAACAGCTAATTTATATAGTTGCACCAAGCTATGGAACAAAGTCCAAAACCCTAACGGGAAATGCGAAGCTTATTTACAACAAGTTTCACGTTAGTAGAAAGCTTTACAACACAATGATGGGGTTGACAATAGAGCGCAATAGTTTTAATTATGGAGCGTTTTTTAGAAAGTTTCAATCATTTGCTCAATTTACTTTTCGATCTAGAGAAAATCTCCGGTCCAATTCATTAGACTTGTTGCAGTTGCGCTATATCAACATTCAAAAAGATAACTCCAGTGATCCACTAGACGAAAATACGATTCCTCCGTACCAAATATTTAATGTTAGATACAACAGTATCGACAACAATATTGCCGATTATAAAAATTGGTACCTAGGGTTGCAGCTATCTAATGAATTCGGCAAAATTAATTTCAATTATGAAATCCGAAAAAGAACGCCTAAAGACAGACATTACAATCTTAGGCTTTTTGCAGGTGCGTTTATCTACAATAACTTGCCATTCGATGAAAATAATTTCGATTATGCCTTGGACCGTCCAAGTAATTATCTTTTTGAATATAATTATTTGGGACAATCGGAGTCCTCTGGAATATTATCACAACAGTTTATCAATGCTGAGGGAGGATTTAAATCTAAGTTAAATCCAGCTACAGCCAACCAATGGTTGACCAGTCTCAATGCCAGTGCTTCTATATGGCGCTACGTTCAGGCCTATGGCGATATAGGTTTGGTAAAAAACAGAGGATATAAGCCTTATTTTGCTTATGATTCAGGAATTCGTTTGGATTTAATTATTGATTATTTTGAACTTTATTTTCCTTTGCAATCAAATTTAGGATGGGAAATAACACAATCAAATTACCCCCAAAAAATTCGTTTTGTCTTTACAACGGATATTTCTAAACTCACTACTTTGTTTACCAGAAAATGGTTTTAATATTATCAAATATTTTGAATTATAGGGTTTTTACAAGATTGCCTGAACGGATAATATCCCGTATATTTGCACAAAATTAACTCGATGGAGACTAGGGGCAGTTTAACAGAAAACATCACATTTGAAGAGTTTAAAATTGAGATACTCAAGGATTATAGAACTGCCGTTACCAGTCGTGAATGCAGTCTTTTAGGCCGTCGAGAAGTCCTCACAGGTAAAGCAAAATTTGGTATTTTTGGTGGCGGGAAAGAACTGCCACAAATAGCTTGGGCTAAAGCTTTTAAAAATGGAGACTTTAGATCTGGATATTACCGTGATCAGACTTTTATGATGGCTATCGGAAAATTGTCTATTGAAGAGTTTTTTGCAGGGCTATATGCCCATACAAACATAAACTTTGACCCAATGAGTGCGGGCCGTCAAATGGGGGGGCATTTTGTGACTCATTCGCTGGATGAAAATTTTAATTGGAAAGACCTAACAAAGCAAAAAAACTCTAGTTCAGACATTTCTCCAACTGCGGCACAGATGCCGAGGCTGCTCGGCTTGGCACAAGCCTCAAAAGTCTATAAAAATATCAAGGATTTTGATTCGACGAAGTTTTCTGTCAATGGTAATGAGGTCGCTTGGGGCACCATTGGGAATGCCAGTACAAGCGAAGGAATTTTCTTTGAAACCATCAATGCGGCGGGTGTCTTACAAGTACCTATGGTCATCAGTGTATGGGATGATGATTATGGAATTTCAGTTCATGCAAAACACCAAACAACCAAAGAAAATATATCCAAAATTTTAAAGGGATTTCAAAGAGATGAAAAAGACCAAGGCTATGAGATTTTAAATGTCAAAGGTTGGGATTATGCAGAATTGATGAGTTGTTACGAAAAAGCAGGACAAATCGCAAGATTGGAACACGTTCCAGTTTTGATTCACGTTGAAGAATTGACACAGCCCCAAGGCCACTCTACTTCTGGTTCTCATGAACGCTATAAAAATACCGAACGGCTTCAATGGGAAAAAAAGAATGATTGTAATCTAAAGTTTAGAGAATGGATCCTTTTAAACAATATTGCATCAGAGGAGAAATTATTTGATTTAGAAAAACAAATCAAGGCTGAAGTAAAAGCCGGAAAAACAAAAGCATGGAATGATTTTATCAAACCCATTAAAGCCAACTCAAATAAAGCTGTTTTCTACATGCGCTCGGCGGCGAGCAAATCTGTTCACAAAACCTTGATTGAATCTGAAATTTCTAAACTTGTAGCCATTAAAGAGCCCATCAAAAAAGATGTATTAGAAATTTCTAGAGGCGTGCTAAAATACTTGGTTCACGAAAGTAGCAATGAAAAAATGGAGCTGATTCGTTGGATTGATCAATATTCACAAACAGAACAACAAAAATTTAGCAGTCTTCTTTACAGCGAGTCAAGTCAGAGGGCGGATATTATCAAAGGGGTTCCCCCTACTTATTCAAACGATTCTGAGTTTGTAGACGGACGTATCATTATTCGCGATAATTTCGATCAAATTTTCTCTAAATACCCAGAGGCCTTGATTTTTGGACAAGATTCAGGAGCCATTGGGGATGTCAATCAAGGCTTGGAAGGACTTCAAGAAAAATATGGTTCCACAAGAGTGGCTGATGCGGGGATTCGCGAAGCCACTATTATAGGACAAGGCATTGGAATGGCCATGCGTGGCCTTCGTCCGATTGCTGAAATTCAGTATTTGGATTATTTGATGTATGCTTTACAAATTATAAGTGATGACTTGGCAACTCTACATTACAGAACATTAGGAAAACAAAAAGCGCCAATGATCATTCGAACTCGAGGTCATCGTCTTGAAGGGATTTGGCATTCAGGCTCTCAGATGGGAGGTATTTTAAATTTAGTTCGAGGTATTTATGTCCTTGTCCCTAGAAACATGACAAAAGCCGCTGGATTTTACAACACACTTCTCGAAAGCGATCAAGCTGCTTTGGTAGTGGAGTGTTTAAATGGGTATAGATTAAAAGAAAAAAAACCAAACAATATGGGAGATTTCAAAACTGCTATTGGTTTGGTTGAAACTGTAAAAAACGGAAGTGATATCACCATCATTTCTTATGGTTCTACGCTGCGCCTTGTAGAACAAGCAGTGCGAGAACTTTTAGAAGTTGATATTGATTGTGAAATTATTGATGTACAATCCTTGATTCCCTTTGACTTAAACAATGACATTGTAAAGAGCCTTCAAAAAACAAATCGCCTTTTGATTGTTGACGAGGATGTCCCAGGCGGAGCCTCAGCATACATACTCACCGAAATTTTAAAGCAAGACGGGGCCTACGAGAATCTTGACAGCGGTCCACAATTATTGACCGCTCAGCCACATCGCCCTGCCTATGGTTCTGATGGTGACTATTTTAGTAAACCGTCGAAAAATGATATTTTTGAAAAGGTCTATGATATTTTTCATGAAGTAGATCCCAAAAGCTATCCAAAGCTCAGATAAAAATTTCTGGAATAATGAACTTGTCTGTAGGGTTTAAAAATCGTAATATTACAAGATAATAAACGGTTTTAACATGAATCCAACACAGACAAACAGCGCTGATAATTCCAAAAATAAAGAACTTTCAATTTTTGAGGCATTCATCCCAGTTGTTGCACTGATATTGATGCTTTTTTACAATGTATTTTTTGTTTTTGGAGACAATGCACTGAACGGAAGCAATCAATTTATTTTACTTCTAGGGGCCGCAATCGCAGCCGTTGTAGGGTTTTTTAAAAAAACCTCCTACAGCCAAATCCTAAATAAAGTGTCAGAAAATTTAAAATCAACAACTGGCGCCTTGCTTATTTTATTGATGGTAGGGGCATTGTCTGGGACTTGGCTCGTCAGTGGCATCATTCCAACAATGATTTATTACGGTCTTCAACTCTTAAACCCTACTTTTTTCTTGGTTGCTACAGTCATCATTTGTGCCATTATCTCAATTGCTACTGGAAGTAGCTGGACGACCTCAGCCACGGTGGGTATTGCACTCATAGGTATTGGAGAAACCCTTGGTATCTCACTGGGAATGACAGCTGGTGCAGTTTTATCAGGCGCCTATTTTGGAGATAAAATGTCACCTCTAAGCGATACCACAAATTTAGCCCCTGCAATGGCAGGTGCAGAGCTGTTTACACACATCAAATACATGACCATCACAACAGTACCAACTCTTATAATAACACTTCTGCTTTTTTTTATCATTGGTCTTAATATCGAAGTCATTGGCACCCCAAATGTTTCTGATAAACTTGAAGCCATCAACAACGCTTTTAATATTTCACCATGGTTGATGCTGGTCCCCTCAGCAGTGGTTGTTTTAATTGTCAAAAAAACACCACCACTAGTAGCCTTGTTGGCAGGGACTTTATTAGCCGCTCTTACATCCGTTTTAGCACAGCCTCAAATATTGATGTCAATTGCGGAGACTGACAGCTATAATTTTGAAACTGCCTACAAAGGAGTGATGCAGTCCATAACTATAGAAACAGCAGTAGAAACTACAAGTGCGGATTTAAACGATTTGTTTTCCTCTGGGGGCATGCAAGGAATGTTGGATACAATATGGCTCATTATTTGTGCCATGGTTTTTGGTGGGGTGATGGATGCCATAGGAGCCCTTTCTAGAATTAGTAAGGAACTGCTAAGCTTGGCGACCTCGATTTTCGGTTTATTTGCTAGTACCGTGGTCAGTTGCCTGGCACTAAATGTAACGGCGTCGGATCAATATCTTGCCCTAGTAATTCCAGGAAAGATGTTTAAAAAGGCCTATAAAGACAAAGGGCTGGCGCCTGAAAATCTCAGCAGAACTCTGGAAGATTCTGGAACAGTAACATCAGTGCTTGTGCCTTGGAACACTTGTGGGGCCTTTCAAAGCAGTGTCCTCGGGGTATCAGTCGCCAACTATTTTCTATACGCCTTTTTTAATTGGATCAGTCCATTTATGACGCTGTTAGTTGCTGGGTTATCTTTCAAAATTAAACAGTTAAAATCATAACTATTGAAAACACTTATCAAGTCATAACTATTAACAATTCGACACCTAAATTAAAAGCATAAATTTTATGTAAATTGAAAATTATTTATTAAACCTTAATCTTATAAATTATGAGCGAGAGTAAATGTCCTTTCCATGGTGCCACAACAACCGCCAACCTCGGCACTCAAAACAAAGACTGGTGGCCCAACCATTTGAACCTTGATATCTTGCGGCAGCACGATGTAAAAAGCAATCCTATTAACGAAATTGATTACAGAGAAAAAGTAAAATCTTTGGACCTCAATGCGGTTAAAAAAGACCTCAAATTTTTGATGAGGGATAGCAAAGACTGGTGGCCTGCCGACTATGGACACTACGGCCCATTTTTTATTCGCATGACGTGGCATGCTGCAGGTACTTATAGAACTGGTGATGGCCGTGGTGGGGCTGCAACAGGAGCTCAGCGATTTGCACCCCTTAATTCGTGGCCAGACAACGGGAATTTAGACAAGGCAAGGCGGTTGCTTTGGCCGGTTAAACAAAAGTATGGTAATGCTTTGAGTTGGGCAGATCTTTTGGTACTGGCCGGTAACGTAGCTATTGAGGATATGGGGGGACCAAATCACGGCACCGCCTTGGGAAGAAATGATATTTGGCATTCAGAGAAAGATATTTACTGGGGGTCTGAAGACCAATGGCTAGGTGACAACCGCTATGGAAAGACGCGCCAAGATTTGGAAAATCCATTAGCAGCTGTTCAAATGGGTTTAATTTACGTAAATCCACAAGGACCAAACGAAAACCCCGATCCTGCACTGTCAGCGCAAGATGTTCGCGAGACATTTAAACGCATGGCTATGAATGACACTGAAACCGTAGCATTGACTGCAGGGGGTCATACATTTGGAAAGGCACATGGAGCTGACAGTGAAGATTTCAAAGGGCCAAACCCTGAGGCTGCTGAAATTCATGAACAAGGGTTTGGTTGGACCAGTGGTTTTAAAAGTGGGAAAGGCGTACATGCCATTACAAGTGGTATAGAGGGTCCTTGGACCCCCAACCCAATCCGATGGGATATGGACTACTTAAAGCTATTGTTTAAATACGAATGGGAATGTAAGAAAAGTCCTGCCGGTGCGTGGCAATGGCACCCCATAGACTGTGATGAGGAAGACATGGTTCCTCAAGTAGATGGTAGTGATGAAAAAGTACTGCCGATGATGACCACTGCGGATATGTCCATGAAAGTCGATCCTGAGTACAATAAAATTTGTAAATCCTTTTTGGAAAATCCAGAAGTCTTTGAAGAAGCGTTCGCCAAAGCTTGGTTTAAGTTACTTCACAGGGATATGGGTCCCAAAAGCAACTATGTTACAGGGGACTACAAAGATGTTGATTACAGTTGGCAAGATCCCGTAGAGTCCAGCCCACAACTTTCAAACGAAAAAGAAACGGCCGTAAGAGCGGCCATCGCAGACAGTGGGTTGAGTCAATTAGCACTCATCGAAACGGCCTGGGCCTCGGCATCTACATTTAGGCAATCTGATAATCGCGGAGGTGCCAACGGCGCCAGAATCCGCTTAGAGCCTCAAAAAAACTGGACGGTCAATAAACCCGAACAACTTCAAAGGGTCTTGAAAAGTTTAGAAAATATTGCTTCAAATCTAGGAGTCAGTGTAGCGGATACAATTATCATTGGTGGTGCAGTTGGCGTTGAAATGGCTAGCGGTCGCAAAGTTCAAGTCACTACAGGCCGTGGAGATGCTACCCAAGAAAACACCGACATTGATTCTTTTAACCTCTTAAAGCCAAAAGCTTGTGGTTTTAGAAATTATTCTGAAAAAGAATTTGCAGTGTCACCTGAAGAAATCATGCTGGACAAAGCGCAATTATTGGGTTTAAATCCCGTTGAATTGACCGTTTTGGTTGGTGGACTCAGAGCCATGGGTGTTTCCCATAGCGGAGATGGAATATGGAGCAATGGAAAGCTCGATAACAGTTGGTTTAAAAAATTGTTGTCCATGGAAGTAAAATGGGAAAAAACAGGCTATAACAGTTATGTCGCTAAAGACCGACATACACACCAAGTGCTACGCAGTGCGTCCCGAACGGACCTGGTCTTTGGATCTAACTCAGAACTTCGGGCCATTGTAGAAGTCTATGCAGCCGATGATAGCGAAGAAAAACTGCAAAATGATTTTATTACTGCATGGAACAAAATAATGAATGCTGACCGCTTCGATTTGATGTAATCAAACTCAAAATCTTAATTTATAAAACCCAGTTAAAACTGGGTTTTTGGTTTAAAACAAATTTATCATCAGAATACAATAAAGTTTATTTATTTGTATTTTTGTTTAAACCATCAACAAGTGCATGTTCAAGTCAAAAGGGATTAAAGAAATCAAAAACAAATCGCTCAGTAGTTCTCAACAACTTGTACTGGGAAGTTTTTTAATCCTATTGGGAATTATTTTAGGTTTGTCTATAGTTTCCTATTTCTTCACTGGTGAGAGTGACCAGAGTGCATTAAATGATTTCACCAATAGAAGTACGCCAACCGAAAACTGGTTGAGTAAATCTGGTGCTTGGATCAGCCATTTTTTGGTATTCAAGGGATTTGGAGTGGCTTCAATAATT
>JAYYCW010000027.1:0-49016 GCA_036161535.1 Bacteroidota bacterium | reverse complement strand
AGAAAAAGATTTTTTTTGGATTCGCAGAGACACCCAAACAGGGAGTTTGAATTTACTTCTGTATAATCTTCCCATTCAGGTCTTTGAAGACAATCAGGAATTTTCAGCATATGTTATTCGCAAACGAGATTCAATTGCAAGGCAGTTTATTCCAGGCCCCGTACAAGGAAACTATATGACCACAGAGGCGGCCTATACACCATTCTTTAAAAAAAGGCTGTTTTTAAATTTGCCAACATTAGAAACCAGAAGCTTATGGAAAATTGAAGGGGCCTATATGTCCGGGCCTTTTGTAAATTATGCCTTTGTGGACAAGAAAAATAAACGCCTTTTTGTAGCGGAAGGCTTTGTGTATGCGCCTTCTGAAAGTAAACGAGATTATATGTTCGAATTGGAAACCGTGATAAGATCGATTTTGATACAATAAAAAACTTTAAGGAATAAAAGTCTTTTTATTCTTTTTCAATCTCTTTTTGTGAATCCTCGTCCTCGCGAGTGGCCTTTTTAAATTCTTTGATGCCACCGCCCAATCCTTTCATTAGCTCCGGAATTTTTTTCCCGCCCCAAAGTAAAAGAATTGCAAAAGCAACAAGCACAATTTGCCAAGGCCCAATTGCGAACGGTAAAATATATAAACTCATGTGTTCTTAGTTTTGAAAAGCAAAGTTAAGAATATTCCGCTAATAACAACCAATAAACAAATTTTAGTCCGTAATATCTCAGCCAATCGTACAAATTTTAGTTAATTTTGTATTTGATGGCAAAACAAAAACATCATAACAAAAGACAAAAGAAGAAGTGGCTTCATCAGTACCGTTTGGTTGTTTTAAAGGAAGATAATTTTGAAGAACAGTTTGCATTTAAATTGACACCGCTCAACGTTTTTGTATTCACAACCCTTTCGGCGATTTTTTTAATTACACTCACGACAATTTTTATTGCTTTCACACCCCTAAGGGAATACATCCCTGGATACACGTCTCCTTCGCTTCAAAAAAAGGCCATTAAGCTCAAAAGTGAAACAGACTCTCTTTATCAAATAACCCAAATGAATGAACGCTATATTACCTCGATAATAAAAGTCTTGACTGGAGAGGCCACCTTTGAGTCGATTGATAAAGACTCTATATATGCCTCTTTAAAAGCCGAAGTTGACTCTTTGGATTTGACCCCATCTAAAGCAGATTCTTTGTTGAGAGAAAAGGTCGAAAATGAAGATAAATACAACTTATTTGAATCTGCAACATCTGTTAAAAACTTTGTTTTGTTTCCCCCGTTGAAAGGCCAGGTAAGCGAGGGATTTGATTCTAAAATACAGCACTATGCAGTGGACATCGCTGTCTCAAAAAACACACCCGTTAAGGCGGTTGCCGATGGTCGGGTTGTTTTGGCTTCTTGGACTTCGGATTCAGGGTTTGTTATAATTATTGATCACGGCAATCAAATGCTGTCTGTTTACAAACACAATGCCGCATTGACCAAAGAACAAGGCGATTTAGTGAAAGCGCAAGAGGTGATCGCACGCTCCGGATCATCTGGGAAACTGAGCACGGGACCTCATTTACACTTTGAACTGTGGAACGATGGAAACCCTATTGACCCATCTACATTTATCGATTTTTAATTTTCATCAATGCCATCACTTAAATCTTATTTTGCCAAACTTTTTGCTGCTAAAATAAACCGTAAAATCAATGCTTGGGCTCAAAACCCCCTACAGACTCAAGAGCGCGTTTTTAAGACATTGATCAAGTCTGCAAGCCAAACAGCTTTTGGAAAAGACCACACCTTTTCACAAATTAAAACCCACGATGACTTTGTCAGCCGTGTTCCAATAAGGGATTATGAGGCCCTAAGACCCTATATTGAAAGAGTGATAAATGGGGAATCCGATATCCTTTGGACTGGAAAGCCATTATATTTTGCAAAGACATCAGGAACAACCTCAGGCGCAAAGTACATTCCAATCACGCATGTGTCCATCAAAGCACAAGTAGAAGCCTCTAGAAATGCGGTATTGATGTACATTCACGAAACTGGAAAATCAGATTTTGTAGACGGCCAATGGATTTTTCTTCAAGGAAGCCCTGTCTTGAGTGAAAAAAAGGGTATTAAAACAGGGCGGCTCTCGGGAATCTCTGCTCATTATGTCCCTTCCTATCTCCTAAAGAATAGAATGCCAAGCTGGGAAACCAACTGTATTGAAGACTGGGAAAGGAAAGTAGACGCGATTGTTGAAGAGACTCTGACAAAGGACATGCGGGCTGTTGCTGGAATTCCTTCATGGGTTCAAATGTATTTTGAAAAATTGGTTCAAAAGCGCCAACAAAAAGTAGGTGTTATTTTTAAGAATCTTGAACTGTTCATTTTTGGGGGCGTGAACTACGAGCCTTATAGGAATAAATTTGAAGCCTTAATTGGCAGGAAAATTGACAGCGTCGAGCTTTATCCAGCAAGTGAAGGTTTTTTTGCTTTTCAGGACCGTCAAAACAAAAAAGGGATGCTGCTTCAATTGGATTCGGGAATCTTCTACGAATTTATCGAAGCAGAGCGATTTTTTGACAAAAACCCCAAGCGAATAACCTTAAAGAATGTAAAGCTTGGTGTAAATTATGTGATTATCATCTCGACCAATGCAGGTCTTTGGGCTTACAACATTGGAGACACTATTAAATTCACTTCTTTGTTTCCTTTTAGGGTGGTTGTCAGTGGCAGGATTAAACATTTTATATCTGCTTTTGGGGAGCACGTCATTGCGCAAGAAGTGGACCAAGCACTAATTCAAGCTGTAAAAGGAACATCGGTGCGAGTGACTGAATTTACGGTTGCACCTCAAATCAATCCCATTGTTGGGCTGCCTTATCATGAATGGCTTGTTGAATTTGAGGCCCCTCCCAGCGATTTGGAGTTGTTTGCAAATACAATAGATAAAGAATTGCAAAATCAAAACAGTTATTACTTTGATTTGATAAAAGGTAAGGTGCTACAGCCCTTAAAAATTAGCCTTGTTAAACAAGGAGGTTTTAAAGACTACATGAAAACTATTGGAAAATTAGGAGGGCAAAACAAGACACCACGGCTGTCGAACGACCGTAAAATTGCATCACATTTTCACTCTAAGAGTCTTATCAAATAATGTATATTTGTTCTAGAAATCAGGGTGCATAAAGTCCAAAATTTTATAGACGTAAGGCACAATAAAAATAAATTTATACGTTATAAAAATGTATGAATATAAATCATTACAAAAACCAACAAAATAAATAAAGCAATGAGTAAAACTGATAAAAATAATCCAAATGAGGAAGTTGAATTAGGCCAACTTTTTAAGATTATAGGAAAAGGATTTGAAAATATATTTCGATTTATTGGATCTATTTTTAGTTCAATTTTTATGACCTTTATTTGGCTTGTGTTTTTTATTAGAAAACGCTTAATTATTTTGGCAGCCTCGGCATTTCTAGGGCTAATCACTGGCGTTATTATTGAAATTACTTTGCCACCGACCTACAAGTCCACACTTTCTATCAAACAAAATTATGAAACAGGTGAAAACCTGTATGAATCTATTAAATACTATAATGGCTTACTGAAAGACAAAGACTATAAAGTATTGGGGACTGTTTTAGGACTTACAGCGTCAGCCTCAGAAGAAATCGTAGAGTTTGAAGTTGAGCCTTTGATTACTGACAACGAATATTTAGTCATGTTTGACAGATACATTGGAAATTTAGACTCCTTGGCGGCTTCCAAGATTGAATATGAGGATTACGTTAAAAACATAAAAGCCTATAAGCACAAGCTTCAGCAAATTAGTATTAAATCCAAAACGAGAGCGGACTTTAACAGTGTGTTTTCAAATATTGTAGATAACATTCAGACCAATCCTTTTTTCGTAAATGAGCAAGCTAAAGACATATCAGAACTGTCGCTAAGTAAAATAGCGCTTGAAGAGTCTTTGATACAATCAGATTCCTTGCAACAGACTTATAAACGCGTTTTGGAGCAGCAATTAGATTCTAATACGATTTCTGAAATCGGAATTACTTTTGAGGGGGATAACGACAGGGACAAAACACGCGAATTTGATTTATACAAAAGCGATATCGAACTAAGAGAAAAAATTATCAAAATTGACAGAGAACTAAAGGATAAAGAGAACATTATTGATTTGATTTCAAGCAAGCAAGACAATGGTTTTATAGACAATACCAAGAGCCTTTTTGGATTGTCAATTCCCGCCAAGATCTTTTATTCGATTACGGCGCTAGGTTTGGCCTTTTTACTGCTTTTGGGGATTGAATTTTTAAGCTATTTAGAAAAATACAAACCTAAAAATCTGTAATATTGAACTCTGCTAAATATATAAAGCGAACTAAGCAGAATAAACCCTTCTATAATAAACCTATAACACAGTTGGTAATGGATTTACAATTGTAGTCGATTGTCCAAGTCTGATTGATACAATTTTTGATTTAGAATCAGCCATATGGGAACCGTCAACCACCTAAATGCAGAGCCCAAAAGCGAATATCACTCCCAGTTTTAAAGCTGAGCCCTAATGGAACAAATTATAAAAGAACGCATGGCAGGGACCCAAAATAAGATAAATTTAGCGGTTTTGTATTTTTGTTACAATCGTGAGGACCATTTAAAGCAATCTTTGCCTAAGATAGTAGAATTTAAAAACGAATTACCATTATTCATTTTTTGCGATGGACCGAGGAAAGAGGATAAAAAACATACTCAAAAAGTGCGGAACTATTTAACAAAGACACTTTTGCATAGTAAAAACTGTAAGCTTATTTTTAGAGAAAAGAATTTGGGCCTGGCTAATAATATTATCTCAGGAGTAAATTATGTTTTCAGTCTAGGATATGACACGGTGACAGTACTGGAGGATGACTGTGTCCCACACAGTAACTATTTTGATTATATGCAATGTGCACTCCGTTATTATTTGAATTTTGAAAATGTTATGCATATTTCTGCTTTTGGAATACCATTAAAAAATAAACCAATCAAAGACACCTATATTACTCCATATCCCTGTTCTTGGGGCTGGGGAACGTGGAAAAACAAATGGAGTGGCTGTAATTTTAACGACAAAGACTATTACGATAAAGTGTTGTCTGACCAAAAGCTTTTAAAAGCATTTAATTGGTCCGGGAAATCATTTTCCTATTTTTTAAAGCTTCAGGCAAAAAGCGAGATCAACAGTTGGTTAATTAGGTGGTATGCTCATATTTTTAAAACTAAAGGGGTATGTGTTTGGGCCACCGATAGCAAACTTAAGAATGTTGGTTTTGATGGTTCAGGGCAACACAAAGTTAAATATGACATTTATAACCAAAAACACAACAATAACAGCAATATTTATGAGTTTCAAGACAATACTCTTATCTTTAATAAAAATGTGATTAAACAGTTTAGGCAGTTTTTTATGGGACCCAGTTTAATAAGCAAATTCAAAACGCTTTTATACCTAAAGACAGGGTTGTTATTTGAGAGACTTGATAAAGGGTCTAAATATTACGAGAAGAAATAATGTTTGTATATAAAAAAAAATCAGCAATTAGTTCAAAAAGTCGGGTGTTCCCCTTTTCAAGATTTACCAACTCCAAGATTGAAGATTTTTCATACATTGGCTTATTTGCTTTTGTAAATAATACAAGTATTGGGAAGTATTGTTCTATATCAATGAATTTTAAGTCTGGCCTTGGCATTCACCCTACAAGTTTGGCTTCCACATCACCAATCTTTTATAGTAAAAAATATGCGATAAAAAGTTCTTTTGGCTTTGGGCGTTTAAAAACAGTAAATGAGTACAAAAGAGTTACCATAGGGCATGATGTATGGATTGGAGCTGACGTCATTATAATGGATGGTGTGAAGGTTGGTAATGGCGCAATTATTGCGGCCAAGGCAGTTGTTACTAAAGACGTACCAAATTACGCTGTTGTTGCAGGGGTTCCAGCTAAATGTATAAAGTATAGATTCTCTGATGAAATAATCAGTAAGTTGGAGGCTTTGAGTTGGTGGGATTGGAGCGAAGAAAAAATTAAGAAAAACAAGTTGTTTTTTACAAATGATATGACCCTAGATTTAATAGATCAAATAAATGATTAATTCTGCGCAACAACCCAACCAAAGCACGAATGAGATCAATGGGCTTTTTTATTTACCCCGTCTTTAAAATGGCTTACATCTTATTTATACTTACAATTAAAATGTATACTTTAGAGACAATCTTTTATGAAAGAGTGGTACAAAATGCCTGTAGCATAAACACATGCAGAATTTTTAATTTTAATTGTTTAAAGGAGTGTTTCGTAATTTAATGAACGACTTATTCGAATATGAACTGAAATGCATCAAAATTTAAAAGCATATAAAACGCCAAAAAACTTCAGAGGGCGATCTCCCTTTACCGTACAGCTCTGGTGGATTGTACAAACCATGCTTTTTAGCACATCTCCACAAATAATGTTTGGATGGAGACGATTTTTGCTAAGGTGCTTTGGTGCAAAAATCGGAAAAAAAGTGTTGATCAGGCCGAGTGTAAAAACCACTTATCCATGGAATCTGTCCATTGGAGATTACAGTTGGATAGGTGACGAGGTGGTGCTTTACTCGCTGGGTGAAATAGAAATTGGGGATCACACGGTCATTTCTCAGCGGAGTTATATTTGTACAGCTTCACATAAATACAACGTCCCAGAGTTCTCAATATATTCAGAAAAAGTGAGCGTTGGAGCTCAGTGTTGGTTGGCTGCGGATGTTTATGTGGCGCCAGGGCTGACCATAGAAGATGGTGTTGTCGTTGGCGCAAGAAGCACTGTTCTTTCTGACTTAAAGGGGTATAAGGTTTATGTTGGCAGTCCACTAAAATGTATAAAAGATAGGGCGACCAACTAGGAACATCACAATCATGCGGGAATCATATAAATTTTCAGTAAAAGAGCGGAGGTCAATTCAGGGAAAAGAGTCTCAAGTGGTTCACCATAAGTTTATAAGTTTAATTGTATTAGTGTTTATTTTTGGGTGCAATCAGCCCTCCTCTAAGTCCAATATCGACAATAATAAACTCCTCACAAATGAAAAACAGCTAAAAAAAAATCTTGAATTACCTGCTATTGATGATTGGGAACTAAGAGGTGTTTCTATCAACAAAAGCGGCAAGACCTTTTTAGGGCAAGAGGCAATGATTGTAAAAATAACAAAGCCCGATGAACCCTATAGTTTTGTGGCATTAAACAACATCAAAATACGTTATATGGGAGGAAATTACAGAATTTCATTAGTGGCCAAAAACACTGCCAAAGGAGCCAAGCTAGGCCTTAGGCTCCAAGAGGTTTACCCCAATAGATTTGATGTTGTTTATGATTTAAAAAACCATTCCGTAGTAGGCACTTTTAGAGAAAGTGAGTTTGTTAAAAATGAGGCAATAAAAATTGATAAATTGGAAGAAAACTGGTGTAAATACACGCTTGAAGCAGATATAAAATCAAGTTATTTTAGGTTGATATTTGGCCCCACAGGCGCCTCTGAAAAGCAAGTCAATATTTGGGAAGCTAATGCCAAATCCGAAAATGGATTAGACGTTCTTATATTACCAGAAAGTTTAAAAGTTCAAGAATTAGATAATTAAGTTTATGGCAGACTCTAAAAACAGAGAAAAGAATAGAATTATATCCAATTTTTTTTCTTTGACGGTTCTTCAAGCTGCCAATTACATTTTGCCGCTAATAATTTTACCATTTTTAGTCAGAGTTCTGGACTTAGAAAACTTTGGTATTGTTATGTTTTCACAAGCGCTAATTACCTTTATTGTTGTGGGGGTAGATTTTGGATTTGACATCAGCGGAACAAGAGAAATTAGTGTTTCAAACAACGACAAAGAAAGAATTTCTGAAGTGTTTTCCGCAATTGTAACAGCAAGGGTTCTGTTGATTTTTTTATGGTTTATAATATTGATATTATTGGTTGAATGCATTCCAAAGTTGAAGGCCAATGCGCTTATCTATTATTTAAATTTCGGCGTGGTTGTTGGCCAAGGGATTTTTCCTGCTTGGTTTTTTCAGGGAATTCAGAGAATGAAGTTTGTAACTTTTGTTAATATTCTTGCAAAGTTAATTTTTACGCTTTTGATCCTTTTAATTGTAAAAGAAAAAGAAGACTATTACTTAGTACCTGCATTTAACTCTATTGGGTTTTTAATTGCTGGACTTTTTGGATTTTTTTTAGCTTTCAAACATATCTATGCTAAAAAACCAAATCTCAATTTGATGAAAACGCTTTTAAGGGACGGCTTAAGTCTATTCTTTGGAAAGCTCGCTAATAATATTTTTACAAGTTGTAATATTTTGATTTTAGGTTTCTTTGCTGGGAATACAATTGTGGGGATTTATTCTAGTTTTGAAAAACTTATCCTGGCGATTAAAAATATTTACATGCCATTTTTTCAATCTACTTTTCCATGGTTGGCCAATAAAACAGAAAAAGAGAAAAGGGTCTTTATAAAGAAAATAAGTCCTTACATTTTTTCAATAGGGGTTGCTGTATGCTTGTCAATATTATTTTTTGGGGACAGAGTTTTAATGCTTGTTTTTGACAATTCGAGCCTAAGTCAATACAGCAATCTTTTCAAAATTTTTAGTGTTGTAGGGATCTTTGCTGGCCTTAGTATGATATTTACCATGCTGTATCTTCCAGCTATAAAAAAATATACGATTAGAATGAAAATTTTTATTTCTGCGGCGGTATTTCATTTGTTGGTCGCCATTGTATTAACACGATTTTATCAAATTTACGGAGTTGTCTCTTCGGCAATTCTAACCGAACTGCTGTTATTGTTACTGGGTTACTATTATTACAAAAGAGAATGCGCTTTAGCAAAAGATAATTTTTTGCCAAAATCTTAGTTATTTAAACATGAGCTACTTCATTTTCCTTTTTGTTATTTTTTGTTGTTTTAAGAAGCCAATTTTTGGACTTGCACTTTTGCTTCAAACAAATATAATTCGAGGGGTTTTAAAAATAGACTATGCCGATCCCTGCTTTAATTGTTCAAACGACCCAGACATTTTGTTGGGTATGATGATGCCCATAATTGGATTGTCATTAATTTTGTTCAGAAATGACTTTATAAAAAAGAAAATAAAATACCCTATAGACATTGCAGACATTTACTTTTTTGGGCTAATTTTTGTTCTTTTTTTTACATCAATTTATGCCTGTGACAGCGCAGCCGCTTTTGGGACTTTTTTAAAATTTTTATTTCTAAGTTTTGGATTTTATTTTACATCCAAAATTATTATCGCAAACGCTGTTGAACCCAAGCACCTCATTGGCTTGTTTTTAAAATACTCTTACTGGTTGTCCATTGTCTTTGGAATTATTGGTTCTGTTTTATATGTAACAAAGGGATTTGGTCAGGGCTATTGGCGCTTAACAATGCCTGGCGTACATCCGATTCCCTACAGTCAGTTAATCGGGCTTGGCGTGATTGCTTCTTTTTTAATTTTTATAACCAACGGCAGCTACTTTAATATCCAATCTAAACTCAGCTTAAATTTTAATAAAATTATTTTACCTTTTTTGTTGATTGTGCTTTTTGCCACAAATACAAGAGGCGTGATGGTTTCTTTATTTGCGTTTATACTTTTTTACGTTGTTTTGTCAAAAGTTAAGATAAAAAAATCTGTCCTTTATCTTTCTGGAAGCGCTGTTGGGCTGATGTTGTTTTTTGCCATAAGCTATATTGATTTTGACGTTTTATTTGAAAGACTTTTTTCTAATTACACAAAAAAATCAACGGACGATCGTTTTATTGCCTACTATGACAGTATACAATTGTTTATCAATCACCCTTTTGGTGTTGGCTCAGAGTCATTTCAACACTTCTCTATATTGCCGTATCCTCATAATTATTTCTTAGAACTAATCGCACAGTATGGGATTTTTGGACTGTTTCTTGCTCTTCTTTTAATGCTTACAATATTGAATATGTTTTTTATTACAAGTAAACTTAAAAAAGCGGATAATATTTTTGTAATACTTATGGGTCTAGTGCTTTATTTTTTGATCGAAGCAATGTTTAGTTTTACAATATGGATGCACAAGGGCTTGTACTTAACAATGGGTCTTTTTATGGCCTATTTTTATGCCTATAAAATCAAAAAAGGCAACGCATGATAGGATTGTTTAAAGGTTGGCCTCAACGGCTATTTCTGATACCAATATTTTTATATGGGATCTATCCCCTAATACCTGAGAGATATGAGAGTTTTTTGCCCATTTCGCTACTATTGGTATGTGCGTTCTTTTATTTTAAAAATCCCCAAAAAGAAGTTCTTTTTAAGCCATTTCTAATTTTGAGCAGCCTTTTTTTTATTTATATACTAAGTTTTGCATTTTCATCGAATCTCACTTATGGCTTAAAAAAGATTGAAACATCTCTCAGCCTTGTCGTCGCACCAATGTGCTATTTTCTACTTTTAAGACAGTATCCTATTAATTTTGAAATTGTCAAAACCGTTTTTCAAAAAGTTTTTTTCACAGCCAACATTGTTTATGCATCACTTTCCTTGTATATGATCCAATTTTATAAATCTCCGAAGTTTTTATTTAATGATTCGTCATTCATAAGGAGCGCGGTCAATGACATACCATTTGTTGGAGAGCATCCAATGTACATTTCAATTTTCTTTTCTTTAGGGATAATGTGTGGTCTCAGCTTGATACGTGACTCGAGAAAACACCTCTGTAAATTATTTTTGCTTTCTGGGATCCTTTTAATGGCGGGGACGCTGACAGCAATCATGAGTAAGGGAATTATCATTGCGCTTATCACAGCGGTATTTTCGACTTGGTTCTTGTGGATCAAGGGAAGGGAGAAAATTAAAATTATAATGGTACTGATTGGGATTGTCTTGCTAATTTTATTAATTCCCAAACAGAACAATCGCTTTTATGAGCTGATAGATAAGCAGTCTTTTGAAAAAATAGACCTCAATAATTCAACCAATGTTAGGTTCCACATTTTCAAAGCGTCCGTTCAATTGATAAAAGAAAGTCCAATATTTGGCTATGGCATTGGAGATGTTCAGAACGAGTTGGACAAAAAATATATCAGCATGGGCCTTAATTTACCAAGGGGGAAGTTCAATTCTCACAATCAATACCTTTTTATTTGTTTAAATTCAGGATTAGTGGGGCTTATAATTTTTTTATCCTCAATGGCTTATATTATTGCTGTTGCTTTTTTGAAAAAGGATTACTTTTTTTTCGGGGTCGTATTGTTTTTTTTAGTCGCGTTCCTTTTTGAAAATATTTTGAGCCGACAGTCAGGAGTCATATTGTTTTCATTTTTAATTAGTACTCATGTGTTACACAATTTAAACCAGACTATTGAGGTTGATAATAAGACTTGATTTTATTAATAACCTAATATTTTAAAGATTTTTACGCCCCCATTATTATATGTGTTTTCTGTCTAATTGGGTGTTTTTAGCCAGAAAATTTGAAGTTGTTTTTTATTTGTTTACAACATTAATTATTAATACTTTCGAGGTCTTAAATTTTTAAATTATCAAACCAACATAAACTATGTAATTATACTTTGAATGATTTACAAATTAATCTTAAACAACCTACAAAATTATGCCTAATACAACAACAACAATTAGACCTTCGCTTCACACACCTTTAGTATTTGGTTTTTGCCCGGACATTAAGTGCATGACTTTTATACATGCCATTGCTGTGTTTCAGCGTTTTTTAGACCTGCCAAACTATAAATTAGAGCGTATTAAAAATCTTATAAGTTATATTGGTACTCATATAATTTCACTTAGGATAAAATTTACATTATCAAATGAAATATTTAACAAAAATTACAGTTATAGAGAATGTAATCGTAGGCAATTATTAAATAGAAACAATGATGACATTAAAATGGCCTCAGGACAACAAGAAGGAATGACAATGTTTGGTTCCAATTTTGTTGATTTTAAAGAGGTGCCTTACCTAGATGCCGCTAGGAAAAGATTTGTAAAATATTTAAAAGTTAGCTTTTGATTAAAAATATTACAATCATAGGAATCAATTATTTTCCTGAAGATAGCGCCATAGGGCTATACACCACACAGAAGGCCGAATACTTTACGAAAAAGGGATATAAGGTTACTTTAATTACGGGTTTTCCCTACTATCCGCAATGGCGTATTTTAAAAGAGTACAAGTCAAAACCGTTTTTTTTTAATGAAACCATTAACGGGGTTAGCGTATTAAGATTCAGACAATATGTTCCCTCGAATCCCACTTTTTTTAAGCGAGTTCTACATCTTTTGAGCTTTACGTTTGGAAGCTTCATAAATCTTTTTAAAACACCAAAACCAGATCTCGTTATTTCAATTGTACCTTTTACTTCTTCCATTCTTTTGGGGTGGTTTTTAAAGCTTATTTATAAATCAAAGCTTTGGGTGCATGTACAAGATTTTGAATTTGATATTGCCGCCCAAACCGGCCTTGGCACAAAAACCTCAGGCGTTTTTAAAATACTTTTTTTTATAGAAAAAAAATTGCTTTCTAAGGCTAACATCGTAAGTACTATCAGTCATAGAATGCTAGAAAATTTAAAGCGAAAGTCAAAAAAAGACACCTATTTTTTACCCAATTGGATTGAAAAAAATCAGCTGAACGCTGTAAATAGCTGCCACCCTTTTACGCAATCGGATAAGATTAAAATTTTGTATTCTGGTAATATTGGTGAGAAACAGGACTGGAATTACTTTATTATGTTTTGTGAGGCTTTGGAACCCCAGAGTTATGAAGTTATTGTGGTCGGTGATGGCGCCAATAAAAATTGGCTTATTTCCAAAATAAATAAATTCAGCCATGTTTATTACCATCCACCGGTTTCTTATAAAGAGCTTTCTTGTTTGTTGCAAAGCGTAGACCTTCATATTTTGTTCCAGAAAACAACCGTTGTTGACACCAATATGCCTTCAAAGATATTGGCAATGATGGCCAGCGGCAAACCCTCTTTGGTCATAGGGAATGAACGTTCAGAGGTCAAACAAATATTTGAAAAATCAAATGGCGGCTTGTTTTTTAAAGCTTACTCTGAAGAACTGATTACAGAGCTGGAAAAGCTCATTCAAAATACTTCTAAATCAAAAAAAATGGGTGAGAATGCACGTAAGTATGTAATATCTAATTTCGTAAAAGATGAAATTTTAGACGGCATGATACAAAAAGTTGAGGCGCTGTAATCCAAAGGATTTTACCCACTGAATAGCTGTTAACTTAAGAAATCTATTTATTTTTGATTGTAAAAATTATTTTTTGATGTCAAAAACAATATTGATAACTGGAGCTGCAGGCTTTTTGGGATCTCATCTCTGTGATCGTTTTGCTGCAGAAGGCTATCATATAATTGGGATGGACAACTTTATCACTGGCGATAAACAAAATATCCAACATCTTTTTTCACATCCATTGTTCGATTTTATAGAACACGATGTCACGAATTATATTTCTATTTCACAACCCATAGATTATATTTTACATTTTGCCTCTCCAGCCAGCCCAATCGATTATTTAAAAATACCAATTCAAACTTTAAAAGTGAGCTCTTTGGGCACCCATAATTTGTTGGGATTGGCCAAAGCTAAAAAAGCTCGAATTTTGATAGCCTCCACATCTGAGATCTATGGAGACCCCCTTGAGCACCCTCAATCTGAAGATTATTTTGGGAATGTCAATGCCATTGGACCAAGGGGTGTCTATGACGAAGCCAAACGCTTCCAAGAAGCTCTCACCATGGCATACGCACGTTTTCACAAGGTCCAAACACGAATTGCTAGAATATTTAACACCTATGGTCCGCGCATGCGCCTAAATGATGGGCGTGCCATACCTGCTTTTATAGGACAAGTTCTCAGAGGCGAGTCTATTTCGATTTTTGGAGATGGACTTCAAACCCGTTCTTTTTGCTATGTAGATGATTTGGTTGAAGGAATATACAAACTGCTTCACAGTGATTTTTCAATGCCAATAAACCTTGGAAATCCTGATGAGATCTCGATTATTGAGTTGGCAAAGGCAATCGCAGCAATTGGTCATAGTTCTCAGCAAATATTGTACAAGCCTTTACCAAAAGATGATCCATTAAAACGCCGACCCGATATATCTTTAGCAAAAAAAATCTTAAATTGGCATCCAATTGTTCAAAGAAATGAAGGATTGCACAGAACATTAGAATATTTCAAAAAATTACCTAAAGAAAAACTCTTTGAAGTTGATCACAAAGACTTTTCAAAACATATAAAATTTTAGATGAGTGTTTTTAAACAGGGCGGTTATTCATGGTTAATTACCCCCATTTCATATGCTGTTGACCTTTCTATCATAAATAGCATAGGCTTAATGGCCTTTTTTTATGAGACCCCCCCATTGCAGTTCATTCTTATTGTCTCTATGGCGTGGATTACTTCAGCCTTGATTTCAAAATTTTATGATATAAGCCGAAATTCAAATTTTGTAAGATTGTCAAACTTATTGGCTCGACAAGCAGTTGTTTTTTCATTATTTATGTTTGCTTATGCGGGGATTTCTCAAAATTATATAATTGCTCCAAAACAAATTTTGAAATATTTGCTATTTTGTTTTTTCTTTATTTCATTTTTCAAATACGCTATATTTTTTTTACTGACCCACTACCGTGCCGCACTCAGAAGAAACATTCGAAAAACAATTATTTTAGGAGATAATCCGCGCACGAAGGACCTTATTGACTTTTTTGAGGAAACGCCGGAGACAGGTTTCGTAAATACCAAGTCTGTCTCTTTTAAAGGGGCGACGCCAGTTGATTTGGAAGCTCTTTTCAATTATATTAAAGAAAATAATGTTCAGGAGATTTACTGTTCTTTGTCAGAAATCCCCCCCGATGATTTTAAAGCCATTATTAAATTCGCCGATAACAATTTAAAGGTTCTTAAATTTATTCCTGAACAGAATACTGTTTTAAATAAAGAGTTAAAAAGAGAATTTTATGGGTTAGTACCTATTTTAGAATTTAGATCTATTCCTTTGAATGAAGCCCCCAATCAAATTGTGAAACGAATGTTTGATATTGTTTTTTCCATTCTTGTGATTGGTCTTATTTTGTCATGGTTAACACCGCTATTGGCTTTGTTTATTAGAATGGAATCCAAAGGACCTATTTTTTTCGTTCAAGACCGAAATGGACACAACTACAAGCCTTTTAGATGTATCAAGTTTAGGTCTATGGTCATTAATCAAAAAGCCAACCACCTTCAGGCTTCAAAAGCGGATTCACGCATTACAAAGGTTGGAAAATTCATGCGACAAACAAGCATTGATGAATTGCCTCAGTTTATTAATGTTTTACTCGGAGACATGTCTGTTGTTGGCCCTAGACCTCATATGTTGAATCACAATGCTGAATATGCTAAAAAAGTGGATCGATTTATGGCTAGGCACTTTGTAAAGCCAGGGATTACAGGGCTGGCCCAAATTAGTGGATACCGCGGAGAAATTGAGTCAGACGATGACATTATTGGTCGCATCAAATTTGACATTTTTTACATTGAAAATTGGTCATTATTTCTAGATTTAAAAATTATAATCAAAACCATTGTCAAATCCATTGAAGGCGATGATAAAGCGTATTAATCAATGAATATTTTAATATTAGGGTCTGGAGGAAGAGAACACGCCTTTGCATGGAAGATTATAGACAGCCCGCTTTGTAACAACTTATTTGTAGCGCCTGGCAACTCTGGAACTGCTACCATAGCAACCAACATTGAGTTGGCAGTAAACGATTTTCAAGGCATTAAAAAGGCAGTCCTCAAATTTAAAATTGAGATGCTCATTGTCGGCCCAGAAGACCCACTTGTCAATGGGCTTCACGACTTCTTTTTAAACGATCCGCTTTTAAAAAATATTTCCGTCATTGGTCCTCAAAAAGCTGCCGCAAAATTGGAAGGCAGCAAAGAATTTGCCAAAGAATTTTTATTTAAGCACCAAATACCTACAGCAGCATATCAAAGTTTTGTCCCGAGCGAACTTGAACAGGGCTACGCCTTTTTAGAAACCCTTTCTCCACCATATGTCCTTAAAGCCGATGGTCTCGCTGCAGGCAAAGGAGTTCTAATCATTAACGATATTAATCAGGCAAAAGCCGAGCTTAAGGAAATGTTAATCGCTTCAAAATTTGGAGCAGCTAGTTCTAAGGTTGTTATAGAAGAATTTTTAGACGGGATTGAACTCAGCTGCTTTGTTTTGACCGATGGGCTGCACTATAAAATATTACCGACGGCAAAAGACTATAAGCGAATAGGCGAAGGGGATACAGGGTTAAATACTGGCGGCATGGGTGCTATTTCTCCAGTCCCATTTGCGACCGATTTACTATTGTCCAAAATTGAGGAGCGCATCGTAAAGCCTACAATTGCAGGACTACAAAAAGACAATTTACCGTATAAGGGATTTATTTTTATTGGGCTCATCATTGTCAAAGGCGAACCTATGGTAATAGAATATAACGTACGAATGGGAGACCCAGAAACCGAGGCTGTTTTACCACGAATCGAAACGGATTTAATGGAAATTTTTATTGCCATCAAAGACCAAAAATTAAACCAAATAGACTTACAGATCAATCCCAAGTCCGCAACCACTGTAGTATTGGTTTCAGGAGGTTATCCAAAATCTTACGAAAAAGGCAAGGAAATCACAGGATTTAAAAGCGTCGATAACGCAGTTGTTTTTCATGCTGGTGCAAAGGCCATTGGGGATAAGGTAGTCACGTCAGGGGGGCGTGTGATGGCCATAACCGCTTTTGGTCAGAACCACAGTCTAGCACTGGAACAAGCTTATAAAGAAGTTTCAAAAATATCATTTGAAGGGATAAGCTATAGAACAGATTTAGGTTTTGACCTATAAATAGGAATGAGAACTGATGCTTTTATCCTCTTCATCATTATCATTGAAGCCCTTAAGTTGTAACATCCAATACACAAAACACACAATAAGAATTGCTAAGAATAACCAGGTCACAGCATTGGCAAACCACCAGTTTTCCAATTCAACCTCCCTCAATAGATTAAAAGGTACAAATAAAAACGTTTCAAAAAAGTCTTGAATTGCGTAAAAAAAATCTTTCATTTGATGCAATTAAATTTTTATACAAAAATAAGGTTGCGAAAATAGACTTATATTTATTAGGCAAATATAACCAACTCTAGAGATGATTACAAGAATTTTTAGAATATCTAATCCATTTCACTACGTTCTTTTTTTTACGGCCTTGTTGTCTCTTTATATATTTCAGCGCTATAGTAATTATATTGATTTTGGATCTGTTGATTTTTTTAATGAGACCCTTGCCTTAACATTCTTTTTGCTCACTATGTTTTTGTTGGTTTTTATCATCACTAAAAACAACTTAACTCAAAACAATAGCTTTGGAGCCCTTTATTTTACCCTTCTAATATTTCTGATTCCTCAAGCGCTAATTGACACCAAACTGATTATGTCAAATGCGTTTGTACTGTTGGGTTTTAGAAGAATATTTAGTCTTGAAAGTAAACAAAATTTAAAAAAGAAATATTTTGATGCCGCTGCATGGTTAACACTCGCCATGCTATTTTATCACTGGGCAATTTTATATTATGCTCCATTATTAGTGACAATTATTTTTCTCTCCTTAGATAAGTTAAAACATTTTTTGGTTCTTTTTTTTGGAATTATAGCCGTTTATATTCTTGGGTTTTTATTTCACATAATTTTTGGCATGGATCTAAATTTAGTCCACTTAGAATTCCCAAAACACAAATTTGATTTTTGGAACCTTTCTGAAATTTCAAAAGCCTTTATAATTATTGTTTTTTTGATAGGGCTTGGAGCTTTTCTGAACCTAATAATTAATCTAATTTTTAAAAACAATAAATACAAAATGGGTTTTATTGTTTTGTCTATGATGCTTCTCATTGGTATTATCATTCCATTAATTAGTTTTGACCCCTCATTAGGGAATACCTTGTTTTTGGTGTTTCCCTTGTCTGTAGTCGCCGCAAATTTCTCAGAAAAGGAAAACACATTTTGGCTCTCAAATTTAATGCTGCTGTTAATAATTACACTCGTATTTATAAAGCTAGGTCTCAATATTTAAAACCATTTATCACTTTCATAAAGAATTGCATTATATTTGTGATACAAAAAAAGAAATGCATGTTCTCCGATAAAGCCAACGCAATTTTTCAAGATGTAATTGACAACTATAAGCGGTTAAATAATGTAAACCAGACTTTTAAAAACAAGTATGACAAAGACAAGGATTTAATTTCCCATTTATTGTATAGAAAATGTTGGATAGACACGGTGCAATGGGCTTACGAAGACCTTATCAGAGACCCCAATATAGATCCCGTAGCTGCCCTGGAACTCAAGCGTAAAATAGACGCTTCAAATCAGGACCGAACAGACTCTGTTGAATATATAGACAGCTATTTTTTGGACAAATACAAAGACGTTCAGCCAAAGCCAGATGCAAGTATAAATTCCGAAAGCCCTGCATGGGCAATAGACCGTTTGTCAATCTTAGCTTTGAAAATTTATCATATGCATTTAGAAACGGTCAGAACAGATGCCACAAAGCTTCACAAAGCTGAATGTCAGTTAAAACTAGACACCTTGCTAATACAGCGCAAAGACCTATCCACGGCTATTGATGATCTTTTAAATGCCATTTCAATTGGTGATAAATATATGAAGGTATATAAGCAAATGAAGATGTACAATGACGACGAACTCAACCCTGTGTTAAGAGCCAATAAATGATAAGACCCTTTGCCAGGCCTTGAAAAACACATACTGCTTATAAGATTTTCTTCATTAGGGGATGTGGCAATGACCGTTCCAGTTATTGCTGCTTTTTTAGATACCTATCCAAATTGTAAAATATCGGTACTTACAAAAAAACAGTTTGCACCGATTTTCAGTCACTTGTCTCGAGTCGAGGTGATTTTTATTAACTTTAAAGAAGAATTTAAAGGCCTTAAAGGCCTTTTTAAGCTTGCCAAAAAAATTCAAGATTTAAAGGTGGATGCCATTGCAGATTTACACAATGTTTTGCGCACAAAAATCTTAAGGTTTTTACTTCCCGGTCACACATTTTTAGTCCTTGACAAAGGGCGCTCTCAAAAGCAAAAACTTATCAGAGGCAATTCTTTAGAGCCACTTCGCCCCATGCCAGAGCGCTATGCGGATGTATTTCGTGGATTAGGTTTTAAAATTTCTCTTACCAATCCTCGTTTTCCAAAACCTTTATCCCTTCCTAAAACCGTAAAAAAGCTGCTTGAAAATTGTAAAAAACCCTTTATTGGTATTGCTCCTTTTGCTGCCTATAACTCAAAAATGTACCCATTAAAAAAAACAGAGAATGTCGTTTCTCAATTGTCAAGGAAATACAGTGTTTTATTATTTGGCGGCGGCAATTACGAGGTTAAAATGATCGATGCAATGGCACAAAAATTTCCCGCAGCCGTTTCTGTGGCTGGGAAATATACTTTGGAAGAGGAGATCAAACTGATGTCTCATTTAAATTTAATGCTCGCCATGGATTCTGGCAATGCGCATATGGCGGCAATGATGGGTGTAAAGGTCATCACATTGTGGGGCGTGACCCACCCTTTTTTGGGCTTTAAACCTTTTAATCAGTCTTTTGAAAACTGTCTGTTATCGGATGCTAAAAAATACCCAAAGATCCCAACCTCTGTATATGGCGATAAATATCCCAAGGATTATGAAAAAGTAATGGATTCGATTGCTGTTGAGGATGTTTTAGAGGCTGTTGAAAGGGCGCTTTAAACATCGTCAAAGTCTACGTATATTTTCTGTGAAGTTGGCACCGCTTGGCAACTCAATACCAACCCCTCAGCGATTTCACTTTCGGTTAAGATGCTATTTTGACGCATTTTTGCAGTTCCTTCTTTAATTCTGCAAATACAACTGCTGCAAACCCCACCTTGACAGGAATAGGGGACGTCTAAATCTTCCGCAAGCGCCGCTTCCAGTATTGTGATATCGGAAGCCATTGTAATGGTTTCAGAGGTATCATCATATAAGATAGTTGCTTTTACAGCATCTAGATTATTTTCAATGTTTTTATCGACTGCCACTTCGGATATTGTAAACAGCTCGAATAAAATTTTGCTCTCAGGAATTTGACAGTCCATCAAAACGGATTTAACAGTTTGAATCATGGCCTCCGGGCCGCACAAATAAAAGGCGGCACAATTTTTAAGGTCTGTAATATTATTTATAAATGCAGCAGCACTTAACTTGTCAATACGTCCGAAACCCGCATTTGAAACACGAGCTTGGCTAAACATAAATTGAATGTTGAGTCGGCCTTTAAAATCAGACTCAAGTGCTTTAAGTTTCTTGTGAAAAATCGTGGAATCGGGAGTTTTATTTCCGTAGATTAAAATACAGTTTTGATCTAAAGTTTCTTCCAGGACAGTTTTAATTATACTTATAATTGGAGTGATACCGCTTCCGGCCGCGAAGGCAACGATCGGTTTTGAGCTCGTTATTTCGGCTGAAAAAGTAAACCGACCTTGAGGAGTCGCAACATTGAGTACCTCCCCTTTTTTAAGTTTGCGATTTGCAAATGTTGAAAACACACCTTTATCTACTTCTTTGACAGTAACGGTTAATTCACCGCTATTCGGACTCGTACTTATAGAATAATCTCTGCGTATGTTTTTTCCATCAATTGAGGCCTCAATGCTGAGGTATTGCCCGGCTTTAAACTTGTAGGCCGCTTTTAAAGCTTTGGGAACATCAAAACACAAGCTGACAGCCTCTTTTGTTTCTCGAACGATATCTTTTACTTTTAGCGGGTGAAATGTGGCCATAAAATTTGTTTTCACAAAAATAATAAAGTTTTGCTGCTAGGAATTGTTAACAGACCGCCAAAATTTTGATAATTGATGAAACCTTAGGTGTTACAAATAACAGTAAAATAATTTAAAACATTAGTTTTATTCAAAAAGATGAGTATTTTTACAAACTTTGTATAACATTAACGGAGTTTTCAAGTTATACATACAAAAATTAATTACGCATTGAAAAATATTTATAGCCCTTTTACATTTTTATTGTGTCTAACTCTTTTAATCTCTAGTTGCTCAAGAAAAAAAGACCGTTTTTTAAATCGTAATTGGCACACACTAAACACCAAGTATAATGTGCTGTTCAACGGCGAAATGGCTTTAATTGAAGGGCATAAAGAAATTGAAGCATCCTACAAGGATAATTATTGGAAAATTTTACCAATCGAACGCTTGGGTGTCAAAAAAGCTTTTTCTTTTGATGAAATCCCACAGAGCCCCAATTTTGAACGCGCAGAAGAAAAGGCCATCAAGGCTGTTCAAACGCATGGGATGAAAATCAAGGGAAAAGAAAAAAATACCCAAATTGATGAAGCTTACATCCTATTGGGCAAGGCGCGCTATTTTAGTGGCCGATTCATCCCCGCCATAGAAGCGTTCAATTATGTGCTTTTTAAATATCCTGGAAGCAGCAATATCAATGCCGCTAAGATATGGCGCGCCAAAGCGAATTTAAGATTAGAGAATGAGGCCGTTGTTTTAAAAAATTTAAATTCAATTTTATCGAAAAACAACATTTCGGATGAAAATAAGTTGGAGGCCCATGCAACTTTGGCCCAAGCTTTTATAAATCTAGAGGTGCCGGATTCTGCCATTGTTCATTTAAAAAAAGCTGCTGACATCACTAAGGATGATATGTTAAAAGGCAGATTACACTTTATAAGAGGCCAGCTTTACAACAAGAAGGGCTTTTTGGACAGCGCCAATTCGGCCTTTCAAAAGGTCATAGATTTGAAACGAAAGCTGCCAAGAGTTTATAGGATCAATGCCTTTTTGGAGCAAATTAAAAACTTCGATTACAATCAGGGCAACTTGTCTGCATTGGCAGAGTTTTTTAAAACTCTTGTCGAAGATCGGGAAAATCGCCCATACTTAGATCGTATTTATAATGTCATGGCAAATCACCATTTAAAACTTGAGAAAGATTCCATGGCCATTGTTTATTACAATAAATCACTTCGAACTAAGTCTCAAGACCAGTATTTAAACGCCCTGAATTATCACAGCATTGCAGATCTTTATTTTGATGCTTCCAATTACACTTTGGCAGGCAGTTACTACGACAGCACTTTGACCAATTACAGCAAAAACACCAAGCCTTACAGGCAAGTAAAGAAGCGCCTAGACAATCTTCAAGACGTTATTTTTTACGAAGGCATTGCTCGTTCCAATGACAGTATTTTAAATTTACTTGCCCTGCCAAAGGAAGATCTCAACAGTTTTTTTATGGA
Source organism: Bacteroidota bacterium (assembly GCA_036161535.1). Taxonomy (GTDB): domain Bacteria; phylum Bacteroidota; class Bacteroidia; order Flavobacteriales; family Flavobacteriaceae; genus UBA3537. Next base: position 26,575 of record JAYYCW010000027.1, on the reverse strand, counting down.
TCATATTGAAACTTTAAAAGAGAAAGAACAGGAAGAGAAAAGGGATCAAGAGAAGCGCATCCAATCCCAAGGCACAAACTTAAAAACTGACTTGACACTCTTAAAGGATAACAAGGGCGGTGGCTTTTATTTTTACCAATCTACAACTGTGGCCTATGGTAGGGGAGAATTTTCAAGGCTTTGGGGCGCGCGTCCACTCGAAGATAATTGGCGTTGGTCTGCTAAAAAAGTTCTAGAAATGACTGAGGACAGAACGCCGATTCAAACGCTTGAGTTTTCAACGGCAGAAACGTTGACACCAATGTTTTTTATTGATCAACTTCCCAAGGAACCAAAAGCGATTGACAGTATTTTTAAAGAGCGAAATTTCGCCTATTACCAACTGGGCTTGATTTATAAAAATAAATTTAAAGATTACAAGCGATCAAAGGATAAATTAGAAGCTTTATTGGAACAAAATCCAGAGGAGCGCATGATCCTTCCCGCCAAATACAATTTATATAAAACCTACGTACTTTTAGACAATGCATTTCTTGCCAACCAAATAAAGCAGCACATCATTCAGGACTATTCGGACTCGCTTTACGCTCAAATTTTATCAAACCCGTCAGAGGCCTTAGAAGACAACAGCCAGACGCCACAAGCGAGATATAAAGGGCTCTTTAAGGCTTTCGAGAGGGCCAATTATCAAGAAGTCATAGAAGGATGTGAAATTGAGATCATTCGCTATGAAGGCGAGGCCATTGTTCCAAAATTAGAATTGTTAAAAGCCAGTGCCAAAGGACGCCTTTATGGTTTTTCTGAGTACAAGGCTAGTTTGAGTTATATTGCTCTGAACTACCCAAACAGCCCTGAAGGCAAGCAAGCACAAGACCTTACAGAAAATTTGCTAGAAACGTTGGAGAAATCGGATTTTGAAACTTTGACTTCAGGCAATAATTTTAAGACAATTTTTAAATTTTCAAATAAAGAAACCGATGCTATTAATGCTCTGAAAACAACGCTCAAAGAAGCGATTCTAAAAGAAGAAGTTTTTGGGCTCAGCTTGTCAGAGGACATATATGATATAAACACTACATTTGTAGTCATTCATGGCTTGAAAAGTATGAGTGGTGCGCTTGGATTCGCAGAACTTTTAGAGCTTGAGGCATCAGACATTGTGGAAAAACCCTATTTTGCAATTTCATCTACCAATTACCAAACACTTCAGGTTCACAAAAATTTAGAGAATTATTTAAAAACCATTAAAAATTAAATTACAAATTATGTTTACAGATTCAAAAAAACCAAGATCACAACAAAACGGATTGTCTCAGCAAAACACCATTGCCCAAGGCACTATAATTGAGGGTGATTTAAAAAGTGAAGGCGATTTTAGGATTGAAGGTGTGATCAATGGCACCCTCATTACCAATGGGAAAGTCGTAATTGGAACCACTGGATTGGTGGAAGGCAGCTTGAGTTGCAACAATGCGGATATCGAAGGAAAAATCAAAGGGAAGCTCGTGGTTTTAGAGACCTTAAGTTTACGAGCTTCTGCTAATGTATATGGCGATGTTCAAACCGGTAAGCTTGCGGTTGAGCCAGGTGCGACCTTTAACGCCAACTGTCAAATGAAAGACTCTGTTAAAGAACTTAAAACCGAGTCAAAATCAAGCTTACAAGCCAGTGTCAAAACAGGACAAACCGCTTAAAAATTTTGCAGCACTTTCTGGACTTGGAGTCCAGATGGGCGTTATTGTATATGTTTTGGTCCGCATAGGTAAATGGCTTGATGCATATTCAAACCTTCCCAAAAAAATTTTTGTAGCCATTGGCGCTATTACAGGGGTAGCTTTAGGGCTTTATGTGGTATTAAAACAACTTAAAAAGATTCAAAATAAATGAATTCCGAATCAAGAGAATTTTCAGCTAGATTGCTTGTTTTTTTGAGTGCCGCATTCGTCATTCACATGCTTGTAAATAAACTAATGTCTATTCCGTTATTTCAACATCAAATATTGGTATCTTACGCAATTAATACCGCCTTGGCAGTTGGTATTTTTTGGGGCTTAACAAGCTTAAAAAAAAAGTACAACAACCAAATTGGCTTTCTTTTTTTAGCCAGCAGCATCGTCAAATTTTTGGTGTTTTTTTTAGTATTCTACGGTCCCTACAAAGCCGATGGGGAAATTGTCTTATTAGAATTTACTTCGTTTTTTATTCCCTACACAATTTGTCTTGTTCTAGAAACATTTTTTCTCAGTAAACATCTCAATAAAACTTAGAAACAGTCGCCGTTAACTGCAGGCCTATTGACTTAAAATAAAGTCCTTAAAATTGTTTTTGTTTTTGATAGAAAACCATAACTTTACAGCGGTTTTATATTACTGTTAAAATCTGCAATGCGAAGCAAATTAAATTTCAAAGCGGTTACGTTTTTTTTCTTTTTTACACCATTATTGTTAATGGCGAAGGGAGAGGCTCCAAAGACAGATAAAAAGTCAGAGATCAAAGCCTATATTCAGCACCACCTTCAAGACTCTTATGATTTTAGTTTGTTTTCATATACAACATCGAAGGGAGAGCATAAATACGTAGGTGCAGCGCTTCCTGTAATCTTATGGGATGAAGGCCTAAAGATTTTTGCTTCGTCTAAATTTCACCATGGTGAATCTCTTGCCGAGGTAGACGGGAATTATTACAAACTATACCACAGCAAAATATATAAGACCGATGCTGAGGGCACTATCAACTACGACGAACACAATCACCCCACAAATGCAAAGCCGATAGATTTTTCTATTACTAAAAGCGTGGTGATGATAATAATCACAGCGCTGCTTATGTTTTTCCTATTTAAGAGCCTAGCCAGTTCTTATGTGGCTAATAAAGGAGTTGCAACTGGCGCAGGCCGATTTTTTGAACCCATCGTTCTTTATATTAGAGACGACATTGCCATTCCAAACATTGGAGAGAAGAAATACATGCGTTATATGCCATTTTTACTCACTGTATTTTTCTTTATATGGTTTTTAAATATTTTTGGATTGACCCCACTTGGTGTCAATGTCACAGGCAATATTGCAGTGACTTTTGCATTGGCATTATTGACATTTTTAATAACAAATTTAACAGGGACAAAAGACTATTGGAAACACATTTTTGATCCCCTAGGAGACTCTATGCCTTGGTATGGAAAAGTTCCTTTATACATTATATTAATTCCCATTGAAGTGTTGGGGATATTTATCAAGCCGTTCTCGTTATTAATTCGCTTATATGCCAATATGCAGGCAGGACACATTGTATTGATGAGTTTGATTGGTTTGATGTTTTTGTTCAAAAGTTGGTTGGGAAGTCCATTGTCCTTTGGATTGGCCTTTGCCATCTCACTTATTGAAATACTCGTAGCATTATTACAAGCATATATTTTTACAATGCTTTCTGCTTTATATTTTGGTTTTGCTTCTGAGGAGCACGAGCATCATGATGAAGCGTACGCTCATTAGTTTGAGTTATTGATTAGAATGTTTAATTTTTAAATACACACATATGGAAATTCCAGTAATGGTAGGTGCGGGATTAGTTGTTATCGGAGTAGGATTAGGGATTGGTAAAATCGGTGGTTCCGCCATGGAAGCGATCGCTCGCCAGCCTGAAGCTTACGGAAAGATTCAAACAGCGATGCTTATTGCAGCAGCCCTGATTGAAGGTATTGGATTTGCGGCATTATTTGCAGTATAATCTCATCCCATAAACAACTTTGCAGCGGTTGGCTGCAAGGTTGTTTTAATTAAATTCAAAACATTATCATAATTAAATTATTATGGAAAAATTATTAGAAGAATTCTCACTAGGACTGTTTTTTTGGCAAACCTTACTTTTTGTAGGCCTTTTATTCTTACTCAAGAAATATGCCTGGGGGCCAATTCTCAGTGCTGTTAACGAACGAGAGGAAGGTATCAAAAATGCATTGAGTGCAGCAGAGAACGCAAAAAAAGAGATGGAAAATCTTAAAGCGGACAATCAAAAGCTTTTAAAGGAAGCACGCGCAGAGCGTGAAGCCATGCTAAAAGAGGCCCGTGAGCTCAAGGAAAAGATGATTGGCGATGCCAAAGGTGAGGCAAAACAAGAAGCTGCTAAATTAATAACAATGGCACAGGCCGCTATTGAAACTGAGAAAAAAGCAGCCATTTCAGATTTAAAGTCACAGGTTGCAGATCTTTCTATTTCTATAGCCGAAAAGGTTTTAGGGGAAGAATTGTCAAGCAACGAAAAACAAGAAAAATTAGTTGAGTCCATGCTGGATGATGCTGGTTTAAACTAAAGTATATGTCAGGGACTAGAGCAGCCATTCGATATGCAAAAGCCATCTTAAGTGTGGCCCAGGACAACAATACCACAGCGAAGATTCAAATTGAAATGAATCAAATCGCTACGGCCATTGCTATGAGCTCTGATTTAAACAGTGCTTTAAAATCACCGATTGTAAAAATGTTTGAAAAAACAGCTGTTTTAGACCACGTTTTTGGCAATTCAAGCTCTGAAGTTAAGGCCCTATTTAAAACACTGACAAAAAACAAACGCATTGATTTGTTAGAACTTATTGCCCAAGAATACAACCGTTTGTTCGACCAATTAAACAATAAAGAAAAAGCAACGGTTACCACTGCATTCCCGATGACCCCATCATTGGAAGGAAAAGTCTTGGAAAAATTAAAAAGCTTGTCAGCTAAAGAAATCAGCTTGACAAAAATTGTAGATGAAACTATCTTAGGAGGCTTCATTTTACGGGTAGGAGATCAGCAATACAATGCCAGTGTCTCCAACCAACTAAACGAGTTAAAAAGTAAATTTCAAATGAATTAATAAGTGCCGCAGCACTCTTAAAGATAAAAACAAACTAAAATGGCAGATGTAAAAGCAGCTGAAATCTCAGCAATTTTAAAGCAACAACTTTCAGGATTTGAAGCCACCGCTTCTTTGGATGAAGTAGGGACGGTCCTCACCGTAGGAGATGGAATTGTTCGCGCATACGGTCTTTCAAATGCACAGTATGGAGAATTGGTTCAATTTGATAAGGGTTTAGAGGGCATTGTTTTAAATCTTGAAGAAGACAACGTAGGGATTGTTCTCCTAGGAGCTTCTAAAGCCGTCACAGAAGGCTCTACAGTCAAACGCACTGGTCGCATTGCTTCAATTAATGTTGGTGAGGGGATTGTCGGTCGTGTTGTCAACACTCTTGGAAAATCAATTGACGGCAAAGGCCCCATTGAAGGTGATCTTTTCGAAATGCCTTTAGAGCGTAAAGCTCCTGGTGTTGTATTTCGTGAGCCAGTTACTGAGCCGCTACAAACAGGAATTAAATCCATTGATGCCATGATCCCTGTCGGTCGCGGACAAAGAGAGCTTGTAATTGGAGACCGACAAACTGGTAAAACGACTGTTTGTATTGATACGATTTTGAATCAAAAAGAATTTTATGATGCTGGAGAGCCTGTATATTGTATCTATGTGGCCGTTGGTCAAAAAGCGTCTACGGTTGCCAATATCGCCAAAACTTTAGAAGACAGAGGTGCATTGGCCTATACCACCATTGTAGCAGCTAATGCCTCCGACCCCGCTCCAATGCAAGTGTATGCGCCATTTGCGGGTGCTGCTATTGGAGAATACTTTAGAGACACTGGCCGACCAGCCTTGATCATCTACGACGATTTGTCAAAACAGGCAGTTGCCTACAGAGAGGTGTCTTTATTGCTTCGTCGCCCACCAGGCCGTGAGGCATACCCAGGGGATGTTTTTTACTTACATTCCCGCTTGTTGGAGCGTTCGGCAAAAGTCATCAATGATGATACCATTGCCAAGGATATGAACGATTTGCCAGACTCCTTAAAACCATTGGTCAAAGGCGGCGGTTCGCTAACTGCACTTCCAATTATTGAAACTCAAGCAGGGGATGTATCCGCCTATATTCCTACCAATGTAATTTCAATTACTGACGGTCAAATTTTCCTGGACGGGGATTTATTCAATTCTGGGGTTCGACCCGCTATTAATGTTGGTATTTCTGTATCGCGGGTAGGCGGCAGCGCCCAAATTAAATCCATGAAAAAAGTTTCCGGGACCCTTAAGCTAGACCAAGCACAGTTCCGCGAACTGGAGGCCTTTGCAAAATTTGGTTCTGATCTTGATGCAGTTACTTTAAACGTGATTGAAAAAGGAAAGCGAAATGTGGAAATTTTAAAGCAAGCACAAAATGACCCTTATACTGTTGAGGATCAGATTGCAATTATTTATGCCGGTTCTAAAAATTTACTCAAAGCCGTACCCGTTGCTAAAATCAAAGAATTTGAGGCGGAATTCATCGAATTTTTAAAAGCGAAACATAGTAGTGTTCTTACCACCCTTAAATCTGGCAAACTAACAGGCGAGGTAACTGATACCCTGACCAAAGTTGCCAGTGACTTGTCTGCTAAATACAATTAAGCAAATCGCATGGCAAATTTAAAAGAAATACGAAACCGAATTTCATCTGTATCCTCCACGATGCAGATCACCAGTGCCATGAAAATGGTATCGGCAGCTAAGCTTAAAAAAGCCCAGGATGCCATTATTGCCATGCGGCCTTATGCCAATAAATTAACGGCCCTTTTACAAAATTTGAGTGCCAACTTAGATGCTGAAAGCAGCAGTAAATTTGCTGAATTACGCCCGGTCAAAACAGTACTTATTGTTGCCATTACTTCCAATCGTGGCTTGTGTGGGGCTTTTAATTCCAATATCATTAAACAAACCAACCAATTGGCAGAGATTTATTCAGATAAAAAAGTATCTGTGGTAGCTATTGGCAAAAAGGGGAATGATGTACTTTCAAAAAACTTAGAGATTTTGTCTAATCAAAGTACAGTGTTCGACAAACTCAGCTTTGAAAATGTGGCTGAAATTGCCAACATGCTGATGGCTAAATTTGAAAGCGGGGCGTTCGATAAAATAGAGTTGGTATATAACAAATTTAAAAATGCCGCCACTCAGATTGTGACAACAGAGCAGTTTTTGCCCATTCTTGCAACTGCAGACGAACGTGGTGTGCCATCCGACTATATTTTTGAGCCCACCAAGGAAGAAATCGTTAAAACTTTGATTCCAAAGTCTTTAAAAATGCAATTGTACAAAGCTATTCGAGATAGTTTTGCGAGTGAACACGGGGCCCGAATGACTGCCATGCACAAGGCCACGGACAATGCCACTGAGCTAAGAGATCAATTAAAATTGACTTACAACAAAGCCCGTCAAGCTGCGATTACAAATGAAATTCTGGAAATTGTTGGAGGTGCAGAAGCGCTGAACAGTTAAGACGGATTTAGAAAATTTTTTAAACCCCGCCATATGGTGGGGCTTTTTTATGGAATGAATTTTGATATTACTCGATATAAAATTACCTAACAGATGAGATTCATTAAACAGTTACTAACCGTCTTAACTTTATCATTTTTTTTGAGATCTTGTAAAGTGACAAACTCAGTAGACATTCAAACAGCCCCACCTTTTGAATTTTTAGAAGCGCCATATTTTCAAAGCTGGCTAGCTGGAGTACGGGGCGGAGGTAGTGGTATTAATGTTTTTATTCCATATAGGAATTTAAATAGCATCACCCTTGACAGCCTTCACTTCCGAGGGCAACGGGCGGCTGTTATTTTTGAAGGCCAAAACATCATCGCCCGATTTAAGACCCTCCAAAACCAAGGGGCTGTTGTCGTCCTTAGCAGCAACCCGCTTATGGATGCTAAGAATTCGCTTTTGCCAATGGCAGAACGTTCTCCTTTTGAACTGGACGCTGCGGACTGTGTTTTGAGTTATACAGCTGATAACAAGAGGCACTATTATAAAGTTGAAGGCTTAAAGGAGCGCCCTAGCATTGTATTTCCTTCTGCGGCAGAGCGCGAATAATTATTATATCTGCCGTAAAAAGTGTATTTTTAATGGTATAAATCCAGTAATTTGACTCGGCTTAAGACTCTTTACAAGCAAACATTTATTTATGGATTGGCGACAGTGATCCCCAAAATGCTCAGTTTTTTTCTGGTGCGCTTACACACAGATAAATCGGTATTTGAAAACGCAGCCGACTATGGGGATGTCTCTTTAATTTTCGCTTATTTTGTTTTGTTTAATGTGCTTTTGGCCTACGGAATGGAAACCGCTTTTTTTCGTTTTTTGAACAGCGATGAGAAAAAAGAAACGGTGTTGAGCACCTCTGCAATATCATTGTTATTTACTTCTTTATTGGTTTTGGTAACAGCGTATTTTTTCAAAGAAAAGATTTCAAACCTCATCCATATTGACTCCGATTACGTGGTCTTGGTAATTTGGATTTTATTTTTTGACACCCTTGTGGTCATTCCTTTTGCCTATTTAAGGGCGTTAGAAAAACCTACCAAATATACCGCTATTAAACTTGTCAATGTCAGTTTAAATTTAGGGCTCAATATTATCTTGCTTTTGTTTTTAAAATCTTGGGCCGATTCTTCCTCATTTTGGGAGTTACTCTACCGTCCAAATTTCGAAATTCACTATATTTTTATTGCCAATTTGATAGCCAGCGTGGCGACCTTTTTATTTTTAATTCCCTTTTATTTTAATTTAAACTATCATTTTAACAGCAAACTTTGGAGGCAAATGTTAGCGTATGCATTTCCCGTACTTGTCGCAGGCGTTGCTTTTTCTATCAATGAAACCTTCGACAGGATTTTACTGGAGCGATTATTGCCGGAAAACTTGTCCAAAACAGCCATTGGAACCTATTCGGCCTGCTATAAACTGGCCTTGTTTATGACATTGTTTGCAACGGCCTATCGATTGGGAATCGAACCTTTCTTTTTTAGCCGCGCCAAGGACAAAGACGCCAAAATAAATTATGCAAAAATTCTGGAACTCTTTGTCATTTTTGGGGCTTTGATCTTCTTGTGTGTTGTAGTCTTCGTCGATCTCTTAAAAATAATTTTGATTCCAAACGAGGCCTATTGGGAAGCCATGGGCGTGGTTCCTATTTTGCTGCTCGCGTATTTATTTTTAGGAATTTATCACAACTTATCTGTCTGGTATAAGATTACTGATCGCACCAAGGTTGGCGCCTATATTTCCATTTTTGGGGCTTTGTCGACACTTATAATCAACTTTTTGTTTATCCCTAAGTTTGGTTATATGGCCTCAGCCACCGCCACCCTGATGGCCTATGCCGTAATGGCTTTTATTTCTTATTTTCTTGGGCAAAAGCATTATAAAGTTCCTTATAATTTAAAAAAAATCGGCCTTTATTTGATGCTTTCTACTGGATTTTCAGCCCTTTCCTTTTATGTTTTCAGAGAACAATATCTTGTTGGGTTTGCCCTGATCCTTATATTGTCAGCTGTTGTATGGGCCAAAGAAAAAACCGAATTAAAACAACTTATTAAATCCTAACTATGAAGATTGATATTATAAATAAATCCCCTCACGCTCTTCCGAGTTACCAGACCAATGGCTCTGCCGGAATGGATCTGCGGGCGCACCTTGAAAAAGACATTGTTTTAAAGCCCTTGGAGCGCTGCATTATTCCCACCGGTCTTTTTATGGCCCTTCCATTAGGATACGAAGCTCAAGTTCGTCCGCGAAGCGGGTTAGCCGCCAAGTATGGCCTAACTGTTTTAAACAGTCCTGGCACTATTGACGCCGATTACAGGGGCGAAATAGGAGTGATTTTGGTCAATATCTCCAATACGGATTTTACTGTTAAAAATGGGGAAAGGGTTGCACAACTCGTTATTTCCAAACACACACGCGGAGAGTGGGTAAGCGTTCAAAATTTATCGGATACCAGCCGCGGTAGTGGTGGTTTTGGAAGCACAGGAAGCCAATGATTCAGCCAAAGTTCTTATTGTTATTTTTTTACGGTTTGTCCTTGAAATTGGCAGCATCTTCGGCTGTGCGATCAGACAGTCTTCCAACTTTGGCAATTACTGATTCCGAAGCACAATTTCAAAATAAATTTTATGATGCTCTTAAAGAAAAAGGCATTGAAAACTACAGTAAAGCTATTGAGAACTTTGTTATCTGCTCAAAATTATTTCCAGAGCGTGCTGTTGTCTTTTATCAGCTTGGAGATCTTTATTTAAAGATAAAATCTTATGATCGGTCTGAAAGCAATCTTCAAAAAGCCATTGCGCTAGATGCTAGTAATTTTTGGTATAAGGAAAAATTGTATCAATTGTATGTGGCTCAAGACAATTTTGAAAGGGCCATTGAGGCTGTTAAACCCTTGCTTTATAAAGCCCAGGTTTACCAAGAGGACTTGGTACATTTATATGCGAATATTGGCCAGTTCGAGTCTGCCTTAAAGCAGATTGAAATATTAGACAGCTGTTTTGGTTACAGCCCGGTCCGCGATCAAACTCGCAGTAATATTTATAAACAAAGCAAAGACCAAAAGGGCCACATTAACTATCTTCGAAAACGCCTTAAGTCAAACCCTGACAATCAAGAAGATTTCTTAAATTTAATTTACACTTTGAGTAAATATGGCCTTAAGCAAGAGGCTTTTAAATCCTCCGAGTTGTTTTTAAAAACCCATCCTAAATCTCATATTCCTCATGTGGCTTTGTATAAATTTCATTTAGACACTAAGGCCTATGACAAAGCCATTAACTCTATGAAAATAGTAACAGCGAGCAATGTTTTAGCGCCCTATTTAAAAGTAAAAGTGCTCAATGATTTTGTACAATTTGTAAAAGATAACCCAGCTTATGAAACAGCGCTATTGGAGGTGAAACCCGCAGCATCGCTTGACTCATCTCAACGCAGTAATGCGCAATGGGCCGCTTATTATAATGACCAAGCCCAATGGGAAAAGGCCGCGGAGTTTTATGATAAGGCCCTTAAAGAAGCTCCTGATGATCTCACTATAATTAAATCATTAGCGACCTTATACTTAAAAACAAAAGCCTATGTGCGCGCTGGGGAATTCACTTTAGAGAAAATAGAATTATTTCCCACTCAAATTGAATTATATATAATCTATGCTCAGGCTCAATTTTACTTAGAGAACTGGGATGCGGCCTTAAAACAATTAGAGCTGGGTTTAGATTATATCTTTGAGGAGAACCAGACCGCCGCTAATTACTACGGATTAATGGCTGAACTTTACACAAAAACCAACAATATCGCTCAGGCCAAATCGTTTAAGAACAAAGTCAAAGCCCTAGAAAATAATGATTAGAAGACATTTATATATGCTGTTTGCTATTTTGGTTTTTGGCTGTGCGACTCTAAAACCTACAAGAACATCAAAGCTCCCAGTCTCAACAATGAAAGCAAAACAAATCTATAAGGCCCACCAAAAGCAGAAAGCTGAGTTTAGTACTTTGCAGTCTCGACTTAAAATCGAACTCTTAACAGAAAACAGATCCCAATCTCACACGGTCACCTTGAGGATGGAGCGTGGAAAAACAATTTGGCTCAACGCTTTTTTAAACATGCTGCGTGTCAAAATAACCCCAAACAAGGTAGAGATGTATAATAAAGTAGACCGAACTTATTTTGAAGGGGATTATTCCCTTATCAATGCATTTTTAGGCCTAGAACTCAATTTTGAAAATCTTGAAAATGTACTGCTTGGAGATGCAATTTTCAAGCACAAGGCTAATGCTTTAAAAAAATCATCAGCGGAAACCTCATATGCCCTAAGACCTAAGGTTTCAAGCAGCTTGCTAGAGCTGCTTTATTTGATTGATGCAAATTCATTTAAAATGGAAAGTCAAAAGGTCTCACAGGCTCTTCAAGATAGAAATTTACAAGTTGATTACCATTTGTTTCAGAGCATTGAAAATCAATTATTCCCCAAAGCCATGACAATTAAAGTATTAGATAATCAAAAGGAAACAGTTTTAAAGATAAACTTGAAATCCGTAAGCTTAAACCAACCCTTGCGTTTTCCCTTTAAACGACCTTTTGGCTATAAACAAATTAAATTTTGAGGATGCCAAAGTTTAAATCTTTTTGTATCGTAGCAATAGTTTCTTTGACGCTTGGTCTTTGGAAAGTGCAGGCTCAAAGTCAGAGACAATTGCAGTTGGAAGAACAACGTCGTGAACTTCAAAAGGAAATTCGCCAAATTACGCTGCTGTTATTTGCGGGTAAAAAGGAACAAAAATCCGCGGTCACTGCGGTTGAAGATTTGAATTATAAAATAAGTGTACGCAAGAACCTAATAAGAATTACAAACCAACAAGCCAATCTTTTAATCAGGGAAATAAATAGAAATCAAGAAGAGATTTCAAAAAAACGCGATAAATTAAAGCTTTTAAAGGACGACTATGCGGCCATGATTGTCAAATCTTACAAGAACCGTTCTCGCGAAAATAAACTCCTGTTTTTGCTGTCATCATCGAATTTTCAACAAGCCTACAGAAGGTTGCAGTACATCAAACAATACGCAGATTATCAAAAAGCGCAGGCGGCTCTTATTAAAGAGGAAACCAAGCAGCTGCAGTTACTCAATAAGACACTGTTAGCTCAAAAAAAAGAAAAACAAAAATTGGTGGAAGAAAACAAGGCTGCAAAATCAATTTTGGATAAAGAACGCAGTGCGCAGCAAGCTTTAATTGCATCCATTCAACAAAATCTTTCTAAATTTTCAAAACAAATCAAAACAAAACAAAAACAATCTGAATCACTTGATCGACAGATTCGAAATTTGATCCAGGAGGCCATTGCAGCTTCCAATAAAAAGGCTGGTAAGTCTACAAATCTTGCAAAATTCTCATTGACGCCTGAGCAAAAAATACTAGCAGCAAATTTTACCGCTAACAAAGGAAAATTACCATGGCCTGTACAAAGTGGCATAGTTAAATTACGCTTTGGGACCAATCCTTCTCCGATTGACCCAAGCATTAAAATTAAGAGCAATGGTGTTCGTATTGCAACCAACAAGGGAGAGCCAGTAAGAGCTGTTTTTGAGGGAACTGTACAGGGAATTATGACCCCCAAAAATGGCAATAATACCATTATGATTCGGCACGGGAATTACATTACGGTTTATAAGAATTTATCTAAATTCTATGTAAACAAAGGCGACAAGGTAACCACCAAACAAACGATTGGCGAGGTAATAACCAACAAGGCCTCAGGTGAATCTATTTTAAGTTTTGGAATTTACAAAGACAGCGCTGTTCAGAACCCCTCGCTTTGGATTTATAAACTTTAAGATTATTTTGCATCAAATATTGCCTTGAGTTCTGTGGCCTCTTCTGCTTTTAATTTCCCAGCCAAAACCAAGCTTAATTGTCGCCGCCTTAAGGCCCCAGCGAATCGTATTTTTTCTTGTTTTGTTTGTGGTATCAAGGTTGGAATTTCAATGGGCTTTCTTTTCCCATCTACCGCTACAAAGGTAAAAATCGCTTCATTCGCCTTGATGGGTTTATTGAAGTTATTATCTGTGAACCACACATCTAAATAGATTTCCATGGACGTTTTAAAAGCCCTTGATACTTTGGCCTCAATGGTGACAATACTCCCCAAGGGGATTGCATGGTTAAAGGCAACGTGGTTTACAGAGGCCGTGACCACGACACTTTCCGAATGTCTTTGAGCAGCAATACTGGCTGTGCGATCCATCCGCGCCAAGAGCTCCCCTCCAAAAAGAGTGTGTATTGCATTGGTTTCGCTGGGTAAAACCGAGCTGGTTACCACTGTTTTAGAATCGATAGGGTGTTTTACAGCCATAGTTATTTTGTTTAAAACAAAGGTAGGATTTTTGGGACTTATGTCATTCTAAGGAATTAAAATATTTGGGATAAAGCCAACAAGCGATAACACTAATTTTATATCAAGGGACGGATTTGATCAATAGCCAAGCTGCGGGATCATGAGTGCGTTTAATTTTGTAAAGGGCCCGCTCAGCGTCTTTACGCAGTTGATGGCTTTCAAAGACAACTTGGTGTAAGCCATAGCGGTTTTGGCCAATGAGGCGCGCATTGAATCCCAATCGTTTGAGCTGACGCAATTTTCGTTCACTGTTGTTTTTAATTCTAAAGGCACCCGCCACGATGTGGTAGTCACCAACAACGCTTTTCTCAAGATTTAAGGAAATGGCTGGAAGGGGGCTACTGACGACGAAGGTGGCTTCTTGAATTTGGTTGTCCAAGGCTGAATTGGCCGCTTCCTGAGCTAAAAGGTTTTGTTGATTAATGTGCTGGATATAGGCATTTGATCCGAGGAAACCGCCCAAGCCAAGGATAATCAATACTACAGCAGCATATTTTATCACAGAGTTTATACGTCGTTTTTTCAAGGCTAAAATCTGTGCGGTTTTGGCATCTTTAATATTTTTGACTTTCGACGGTAATTCTCTTGATATTTCTGCCGTAGCAAATTGTGCCAAACCAAAGGCTTCTGTCAAATAGTTTAAATGATATGAGGGCTCAAAGCTTAAAGTACCACTTTTAGAACGTTGTAGGCTTCCTATAAAATCTAAAGTAACAGTTTCGTTTTGTTGTAATCTTTTATTTAAACCAGCCACCTGCTTGGCAATTTTAGCCATGGCATTTTCATACGAAATTTGCTCTGTTTCAGCCACATAATTGGCTAAAATTCCATCATTAGATTGTAGTTTCTCGTTGAACGATAAGCGTTTTTTTGGCGGGTAAAATGCATGGCTTTGAGGGTCAATTTTGGCGGAAATTCTATGGCTTAGAAACGCACCAAAACCAGGCACAACGACACATTCGTATCTGTAGAGGAGCGTGCTTATAAATTGGCTGATTTGCATAATATCAAATGTATAATTTTTTTTTTAATTTTTCTAAAATCCTCGAGAGTAATTTTATGTCTTAGTTTACTATATTTAAACAAAAACACCCCAATAGACATGACTCAACTAGAGTACGCAATGGTCTTACAAGTTCCTTAAAAAAGCGTGAAAGATCCATTTAGATTCTATTGCTTCTGATTGCAATATGACCACCTTCAAAGCAGCCTATTTATTGTTAAATTTTGAACTGAAGAGGGGTTTAAGACCAATCCCAGGAAATATTTTTGAATTGCTTTAGTAACCTAGTTTTTGGCGAACACGCTTGAGAACCGCAGTTGCCACCACTGCTGCTTTGTCAGCTCCAATACTCAGGATTTTTTCAACGGTCTCCGGATTTGCCATATAATAACTAAAGCGTTTGCGCTCAGAGGCAAATTTTTCGCAAATAAGCTCAAATAGGGCTTGCTTGGCATGGCCATAGCCATAGCCACCAGCTTCGTAATTTTCTTTCATTTTATTAACAGCTTTATCAGTTGCTAGCAACTGATAAATAGCAAAACAATTACAGTTGCGCCAATCTTTGGGATCTTCAAGTGGGGTACTGTCAGTTTTAATGCCCATGATTTGTTTTTTGAGGCTTTTATCTGCTTGAAAAATATCAATGATATTATTTTTACTCTTACTCATCTTTTGTCCGTCAGTCCCAGGAATTAATTGAGCATGCTGTTGAATTTTTGCTTCGGGTAACACAAAAGTTTCTCCCATTTTTGCATGAAACCTAGATGCGACATCTCTAGTCATTTCGATGTGTTGCAGTTGATCTTTACCGACCGGGACCACATTGGCGTCATATAATAAAATATCGGCAGCCATGAGCATTGGATAGGCAAATAAGCCTCCGTTTATATCTTCTAAACGGCTTGCTTTGTCTTTAAAGCTGTGGGCCAATTCTAGTCTTGAAAAAGGGAAAAAGCAACTTAAATACCAAGCGAGTTCCGTTGCCTGAGCGAGGTCACTTTGTTTGTAAAAAACGGTTTTTTCAATATTTAAACCACAAGCTAACCAAGCCGCCGCAGTAGATAAGGTGTTCTTTTGCAATATTTTAGTATCCTTTATTTGGGTAAGTGAATGCAGGTCGGCAATGAAAAGAAACGCTTCATTGTCGTTATTACTGCTCATTTCTATTGCAGGAAGAATGGCCCCTAAAATATTTCCTAAATGTGGCGTTCCCGTACTTTGTACACCCGTTAAAATTCTGGCCATCAGCAGGTTTGTTAAATGATTTACGTACAAAGGTAATTTTTTTGAAGCAATCCCTCAATATTTTTAGTAGTTTTGGTTGCGATGAAATTTATATGTTATCCAATATGGCTAATTTATAGGGTCTGGTTTTATGTCTTGGTTGGGATTTGTACATTTATTTTATCCCCCTTTTTAATTTTATCCATTATCAAAGAATCCTGGTACCCTTTTTTTTATAAAATAGCTCGTTTTTGGTCCTTGTGTATCTTGGCAGGAATGGGATTTTATTGGTCAGCTCGTTGGGAACAAGATCTTGAGCGGGGCCAAAGTTATATTTTCATAGCAAACCACACTTCTATGATTGACATTATGTTGATGTTTGCAATGGTTAAATATCACCCTCTTGTATTTGTGGGTAAAATAGAATTGGCGAAAATTCCATTGTTTGGATTTTTTTACAAGCGTACTTCTATACTGGTAGA
The DNA here is from genome assembly GCA_036161535.1 of Bacteroidota bacterium. Taxonomy (GTDB): domain Bacteria; phylum Bacteroidota; class Bacteroidia; order Flavobacteriales; family Flavobacteriaceae; genus UBA3537. Next base: position 10,087 of record JAYYCW010000027.1, on the reverse strand, counting down.
CCGCAGCAAATATACAAGCCGTAAAGCTGTTTTCAACCAAGCTCAGGAACGCATCCAAAAAGGTTTGAGTATTTGTATTTTTCCAGAGGGGGGCGTGCCGGACGAATCGGTTGTACTCGACCGTTTCAAAACAGGTGCTTTTAGGCTTTCGGTAGAGCACAATTTGCCCTTAGTGCCCATGACTTTCTTTGATAATAAAAAGCGATTTTCTTACACTTTTTTTAGCGGCAGTCCAGGAAGGATGCGTGCTCAAGTACACGCTTTTTTAAAACCAGAAGCATATAAACTTGACAATCTTAAAGCAATGAGCGACAAAACCCACCAGCTTATTTTAAGTGCCCTAAAAAACAGTGGATGTTAACAAACTGGGCTTAGCTTTTAATGGCCGCCTTTATTTTGGTTTCTAGCTCATCCATAAGGTCTGGATTGTCTTTGATCATTTGTTTGACGGCATCGCGACCTTGGCCAAGTTTTGTCTCTTCATAGCTAAACCATGATCCGCTTTTTTGAATGATTTCAAATTCGACTGCAATGTCTAAAATCTCACCAACCTTAGAAACGCCTTCTCCGTACATAATGTCAAATTCAGCTAGTTTAAAGGGTGGGGCTACTTTATTTTTGACGACTTTAACTCGCGTTTTATTTCCGCGTACGCTTCCGTCGCTATCTTTGATTTGTGTGGAGCGTCTGATGTCCAAACGCACTGAGGCATAGAATTTCAAGGCATTCCCACCGGTAGTGGTTTCAGGATTGCCGAACATAACGCCAATTTTCTCTCTCAATTGGTTGATAAAAATCATGGTACAATTGGTTTTGCTAATGGAGCCTGTGAGTTTTCTTAGGGCTTGTGACATAAGTCGGGCATGCAGTCCCATTTTGGAGTCGCCCATTTCCCCCTCGATTTCACCTCTAGGGGTAAGTGCAGCGACAGAATCTATTACAATTAAATCAATGGCGCCAGATCTTACTAAATTATCGGCAATTTCTAGTGCTTGTTCTCCATTGTCTGGCTGTGATATGATAAGATTATCAATATCAATCCCCAAGTTCTCTGCATAAAAACGATCAAAGGCGTGTTCAGCGTCAATGAAAGCCGCAATTCCACCTGCCTTTTGAGCCTCAGCAATAGCGTGAAGCGTGAGTGTCGTTTTACCCGAAGATTCGGGCCCGTAAATTTCTACCACCCTGCCCCTAGGATAACCACCAACACCTAAAGCCACGTCGAGTCCTAAGGAGCCCGATGGAATCACATCAACATCAACAATAGGCGCATCACTCATTTTCATGACAGTTCCTTTGCCATAAGCTTTATCAAGCTTGTCTAGGGTTAATTTCAAGGCTTTTAGTTTGGCGTCTTTTTCTTTGCTCATTTTTAGTTTTTTTGAATTCCAATGTTCTTGCTAAAATAATATTTCTTAGCCTAAATCTGTACATTGCAGATGCCTTTTTAATAAAGTTTAACGTATTTATTTTCAATTCAATAATTTACAAATCCAGAGGGTCTTTCTTAAAATTGAAAAAACACTACATTTGTAGCCTAAAGAGTTATAAAATTAAAATTGTTATGGCATGCAACTGTACAATACCTTAAGCAATAATGAAAGGGCTTCGTTGATCAAAGAAGCGGGGAAAGACCGTTTGACCATCTCTTTCTACACCTACGCTAAGATTGGCAATCCACAACTTTTGAGAGATCATTTATTTCTGTTTTGGGACAGCATTGACGTATTGGGGCGTATTTATGTCGCTTGCGAAGGAATCAATGCTCAACTTTCTGTCCCAGCAGAAAATTTTAATGCCTTTAAAGCGCAATTAGACAGTATCTCTTTTTTAGAAAATGTCCGTTTAAATATTGCCATAGAGCAAAGCATGTATTCATTTTTAAAACTTAAAGTCAAGGTCCGAAATAAAATTGTCGCCGACGGCCTGGATGATGACACTTTTGATGTGACTGATGTCGGTATCCATGTAGATGCCAAACGCTTTAATGAACTCGTTGAAGACAATGACACTGTTTTAGTTGATATGCGAAATCATTACGAGAGCGAAATAGGTCATTTTCAAAATGCAGTCACGCCTGATGTAGATACTTTTAGAGACTCCTTGGGCCTTATTGAAGACCAACTGAAGGATCACAAAGACAGCAAAAAACTGCTCATGTATTGTACTGGTGGGATTCGCTGTGAAAAAGCCAGTGCCTATTACAAACACAAGGGTTTTAAAAATGTTTATCAGTTGGAAGGTGGAATTATTAATTATGCCCGTCAAGTAAATGCACTTGGCTTGGAAAATAAGTTTTTAGGTAAGAATTTTGTCTTTGACGGCAGAAGAGCAGAACAAATTTCAGACGATATTATCGCGAAATGTCACCAATGCGGCGCTGCTGCCGATGTACATGTTAATTGCGCCAATGACGCTTGTCATCTGTTATTCATTCAGTGTGATGCTTGTAAGGAGGAAATGGAGCAATGCTGCTCCGCTCACTGCCAGGAGATCAACCGCCTGCCCCACAAAGAACAAAAAGCGCTTCGGAAAGGACAGGGCAACAGCAATGATATTTTTAAAAAGGGCCGTGCCGATCACCTTCTTTTTAAGAAAGATCTCAGGGATACTTTTGAAACTTCAAAAAAGGCATCTGTTTAAAAAATAGACCGTTCGCTCCCAACCCCTTTTCTTTTTTTAATTCTTAAATAAACCTATATTTACATAGCAAACAAATCACAAAAAATACTGCAGCCTTTAGGGTTATAACGATCATGCGAGTCAAGATTTTCATATGCTGTATATTGTTTATCACCGTCTCCGCTTGTGATAAAAAATCAGTCTTTGATAAATACACTTCTGTAAACTCACGATGGGACACAGACCGCGCTGTCTCATACGATTTTAAAATAACAGATACTATTCAACGTTTTAATTTGTTTATAAAGTTAAGAACATCAAACAACTATAAATTTAGCAACCTTTTTTTAATCGTTGATTTAAAATATCCAAACGGAAAGGTAATGAAGGACACTTTGGAGTATAAAATGGCCAACGCCGATGGCAGTATGTTAGGGGATGGTAATATTTTTATAAAGGAACATAAGCTTTGGTTTAAAGGCCACCAAGATGCATTTAGATTTTCTGAAACCGGGGCTTATTCTATAGCCATTAAACACGCAGTTCGTGAGCTTGGGAACCCCCAAGGGGTTAAATTTTTAGAGGGCATTGAGGATGTGGGCTTTAGAATTGAATTGCTAGAATAAAACAGCACATGTTTAAAAAAGAAAAAAATACGAGAAATTTCTCAAAACCCAAACGTTGGTTTTGGGCTTTATTTGCAATTGCCTCTTTATGTATTCCATTTATTTTCGTTCTGGCCTCAATAGGTCTTTTCGGGCCAATGCCAGACCACACTGCATTAGAGAATCCTCGTACAAATCTTGCCACTGAGATTTTTTCTTCAGATATGGCAACACTTGGTAAATTTTATTACGAGGACAATCGCACCCCTGTAGGATTCAACGAATTGCCTAAGCACTTGGTCCAAGCGCTCATCGCTACTGAAGATATTCGCTATATGGATCATGCTGGTGTAGACGCTAAAGGCACGATACGAGCTGTTGTTAAATTAGGAAAAGATGGTGGGGCAAGTACGATTTCTCAACAATTGGCAAAGCAACTTTTTCACGGTGAGGGTTCAAAGAGAACGTTTGGGCGCATCACTCAAAAGATAAAGGAATGGGTCATAGCAATCAGATTGGAAAAGCAGTACACAAAAGAGGAAATCATTGCCCAATATTTTAATATTTATGATTTTGGGAATAACGCGGATGGAATTCGCAGTGCCGCTAGAATTTATTTTGGGAAAGAGCCCTCAGAACTTAATATTACGGAATCTGCCATGTTGGTGGGTATGTTTAAAAACTCGTCTTTGTACAACCCAAGACCCAAGCGAAATCCTGTTGGAACTAAAAACCGCCGCAATGTGGTGCTCTCCCAAATGGCTAAATATGGCTTTTTAACACAAACTCAAAAAGATTCGCTACAAGCCACACCTCTCAACCTAAATTATACGCCAGAATCTCACAAGGAGGGTATTGCAACCTATTTTAGAGCTTATTTAAAGGAATTTTTAAAGGATTGGGTCAATCAAAGCCAAAATAAAAAGCCCAACGGTGAGAAATACAATATATACAGGGATGGCCTTAAGGTTTATACCACAATTGATTCCAGAATGCAAATTATAGCGGAGGAGTCTGTAAACGAGCATATGAAAGCACTTCAAGCGGAGTTTTTTGTGCAAAACACCAAACGAAGAAACCCAACATCACCTTTTCTAGAATTAGAAGACGAAGAGATTGATAAGCTCTTAAATTTGGGAATGAAACGCTCAGAGCGCTGGCGTAAAATGCGTTATGATTTAAAAAAACCAGTTAAGGAAATTATCGCTTCATTTGAAAAGCCTGTGCCTATGAAAATCTTTTCTTGGACTGCAAAAAACAACGAAATAGACACCGTACTAACTCCAATGGACTCCATGCGCTATTACAAATCTTTTTTACGCGCAGGAATGATGTCAATGGAGCCTCAATCAGGTTTTGTTAAAGCATGGGTTGGCGGTTTCAACTACAAGCACTTTCAATACGATATGGTCAAACAAGGCAAGCGACAAGTTGGCTCGACTTTTAAGCCCTTTGTATATGCAGCCGCTATCGATCAACTACACCTTTCGCCATGCGATACATTTCCAAAGGCACAGATTACAATCCCCGCTCTCAAGTTTGGAAATATTAAACCTTGGGCGCCAAAAAATTCTAGTAACAATTACGCTGGTTTTGAAACTTTAAAGTCCGCATTGGCCAACTCAAGAAATACCATTACAGCCCGTTTAATGAATGAAATTGGACCACAGCCTGTAATTAATTTAGCCAAGAGATTGGGGGTTGAGCAAAATCTTCCCGCGGTGCCCTCTATTGCCTTAGGGACCCCAGATTTGAGCATTTATGAAATGGTGGCCGCTTACGGATGTTTTGCCAATAAAGGGGTTTATACTAAGCCAGTTATGGTGACTAGGATTGAAGATAAAAACGGCACATTACTCTATCAATTTTCACCCAAAACACGCGATGTTCTAAGTGAAGAAATTGCTTATGTTGTTGTCAATTTAATGGAAGGCGTTACAAATTTTGGTTCTGGTCAGCGACTTAGACACAGTTTTGGTAAAGACTTAGCCGTTTACAAAGAAATAGTGACCGGTTACCCATATGAGTTTGACAATCCTATTGCAGGGAAGACTGGGACTACACAAAATCATAGTGATGGTTGGTTTATGGGGATGGTTCCCAATTTAGTTACAGGCGTATGGGTTGGTGGCGAGGACCGTGCAACACACTTTAAAACTATCACTTATGGACAAGGTGCTTCCATGGCGCTGCCCATATGGGCCAACTATATGAAGGGCTGCTATGCAATTGAAGGCTTGGAAATTTCGAAAGAAGAATTTGAAAAACCTGAGATTATAAGCATTACAACAGAATGCAAGCAATACAGCTCAGAGGATGAAGCAATACTAACGGACGAAGTAATCACACCAGAAATTGACTTTTAATATAACGAAAAGTTGTAATTATGATTAACAAAACAGTAGATAACAGACAAAAAGCGTTAGAGGGTGTACAAAGTGGAATGACCTTACTTTTTGGGGGCTTTGGACTTTGTGGCATCCCAGAAAATGCCATCTCTGAATTGGTTGTCTTGAATGTCAAAGATCTTATATGTATTTCTAACAATGCTGGAGTTGATGATTTTGGTTTGGGTTTATTATTGCAAAAAAAACAAATTAGAAAAATGATTTCTTCTTATGTTGGAGAAAATGACGAATTCGAACGCCAAATGCTTTCTGGTGAATTAGAGGTTGAGTTGATTCCTCAAGGGACTTTAGCAGAGCGCTGTAGAGCTGCTCAAGCGGGCTTTCCTGCGATTTACACGCCTGCGGGTTTTGGTACTGAAGTGGCCGAAGGCAAAGAAACCCGTGAATTTGACGGTAAGATGTATGTTTTGGAATACGCTTTTAAAGCCGATTTTTCTTTTGTCAAAGCCTGGAAGGGCGATACGGCAGGGAATTTGATTTTTAAAGGTACTGCTAGAAATTTCAACCCTAATATGTGCGGGGCTGCAAAAATTACGGTGGCTGAGGTTGAAGAATTGCTGCCTGCTGGGGCTTTAGACCCCAACAAAGTACACATCCCAGGAATTTTTGTACAACGTATTTTTCAAGGCTTAGATTATGAAAAGCCCATTGAAAAACGCACCCTGAGACCCAACGCGTAATTTATAGACTATGTTAGATAAAAATGGAATTGCAAAACGGATAGCAAAAGAAGTTAAAGATGGCTATTATGTCAATTTAGGGATTGGTATTCCCACGCTTGTTGCAAATTTTGTAAGAGACGATATAGAAGCTGATTTTCAAAGTGAAAATGGCATTCTAGGCATGGGACCCTTCCCTTACGCAGGTGAGGAAGACCCAGACTTAATCAATGCAGGAAAACAAACCATCACTGCTTTAGACGGCGCCAGTTATTTCGATTCAGCAATGAGTTTTTCAATGATTAGAGGGCGACATGTAGACTTGACTATTTTAGGTGCCATGGAAGTGTCTGAAAATGGAGATATTGCCAATTGGAAAATCCCTGGCCGTTTGGTCAAGGGGATGGGGGGAGCCATGGACTTAGTGGCTAGTGCCCGAAACATCATAGTGGCAATGATGCACACTAATAAACGCGGCGAGTCCAAGCTTTTAAAACGCTGTAGTTTACCACTTACAGGCGTCAAATGTGTTAAAAAGATTGTGACCAACCTAGCAGTTCTTGAAGTTGTAGACCAGGGGTTTAAATTATTGGAACGGGCCCCTGGAGTCAGCCTTGAAACCATTCAGCAAGCCACAGAAGGGGCGCTTATTTTTGGAGACCATATTCCCGAAATGGTCTTATAGACCTTTTGGAATTGAATTTATAAGCCGTTGGGTATAGGCTTTTTTTGGATTTGAATAAAGCTCATCTGCCTCCCCCTTTTCTTCAATTTTTCCACGATTCATGACGAGCAATTGGTCAGACATATGCTTGACTACTGCCAAATCGTGAGAGATGAAGATATAGGTAAAGCTGAATTCTTTTTTTAGGGAATTCAAAAGGTTTAAAACTTGAGCTTGCACCGAAATATCTAAAGCAGAAACAGATTCATCACAGATGATTAGCTTTGGCTCTACAGCAATTGTTCTTGCAATTCCGATTCTTTGTCTCTGTCCACCTGAGAATTCGTGCGGATAGCGTTCAAAACACGTTTCGTCCAATCCTACTTTTTCTAAAAGAAAAAGCGCTTTGAGTTTTCGGTTTTCAACGTTGCCATTTAATTTATGTACTATCATGGGTTCCATGATGGCCTCGCCCACAGTCATTCTTGGGTTTAATGAAGACAACGGGTCTTGAAATATAATTTGAATTTCTTTCCTTAGAGATCTCATGGCCTTATTTGATAATTTTTGAAGGTCTTTACCCTTGTAAATAATGGTTCCTGCCGTTGCCTTATTTAGTTGTAAAATGGCATTTCCTAGGCTCGATTTTCCACAGCCTGATTCTCCAACCAAGCCCAAAGTCTCCCCCTCGTAAAGCTCAAAAGTTACTCCGTCAACCGCTTTAAAAGCGGTTTTTTTACCAAAGAGGCTAACATTTTTTAAATAGACTTTTTCTAGATCTATAACTTTTAAGATTGGGGAGGAACTGTAAATAGCTTTATGTTTTTGAATACGTGCCTTTTTTGTGATAAAAGTTAGTGGTTTGGAAGCTGATAAAAGATCTTTTATGGTTGGGAGTTGTTCCAGTCTTTTCCCCATCTTAGGCCTTGCTTCAATCAGCGCCTTGGTGTAGGGATGCTTCGGGGATTTAAACAGCGCTTTTGTAGCCCCTTTTTCTACAATTTCTCCACGGTACATGACCATGGTTTTGTGGGCAATTTCAGAGACCAATGACAAATCGTGGCTGATAAAAACCACGGCCATTTTTGTTTCTTTTTGAAGGGATATAAGCAGTGTAATGATGTCTTTTTGAACCGTCACATCCAAGGCTGTTGTCGGCTCATCTGCAATTAGAATCTTTGGCCGGCAAGCGATGGCCATGGCAATCATAACGCGCTGTTGCTGGCCACCCGACAGTTCATGTGGGTATTTCCAAAAGGCATTTAAAGGATCTGGGATCTTAACACTTTCGAAAAGTTGAAGCACGACAGCTCTTACCTCTTTTTTTTTAACAATTTTGTGGTGTAAAAGGATTTCTGTCACTTGTTCGCCACAACGCATTGAAGGATTTAGAGCGTTCATAGGCTCTTGAAAAATCATTGCGATTTCACGACCTCTCAAGTCTTGAATATTTTTGTCTTCTAGCTGGCTTAGATCGTTTCCCTTATACACAATTTTAGCTGAAGTATGGGTCTTTTCGTCCTTAGGAAGTAATTGTAGCAGTGACAATGCGGTCACTGATTTTCCCGATCCGCTCTCTCCGACAATACCTACAATTTCATTTTCAAAGACATCAAAGGAAATGCTGTGTACCACTTTTTTTATAGAACCGTTACTTTTAAATCCAATGGATAAATTATTTACGCTAAGAAGTGGCTGTGGTAACATACATTAAATATAGGTAATTTCATCTTTGCTTAAAAGTGCCTGACCTCTTAACCGCAATAAAATTTGTGCCACCGCCAAAGTGTCTTTTTGGCAATAGTTGACAATTCGTTCTAGATCTTTCTCTTTGTAAAAGACAGTGTAAATTTCACTGCCGTCAATATCGTCTTTAAGCGATGGAATTCCCAAGACATTGGTTAATAGTTTAAGTGAGGTGTAGTGTTTATAATCTCCAAATTTCCACAATTCAAGGGTGTCTAGGTGCGGGATCTCCCAAGGCTTTTTACCACAGAGATTGAGTTTTGCTGGTAATTGGATTTTGTGAATTAGCATTCTTCTGGCCATAAAAGGAAAGTCAAATTCTTTTCCGTTGTGTGCACAAAGTAGATGTCTAGGCCCATTGAAATGTTGATTTAACAATGATTTAAATTCTAATAAAAGCTTTTTTCTTTTCCAGAAAAAGTGGTCATACGAAATTTTCGCAACAGGCCTTCAAATACAAAATGCCCTACAGAGATACAGATGATTTTCCCAAATTCCGCCCAAATTCCAGACCGAGGATAAAAAGCTTCTGGAGTGTATTCGTCCTTACGTTGGTACTGGGATTTTTGCGCCCAAAGAATCTGTTTTTCGGGAGTTAGATTCTTAAAATTTTCAACCTCTGGTACGGTTTCAACATCTAAAAATAAAATATTTTCAAGCTTAATTTTGTTCAGCATGGTTTAGCATTTTATAAGCTTCCTCAATATAAACATTGATGTCACCATTGTAAGGGTTGTGCCCAAAAGATTCCTTCCCATGACCCAAACGCACCACAATGAGATTATCGCTTGGAGACACAACCACACATTGCCCTAAATGCCCTTCCATCATAAAAAAGGATTTATTATTTTGCGCTTTTAACCAAAAGCCATATCCATACTGTGGGCTGTCTTTAAAGCGTGGCTTGATGCTTTTGGCAACAAAAGCAGAGTCTAAGATTTGCGTCCCTTTCCAGCGGCCGAAGTCTTTATAAAGTTTACCCAAGCGCGCAAAATCCTTGGCATTGCTGGCAATACAGCAGTAGGCTTTGACAAGATCGTTGGCTTCGGAATCTATTTGCCATAAAGCGTCATTTTCAGATTCTAAAGGAATCCAAAGACTTTCAGACAGATAGTTGTATAACTTTTTCCCGGTTGCTTTTTCAATGACCATAGCCAGTAATTGAGTGTCTCCACTAGAGTACTCAAATGATTGTCCAGGTGTTTTAACCGTTGATACTCCAAAAATAGTTTCTTCAAGTTTTTTTCCGTAATAGGCTTTGGCTGTAATATTGATGGGCCAGTAATAATTTTCTTTCCAGCTGGATCCCGACGCCATGGAGGCCAGATCCCCAACGGTTACTTTGCTCGATAGTCCCTCTGAATATTTTGGGAAAAAGTCACC